>JBFHVA010000195.1:0-6734 GCA_041589735.1 Gammaproteobacteria bacterium | reverse complement strand
CTCGAGTCCGCGCTGGATCACGTCTGGGGCTACGGCGTCGCGCTCGACATGACGCGGCGTGACCTGCAGGGCGCGTGCAAGAAAGCCGGCCGCCCGTGGGAGATCGGCAAAGCCTTCGATCACTCGGCGCCGGCTTCCGAGCTCGTCGCCGCGAGCGAAATCGGCCATCCTGCCGATGGCGCGATCTGGCTCAAGGTCAACGGCGAGGTGCGCCAGCAAGGCGACCTCGATCACATGATCTGGAAGGTCCCGGAAATGATCGCGTACCTGTCCGGCCTGTTCACGCTCGCGCCGGGCGACATCATCCTGTCCGGCACGCCGGCTGGCGTTGGCCCGGTCGTGCGCGGCGACGAACTCGAGGGGCATATCGACGGCGTCGGCGACCTGCGCTGCCGCGTAATTTGACGCTTTAATTTTGGTGACGGTTAACCTAATTCGCCGGCATGCGGGTGTTTGTCACTTGGTCCCCGAATTAAGATCACTGTCACTCAAATTGCATGCTATTGGGGGGCGACCGGTCCTGAAGTTGACTATTTGACTTTTCGGACTGAGGTGAAGATCTCGTACCAACCAGGTATGGGCGAGTTCCAAGATCACGGAAGGGTTGGTGCAAATCGAAAAAAAAGGGGGCCGAGGCCTCCTTTTTGCTCGCAGGATCCGTCTACTGGATCCACTTGTTTACGATGTCCATGTTGTTCTCGACCCACTCCTCGGCAACGTCCCGCGGGTCCATCTTGTCGCGGCCGATCTTCAGAATCCATTGATTGACCACGGCCGGGTCGAGTTCCATCCGACTCAGGAACCTCGCGACTGGCGGATCGCGCTGCTCCAGGGACTTGGAGCAGGCAACGTAGATCAACACATCCTTACTGGCGCACGGGAAGCTGGAGCTTTGCAACCAGTCTTCGGCGTCGAGATTCAGCTTCTCGCGGCCCTCGTACCAGGGTGTTTCATTGACCGGGGTGATGTCGTAAGCCGCGTGCACCGCAATTCGCGTTCCGAGCCATGCGAGCCCGACTGGTTTCGTGGGTCCGAACCGCATCGCCAGATGCTCAATTAGGCGAGAAAGGAAAGTGCAGTTCGGAAACCGGCTCTCCGGTCTTTTCGACATGGCTCGGAGATTCACGACCTCGAGATCTGCCGGCACGTCTCGATTAATCAACCGTGAAGGCGCCCAGTTGCTCGGAGGAGCAGCTTTTCAGACGTACTTCTTGTATTTTTTCAGGTGCCGCACCGGTTTCTTCAACGCGTCGCGGCGGAACGGATCGCCCAATTCCTGGGTGACCATGATCTCGAGCACGGTGTGCTTGTTCGATTTCGCCGCCTTCTTCAGCGCGTCACCAATCTGGTCGGGCTTATCCACCGTGATGCCGTTGGCGCCCATGGCCTTGGCGACTTCGGCAAAGCTCGGGTTTTCGATATTGGTGCCGACGTAGCGGTCGCTGTAAAAGTCCACCTGGTTTTTCTTTTCCGCGCCCCACTGCTGGTTGTTGAAGACCACGGCGACCACCGGGATCTTCTCGCGCACGCAGGTGAGCGTCTCCATGAAGCTCATGCCCCAGGCGCCGTCGCCCACGTAAGCAATGGCCGGTCTGTCCGGAGAGGCGACCTTGGCGCCGATGGCGCAGGGAAAGGCGTAACCGCAGTTACCGAAGCTCATAGCCGCCAGCATGCTGTTCGGTTTCTCGAACCGCAGGTAGCTGTTGGAAACCGAGCAGATGTTGCCGATATCGGTGCTGACCATGGCGTCTTTGGGCATGGCTTTTTCGAGCTCCCGCAGCGCGCGGCGGGGTGAAACGGGAGATCCGTTGGTCTGACCCCACTTGTCCAGCTCCTTCTCCCACGCCTTCTTCTGTTTCTTGACCTCATCTTGGCGCTCTTTCTTGTTGGCGCGCCAGGCGTGCTTGCGATTGCCGGTCTGCAGCCGCTCCAGAATTTCCTTTGCCGCGGCGCGCGCGTCGCCGAGGATCGCCAGGTCCACCTTGCGCACCAGGTTCAGCACCTTATGGTCCGCATCCACCTGGATGATTTTGGCCTTCTTCGGCCAGTAGTCGATGCCGTGCTGGGGCAGAGTGCCGAAGGGGCCGAGGCGCGTGCCCAGCGCGAGCACCACGTCCGCTTTCTTGATCAGTTTCATGCCCGCCTTCGAACCCTGGTAGCCGAGCGGTCCGCACCACAGTGGGTGGCTCGCCGGGAAGGAATCGTTATGCAGATAGCTGTTCACCACCGGTGCGCTCATATACTCGGCCAGCGCCACGGTCTCTTTGACGCCGTTGGCCATCACCACGCCACCGCCGGAGACGATGACCGGAAACTTGGCCTTGGAAAGAATATCGGCAGCTTTGTCCAGGCTCTCGGGTCCGCCCGCGCCGCGCTCCAGCCTCGCCGGCTTCGGGATGGTGTAGTCGCCCTCGCCGTAAAATTTGTCGCGAGGAATATTGATCTGCACCGGACCACGCTCGATTTGCGCCATGTCGAAGGCGTAGCCGGTCTGCTCCGCCATCCGCGAATGGTTGTCGATATGCACCTGGTATTTGGTGATCTTGGAGAAGATAGGCAGCTGGTCGGTTTCCTGAAAGCCACCGAGCCCCTTTGTCGAGGTGCCGCCCTCCGGAGTGATCATGACCACCGGCGAATGCGCCCAGTAAGCCGCGGCAATGGAGGTCACGAAGTTAGTGATACCCGGGCCGTTCTGGGCGATGCATACTCCGTGCTTGCCGCTGACCCGCGAATACCCGTCGGCCATGTGGCCGCCGCCCTGCTCGTGCTGCACGGAGATGAACCGGATGCCCGCCGCCGGAAAGATGTCCAGCGCGTCCATGTAGGCCGACCCGACGATACCGAAGACGTCCTTGACTCCCTGAGCGGCGAGCGTTTCGACGAAGGCTTCACTGGATGTCATGCGTGTCATTGTCTTAATCCTTAATCTGTTTGTTGTATGCGTGTCGGTATCGGTCGCGGTTCAGCCGGTCTTCATCGCGTCCAGGGCTTCGACATAGTCGTAGCCAAGATCGCGGGCCACTTCCTTTTGCGTGATCAGGCCCTTGTGCACGTTGAGTCCGTTACGCAGATGTATGTCATCCGCAAGCGCCTGTTCGTAACCTTTGTCTGCGAGCTTGACGACAAAGGGAAGGGTGACGTTGTTAAGCGCATAAGTAGAGGTGCGCGGCACTGCGCCGGGCATGTTCGCGACGCAGTAGTGGACTACGTCGTCGACTATAAAAGTGGGCTCTGCGTGGGTCGTCGCCTTGGAGGTCTCGAAGCAGCCGCCCTGATCTATAGCGACGTCCACCACTACGGATCCGGGTTTCATTCGCTTGATCATTTCGGCGGTGACCAGCTTAGGCGCCGCGGCACCCGGAATGAGCACGCCACCGATGACCAGGTCGGCTTTGAGCACGTGCTCTTCCAGCGAGGTTCGGGTCGAATACACCGTGTTCAGCGGCCGGCCGAATTGTCGCCAAAGGCTTTTCAACACGTCGGTGGACCGGTCCAGAACCCAGACGTCCGCCCCCATCCCCAGCGCGATATGGGTGGCGTGAGTTCCGACGACGCCTCCCCCGATGATCACGACGTTGGCAGGATCGACGCCCGGGACGCCTCCGAGGAGAATACCGCGACCACCATTGATCCTCTCCAGGCAGTGGGCGCCCGCCTGTACCGACAGCCTGCCCGCGACCTCGGACATGGGCGCCAGCAGCGGCAGTCCGCCGAGCGGCGAGGTAACGGTTTCATAGGCGATACACACGGACCCGCTTTCCACCAGATCCTTGGTCTGCTCCGGATCCGGCGCCAAGTGCAGATAAGTGAACAGCACCTGGCCTTCCTTGAGCATGGCGCGTTCCTTCGCCTGGGGCTCTTTGACCTTGACGACCATTTCGGCCCGGTCGAAGACTTCCGATGCGGTGGAGACGATACTGGCGCCTGCGGCCTCGTAGTCCCCATCGGTGGCGCCGATGCCGACACCCGCGTTGGTTTCAACGATGACGTCGTGACCGTGATGGACCACTTCCTGCACGCTTTGCGGCGTGAGCCCAACCCGGTACTCGTGGACCTTAATTTCTTTGGGAACGCCTATCAGCATCACTCAACCTCCGCGCACAAAACCCCGAGGCCGTGTCGGGCCGCATAAACTAAAACCCGCATCCCATGGCGCATAGGGCCAATATTGACAATCTCCCTGTACCAGCGTGAAAAAAGCGCTGGGCCGACCACAGCGGCCGCGTATTCTGATTTTCCTTTCCGGACTCTATTGAATCATTTCTGCGCGGTCTTTGCTTCGCGCAGCCGATTTGCCCAGGCCTCCGCCTTTTCATCGTCGATGCGTCGCCCTAGCCGACCTTCTCGGTAGACATTCTCCATCAGCGCCATCGCCCCCAGGTGGCCGTGTTCCGCCGCCCTGGTGGCCCAGTCCACCGCCTTGTTCACGTCCACCGCGACACCCATGCCTTTTTCGTACATGTTAACCAGACTGTACATCGCGGTCGGCTCGCCCAGCTCTGCCGCCTTCAAAGTCGCCTCGAACGCCTGCGCGTACCAGCGCAATTTGAGAAAGATAAGCGAGGCCATTTCCTGCGCTTTGACGTTTTCGGGATCGATCCGGATCGCATTCCGGATCGGGGCAACGGATTCTTCGTAGCGCTGAACAAATGAAAGTGCAGCAGCGAGATCGTAGTGCGAGCGTGCGTCGTCCGGCGTCTGCCTGACAATCTCTTCATAGACCTCGATGGATCGGTCGTAGTCCTCCGCGCGGAGCAGCTCGAGGGCCAGCGCGCGCATGGCCTCGAGCCCCTTGGGCTCGGCGGACGACGCGGCGCGCGAATCGCTGCCCCGGGAGAAAAGCGCAACGCCAAGTACTAATGCGAACAATATGGGCAGGTACGTTCCCGCTTTAAAATCAGCGGGTCGTTGGCCGCGGCGGAACAATTCGACTTTCATGGCCGCCCCTTAGTCTCCGCCTAAAAAAAGGTCGGAGCCGTTCGTCGTTATCGATATCTCCGTGACCTGCTTATGTTCCCACACTATCCCCGCTCAGGCGGCTGTCGCGCAAGCGGTTCAACCGCGTCCGCCCCGGTGGCCCCCGTTAGCGGCGCCCGTGCAATTTCCCGCACATTCTGCCCATGGGCGCGTGCGGCTGGCGTAAAATGCTCCATGCCGCAGCCTTGCAGCCAAGTATTATCGGCGCGCGGGCGTCTGAATTGAACAGCAAAAGAGGGGAGAGAAACAATGGCGCATTGGGCACGATTCCGTCACAAAGGAGAGATCCACTTCGGACAGCTCGAAGGCGACAGCATCAAGGTATACGAAGGGGACATGTTCAGCTCTCCCAGGGCAACCGGTGACACCGTGGCCCTGGCGGACGTGGAGCTGCTCACGCCGGTTCAGCCAAGCAAGATGGTGGCGCTTGCCCACAACCTGCATCCGTTGATCAAGAAGATGAACGGAAGCGTACCCGACGAGCCTATGTATCTGCTCAAGGCCAATAGCTCGTTTCATCCCACCGGAAAACCCATCCGCCGGCCGAAAGCCTACGACGGCAAGATAATTTTCGAAGGTGAGCTCGGTTTAGTCATTGGCAATACTTGCCGGGATGTTCCCGTGGACAAGGCGTTGGATTACCTGTTTGGAGTCACCTGCATCAACGACGTCACCTCGATCGAGATCTTGAACAAAAGTCCGATCATGCAGCAGTGGGTGCGGTCGAAAGCTGCGGACACTTTCGGCGTCATGGGGCCCGTGGTGGCCACCGGGCTGGATCCCAACAAGCTCACGATTCGTTCCGTGCTCAACGGCGAAGAAAGGCAGAACTATTCGGTCAGCGACTTCGTCTTCAGCCCGGCGGAACTCATCAGCCACATCTCCGGCGACATGACCTTGCTTCCGGGCGACGTCATCGCCTGCGGCACTTCAGTGGGCGCAGGATCGATGAAACCTGGCAGCGTTATCGAAATTATTATTGAGGGGGTCGGCGCTCTCAGTAATACGTTCGAGGGATAACCGGTAACGCCCGCCGGCTTTGGTTGAAACCATCGCGTTCGAATCCGAGGTATCGTTTCCGCGCTCCTTGTCTACACCTCCTCCCCGCCGGGCCCCTCGCTTTGCTCTCGCCTTCGTGGCAAGGGCGAGGGAACATTTTTCATGGGCAGAGTAGCTGCGACTCCTTCGCTCTGTTTAGTTTTTCTCGGCGGCTTCGAGAAGCTCGAGAAGCGTGGCATTAAACACGTCGGGGCGTTCGTACATGACCCAATGACCAGCGTCCTCAATGACGCGAAAGTCGCAGCCCGGCTGAATGGATCGAAATAGCTCGATGCGGTCTTCCATATAGGGTGCCGCAATCACATCGTTTTCACCCCATATGCCCGCAAGCGTCGTGTCGATGCGCTTGAGCGCGTTGGTGAGCGTGCCGGTCCAGGGGATCTTGCCGCTTCTCACTCTGGCCCGGCGCACCGTCTCGGTCTGAACGTGAATAGCCAGGTCGTCGATGCGCTCGGGGTCATTGATCATTAGTCGGGAGAGATTGATGCGGTGCACTTCGGCGAGCGCTTCCGGCTTAAGGATGGAGCCCATGGAGGCAAGTTCGGGGAAAGGCGCGTTACGAAGCCCCAGCCCCCCGGCGGCGACTGCGGTGAAAGAGCGAACCCGCTTGCCCTTTAACGCCGACACGTGTCCGCCGATGATGCCGCCAAAAGAAAATCCCGCAATATGGAATCGCTCGGGTGGTGGTACAAGCGCGT
>JBFHVA010000194.1:0-6746 GCA_041589735.1 Gammaproteobacteria bacterium | reverse complement strand
CCGCCCCCTCCCCCGCAGGCCTACTCAGAGGATCCCACCACCAAGGTAAGCATCGCGGGCCGCAGCGGCGCTCAACACTTTGCGCCTGCGGCTCTGTTGATCGCAATCATCGTTGTCGCCGGTGTAATCTGGATGCTGCTACCGAGCGGCGGGCAACAGGGCGGAAACGTCGACCAGCCCGCGCACGCTCCCCCTCTTTCCAGAGCTCGCTCGCTGATTGACGAGTTCGTAACTGCGAAGGACTTCAGCGCATTCAGTATCGCGAGCTTCAAGGAGAGCTGGAGCCACCTCACCTATACGGAGAAAAGAGAAGCCTATTCGGCTCACTGGTTCAATAACCTTATCACTGTCATCAGTGACGAAATCAAAGCGCAGAATGCGCTGCTGGGCTCGGAAGAATCGGCCAATGCCGCCGAGATGGGCAAGAGGCTATCCGAGTTCGCGTCTTTTCTCGGCATTTCGGAATACGTAACGCAGTTCAAGGGGCTCCCCGCGCAGCCCTCCTCCACCGTGATCGCCAGCGATACGGTTCCCGGTGTCGACTCGTCAGCGACGGTAAACGAGAAAACGCCCCCTGAATCCGCGGTGCCCGTGACCGCCGTGGGGGTCAAAGACACAGATCCTGGCGTCGAATTGATGGCGACAGTGAATGAAAATTCGCCTCCAGATCCCGCGCCCGCTCCAACACAGGTATCGGGACCCCACACGCTGTCGCCGGTGCCGGACACCGAGTGGCTCAGCGCCCAGCCCGCTCACGCATACACGCTTCAGCTGTTTGCCGTGAACCAGCTGGATGAGATCCAAAACCTGGTCGCGGCCAACCCGGATGTCGACCTGCAGGTGCTGATGAGCGCCCGGAATGAGCCCCGTTACCGTGTGGTATACGGCGTCTTCGATTCCGAGGACGCGGCCCGCGGCGCCTACGCGAAGCTGCCCGAGAATATTCGCCAGGCACAACCGATTCCGTTGGTGAAATCCGTAAGCAGCTTGCGTGACGAAATCGGCAACGTTGATCGAGTGGCCGGTGTAAACGCGAGTAAATACACGCTTCAGGTGTTCGCCACGGACAGCGCCGACAGCGCCCGGCGCCTTCAGGCGGGTTATCCCGATCTCCAGCTCAGCCTCTTGGAAACAACGAACCCGTATACCCGCTTCCGAGTTCTGTACGGGATCTTCGATTCCGAAGAGATGGCAAAACAAGCGGCAGGTGGCCTGCCCCCAGAGCTGCTACAAGACGTAGGCGACCCGCTGATCAAGACGGTCAGCGAGCTTCAAGCGGTAAAGCGCTGATACGTGCTTGGTGTTCAACGCCGGCTCCCTGACGGCCCGCGCTTGAGTACGACACCTTGGCTCTAGCGCCCGCTCACAGCAGCGCGTCATCAAGCTAACTCAGTATCCGCGCGCAGCCTTTCCTCAATACACACTCTTCGCATAAGGGATTCGGTCGACATGTTCGTTTTCCGTGCTCGACGATGAGCGCGTGGAATTCTCCAAGGGCGGCAGCGTCCCCGGAAAACCCGGCTTCAACCCTTGCCTTGAGCTCCGGATACTTTTCGTCGCCCCGGGCGAGACCGTAGCGACCGAACAGCCGCCGCGCGTAGGCATCGACGACAAACACCGGTCGCCCGAAGGCGTAAACAAGAATATCATCGGCCGTTTCCGGGCCAACGCCGTGCACCGACAACAGGGAGCGCCGAAGTTCGGAAGTGGACAGCGCGCGCAGCGCATCATAACCACCGTTGCAACGGTACCAGCGCACAAAGGCCTGTATACGCCTCGCTTTGACCTTATATACCCCGGCCGGCCGAATCAGTGCTGTAAGCCGTTCGAGTTCGATTGCGTCCAGCGGTCCGGGTGCGAGCAAACCTTCGCTACGCAAATTTTCAACGGCACGGCTCGCGTTCGACCACGCGGTGTGCTGAATCAAAATTGCGCCCAGCATCATCTCGAAGGCATCCTCCGCCGGCCACCACTGCTGCGGACCGTATGCGCTGAGAAGTCGTTGATAGAGATCGCGATATCTCACCTTAATTGATGATGCGTCAAGCGCGATACGAGCAACGTACTGCGCGCCGTTGGTGCGCTGACATGCCGTATTCTCTTTTGCCCCGCGCGGCCCGCAATGGGCGTTATCTTTTGCGACGCGGTGCGGCCCTCCTGCCCGGCAATCGGCCTACAGGTGGCGACTTGGGTGGCTCATAACCGACAAGCGCACACAGCAAATCCAGATCCGAACGATCCAGATCAGAAAATCGTCCCGTTCGCAGTCTCCGTGGTAGCGTGACGCTGCCGTAACGGATCCGTATAAGCCGGCTCACCTCCAGACCCTGGGACTCCCACAGCCTGCGCACCTCGCGCTTTCGCCCTTCTTTGATTACGACGTGAAACCACTGGTTGGCGCCCTCGCCGCCGGCGGGGGTGATGACATCCAATCGCGCCATTCCGTCTTCCAGCCTGACGCCGCTGCGCAGCCGGTCGAGCGTCGCCGCGCCAACCGTTCCGCGAACGCGCACCGCGTATTCCCGCTCGACCGCGGCGGAAGGATGCATCAACCGGTTCGCGAACTCGCCGTCGTTGGTGAACAGAAGCAATCCGCTGGTGCTGACGTCCAGCCGTCCGACCGCAATCCAGCGTTCACCGCGAAGCCTGGGAAGGTTATCAAACACGGTAGGACGTCCTTCGGGGTCCCGGCGGGTGCACACTTCGCCGGCCGGCTTGTGGTACATGAGCATACGTAAAGCCGGGCGCGTTTGCGGAAATCGAACCCGTCGGCCGTCCACATAGACGACGTCTTTGTCCGAGATGCGGGCCCCGATTTCGGCTGGCTCGCCGTTGACCTTTATCCTCCCAGCCCGGATCCAGTCTTCGATGGTGCGACGCGAGCCCAGACCCGCGCGCGCCAACACTTTGTGCAGCTTCTCTCCCGGAGAAATAGTGCCTGGCACTATTTATCAGTCGGTGGTTTCTTGCGCTTCGGAAACGGATTCCTGCCCGTCGTGACCATCCGGCCCGCCGTTCGGGGAGGGACGAATATCCACTTCCTCGTCGGAGGCGTTCACGACCAGGGACACCGGCGCCGGCGCGGACACATCGGCGAAGAGATCTTCCGGATGACGGTCCAGGTCGCGGATTTCGGCCAGTGACGGCATCTCGTCCAGCGCCTTGAGCCCGAAGTCGTCTAGAAACAGCGTGGTGGTGCCAAACAGTTCGGGGCGGCCCGGCACGTCCCGTCTTCCCACCACCCGGATCCACTCGCGTTCGAGCAGCGTGCGGATGATATTGGGACTGACGCTCACGCCGCGCACGTCCTCGATCTCGCCGCGGGTGATGGGCTGCCGATAGGCGATGAGAGCGAGCGTTTCCATCAGCGCGCGGGAATATTTCGGCGGACGTTCGGCCCACAGTCTGCCCATCCAGAGGGAAAATTCCTTGCGCACCTGAAGTCGAAATCCGCTCGAGACCTCCACCAGCTCCAGCGCGCGCCCGTCCCAGTCGGCAGACAGCTCCGCCAGCGCGTCCCGCACTTCACTCCGCTGGGGCAGATCACCGCTTCCTTCAAACAGCGCAATGATGTCGTCCACCTGCAGCGGCCGGCCCGCGGCCAGCAGCGCGGCTTCGATAACGTACTTCAAGTTATCCGCGCTCATGTGCCCGTGGCCTTGATGTGAATGGGTCCGAAGGGACGCGACTGAACCAGCTCGATAAGAGAATCCTTAATTAGCTCCAGCACCGCAAGCAGCGTCACCACCACGCCCTGGCGCCCTTCCTCCGGCGTGAACATGGCGCCGAATTCGATGAACTCATCACCCTTTACCGCGCCAAGAATGATGCTCATGCGCTCGCGCACCGACAGCGGCTCCATTTGCACGTGGTGGTGAGAGAACATTTCCGCCCGCGCGAGAACGTCGCGCATGGCCGAGATCAGATCGTCCACCGTGACCTTGGGCTGTACTTTGACCGCCTCGGCGTAGGGCGCGAGCACCCGGGCTTCGAAGATGTCCCGCCCCACCCGGGGCAGCGCCTCCAAGGCTTCAGCGGCCTGCTTGTAGCGCTCGTATTCCTGCAGACGGCGCACCAGATCGGCCCGGGGATCGTCCTCCTCGCCGCCCTCGGTTTCCGGCCTCGGCAGCAGCATGCGCGACTTGATTTCGGCAAGCATGGCCGCCATCACCAGGTACTCGGCCGCGAGCTCGAGCCGCAGCTCTTTCATAAGCTCCACGTATTCGACGTACTGGCGGGTAATTTCGGCGATCGGGATGTCCAGAATGTCCAAATTCTGGCGCTTGATCAGATAGAGCAGCAGGTCCAGCGGCCCTTCGAAGGTCTCCAGGAAAACCTCAAGGGCATGCGGCGGGATGTAAAGGTCTCGGGGAAGCTCGGTGACCGGGGAGCCTTCGACGATGGCGAAGGGCATCTCCTGCTGGCGCGGATCCTCCGCATCGAGCGTGCGATTCTCCACCTGTCCTTCGGCACCCGTCATCTATAACTGAGCCCCATCGCGTCGCGCACGTCCTCAAGAGTCTCCCGGGCCGCGTCGCGCGCCGCGTCGCATCCTTCCGTAACTATGGAGCGTACCACGTCTGGCTGTTCCAGAAACTGTTTCGCCCGTTCCCTCAAGGGCTCGAGCTCTACCAGAATGGCGTCGATGATGGGCTGCTTGCAGTCCAGACAGCCGATTTTTGCCGTGGTGCAGCCCTCCTGCACCCAGTTTTTCCGCTCGTCATCGGAATAAATCTTGTGCAGCTCCCACACCGGGCATTTCTCCGGCGTTCCGGGATCGGCGCGCCGCACCCGTGCGGGATCCGTGGGCATGGTTCGAATCTTGGACACCACCGAGTCCGGCTCTTCGCGCAGCGTGATCACGTTGTCGTAGGATTTGGACATCTTCTGTCCATCGGTGCCCACCATTTTCGAAGCCGGGGTGAGCCACGCCTGCGGCTCAGGCAGGATCACCTTGCCGCCTCCTTCCAGATAGCCGAACAATCGCTCCCTGTCGCCCAAGGTGATGTTTTGCTGGCTCTCCACCAGCGCCCGACCGGTGTCCAGCGCCTGAACGTCGCCCTGCTCCTGAAAGCGCTTGCGCAGTTCGCGGTAGAGCTTGGCGTTTTTCTTCCCCATTTTGCGGGTGGCCGCCTCGGCTTTCTCTTCAAAGTCCGGCTCGCGGCCGTATAGAAAATTGAATCGCCGGGCGATCTCCCGGGTCAGCTCCACGTGGGCCACCTGGTCTTCCCCCACAGGCACGATGCCGGCCTTGTAGGCCAGGATGTCTGCGCTTTGAAGCAGCGGGTAACCGAGGAATCCGTAGGTCGCGAGATCGAGCTCCTTGAGCTTTTCCTGCTGATCCTTGTAAGTCGGGACACGCTCGAGCCAGCCGAGCGGTGTAAACATGGAGAGCAATAGATGCAGCTCGGCGTGCTCGGGCACCCGGGACTGGATGAAAAGCTTGGAGTCGCCCGGATCGATGCCGGCGGCCAACCAGTCGATCACCATGTCCCAGATGTTCTCGCCGATAACCTTGACGTCCTCGTAGTGGGTGGTCAGCGCGTGCCAGTCGGCAACAAAGAAAAAGCACTCGTACTGGTGCTGCAGCTCCACCCAGTTTTTCAGCACCCCGTGGTAGTGACCCAAATGAAGCGCACCGGTGGGACGCATCCCCGACAGAACCCGTTGATGCTGAGTAGGTACGGTCGCCAACTCAACCGGCTCCCAACAAAGCTGCGAGCGTTGAGAAAAAGAACTCGGGGGAGACTCCAATCAGCAAATTGAGCAACAGACCCACGAAATCAAGCGTCGGATAGAGGATCTGCCCCAATACGCCGGTCAGCAGAAGGATGAGAATGATCACGAGCCCGAACGGCTCGATGCGCCCGACCACCGACGCCCAGCGTGGCGGCAGCAGGCTGGTCAGAACACGGCCTCCGTCCAGTGGAGGCAGGGGCAGGAGATTTAATACGCACAGAATCGTGTTGATGAAGACGCCGGCAACGCCCATATAAATCAGCAGCACCGCGGCGCCACCCAGGGCGTTATGGTAGAACAGCCCGAGCTTGACGACCAGCGCCCATAAAAGGGCCATGAGCAGATTCGACCCCGGACCCGCCAGGGCCACGATAGCCATCTCGCGGCGCGGATTGTTCAGCCGGCGCGCGTCCACCGGCACCGGTTTCGCCCATCCCAGAACGAAGCCACTGAAAAAAAGCAGCAGCAGCGGCACCACCACCGTGCCCACCGGATCGACGTGCTTCACAGGATTGAGCGTGAGCCGGCCGGCCAGGCGCGCAGTGGGATCACCGAACCGGTTCGCCACCCAGCCGTGGGCCACCTCGTGCACGGTGATGCCAAACACCACCGGAATAATCCAGATGGCGATCTTGTTCGCCAGGCTCAGCTCTTCCACGGCGCGCCCATCATGCCGCGGATTCGAAAGTGCTCGTATCCCCCAGCCCCCTGCGCAGCACCCGCGGCGGCTGCTCGGTGAGATCCACTACCGAAGTAGGCTCGACGCCGCAATAACCCCCGTCGATGACGAGATCCAGCCGGTCGCCCAGGCGATCGTAGATGTCCTCGGGATCCGTGAGCGGCAGATCGGCCCCGGGCAAAAGCAGCGTGGAGCTCAACAGTGGCTCCCCCAGACTTTCCAGCAGACTGCTTGCAACCACATTGTCCGGAACACGGATCCCCACCGTTCGACGTTTTGGATTCTGAGCCCTGCGCGGAACCTCGCGACTGGCTTTGAGAATGAAGGT
>JBFHVA010000193.1:0-6749 GCA_041589735.1 Gammaproteobacteria bacterium | reverse complement strand
CCGCCATCATTGCGCCGGGCGGCGGCAACGTCGGCATCGGCTTCGCTATTCCGTCGAATATGGCTCGCGACGTGATGTCGCACCTGGTGTCGTACGGGGAAGTGAAGCGCGGATTGCTGGGCGTATCCACCCAGGATCTGACTCCGGATCTTGCGGAGGCCTTCGGCATCCGCGGTGTAAGGGGCGCCGTGGTGGTGGAGATTTCCCCTGGATCGTCGGCCGCTGAAGCGGGGCTTCAGGCCGGTGACATCATCACCTCCGTGAACGGAAAGACTATTACCAGCGCATCGGATCTGCACAATTCGCTGGGGCTGTTACGGGTCGGTGACGAGGTCCAGATAAGCGTGCTCAGAAACGGGTTGCCCCTTGCGGTAAGCGCCCGAATCGGCGAGCGCCGCGACGTTACGCTGAACGCGGCCGATCTCTCCCAGCGGCTCGCCGGTGCCGTGATGTCCGATATTCCCGAGGGGTCGCCGCTCAAGGGCCGCATCGAGGGCGTGCTGGTGGTGGAAGTCGAGCGGAACAGCACGGCTTGGGCCTACGGGCTTCGCCCGGGCGACGTCATCGTCGCGGTGAACCGGATGCGGGTAAAGAACCTAGAGGAAATGAAAAAGGTCATAAGCTCAGGCGGTCGCGCCATCGTGCTCAATATTCAGCGCGGCAACGGATCGGTATTTATTTTGATTCAGTAACCGATCGCTTTCACCCTTCCACTTTGCGATCCTGCTCCAGCGCCGGGGGGGATTCGTGCTCCAGCTCCACGCTTTCGATTTTCTCGAAACGGTTGCTGATTTTCTGCGCCGAGGTATGGACCTCATCAACGTCCTTGTTCGCCTGTTTGATGTGGCGCGATAGGTTATCCATGCGCTTTTGAAAGCGGTCGAAATCTTTGGCCAGTCCCGCCAGGTGCTCCTGGATGATGTGCACCTGCTTGCGCGTCGCTTCGTCCTTGAGTACGGCGCGCGCTGTATTCAGGATCGCCATGAGTGTTGTGGGCGAAACCATCCACACTCGGCTGCTCTGGGACTCCTGAACCAGATCCGGATGGTGCGCCTGGATCTCCGCGAACACCGCTTCGGCGGGAATGAACATTACCGCGCCTTCGGTAGTCTCTCCGCGAATGATGTACTTCTCGGCGATATCCTGGATGTGCTTGCGAATGTCGAGCTTGAACTGGCGCTCCGCGCCCTTGCGTTCGGTTTCGCTGAGCGACACGTCGGTCATGCGCTGATAACTTTCCAGCGGGAATTTAGCGTCGATCGCCACCGTGCCCGTGGGATCGGGAAGGAAAAGAACGCAGTCGGCAACCTTTCCGTTGGATAGGGTGTACTGCAGACCGAAACTCGACTCCGGCAGCACGTTTCTCACCAGGGCGTTGAGCTGCACCTCGCCGAAGGCGCCTCGCGAGCGCTTATCGGCCAGCACTTCCTGCAGGCTCACCACGTTGGTGGACAGCTCGGTGATTTTCTTTTGCGCCTCGTCGATCAACGCCAGGCGCTTGAGCACGTCGGCGAAGGTGGCGGTAGTCTTCTCGAAGCCTTCGGAAAGCCGCTTCTCCACCTCGCCGCTGATGTCCTTTAGACGTTTGTCAGTAGTCTGGGTGAGACCTTCCACCCGCTTACCGATCTCGTCGGCGCTTCGCGTCAGCGCCTCGGTGACCTGGCGCTGCACAATCTGCATTCCGCTTTGAAGCGAGTCCTGCAGGGTCTTGATGGCTTCGGCCTGACGCTGTTCGAAGCGCGTCTGGTGCTGGCCGAACGCCGCCTGTATCTGTTCCCGCAGCTCGCCCATGGAGCGGCCGGCCTGCACGCGGCCGTCGCCGAGCTGTGCGCCTACGTCCTTTTTCAGGTCCTCGAAGCGCTCCACCAGGGTCGTGCGCAGTTCACCGGAGGCTTCCGTGTAGCGCGTCTGCAGCTCGCCCAGGCTTCGCTGCACCGCCTGCTGCGCGTTGAACTGGCTCTCGGCGAGAGATTTCTCTAGCCCTCGAACGCTTTCCTCGAGAGCGCGGGTTCGGGACTCCATCGCTGCGCCGTGATCATCGAGCCGGGTCTGGATGCGGATCAGATCTTGGGAGGCTTCGGCCACGGTGCGCCGCAGCCACAGGCAGATGAGGACGATGAGGACGACACCCGCCAGGATCAGCAGCGCTAGGATCGAGCCGGAATCGATCTGAAGGCTCATGCCAGGAACGGGTACGTAGCGCGTCCGTTTACCGTATCGAAGCGAACCAGGAAACAGATTGCCATCCGCACGATTGTGGCGGCATCCGCCCAGGAACTCAATTTGGCCTCCGGAGCGCGGCGCGGCTTGAGCCGAGAACGGCTGCTGGAAACGCGGGTAGGAAAAAGCGGGCGTTAGGGCTTCTTTGCGCGGCCCGGCACCGCGGTTGCCTGCATTTTGGCAGCGTCGGCTTCGGCATCCACGAGCGGGGAGAGTTCCGACACGACCTTGGCCGCAACCTCGTCGCCGCCCTGCGCCGCCTGCAGATACCAGCCCAGGGCTTTGTAAATATCCTTGTCCACGCCTACCCCGTATCGATACATGTAACCCAGGTTACGCTGACCGTAAGCGTCTCCCTGGCCCGCGGCCTTGAGATACCAGTCCCTGGCGGTGTCCAGATTGCGGGGCACGCCGATGCCTTGCTGGTGGAGAAAACCCAGCGCGCTTTGCGCCGGGGCGAACCCCTGGCGGGCGGCCTTGCGATACCAGCTGGCGGCGACGCGTGCATTTTTTTCCACCCCGAGCCCATGCAGATAGGCATGACCGAGATACGCTTCCGCTGCTGGATAGGACTTGACCGCCGCTCTGCGAAGCCATTTGAGCGCCTGTGCGTAATCCACCGACGTCACGCTGCCGTCAAGATACATGCGGCCGAGGTTGCTCTGCGCGCTGGGATCCCCCAGCTCGGCGCCACGCTTCAGCAGGGACAGCGCCCGCGCGGGATCCTTGTTTACGCCTTCGCCTTTTAACAGCATGAAGGCCAGGTTATTGAGCGCCACCGGGTTGTCCTGTTCCGCTGCTCGTTCGTACCAGAATGCGGCCTCGATGGTGTTCTTCCCAATACCGCGACCGGTTCGGAGTATGTCGCCGAGTTTGACCTGGGCCGCGGGGTGCCCCTGTATGGCCGCCTGCATGTACCACTGATACGCGGCGGTCGCATCCGCGGGTATTTCATTGCCGCTTTCGTAGCGATAAGCGAGCTGAACCTGGCTGTTCGGATCACCGCTTTCGGCGGCTTTCCGAATCGCCGCAAGGCTCGGTCCGCCGGGCACACCGCGCTGGCCCTCCCTGTAAATGTTTGCCAGCAGGGCGCGGGCATCCTCGTGGCCAGTGGCGGCCAAAGAACGCAGCGTCTCTACCGCGTTGTCGGCGTCCTGGGGAACGCCGGTGCCGCGGTAGTACATGCGGGCCAGGTTGAATCGGCCTTCCGGGCTTCGCATCGCCGCTGCCTTTTTGTACCAGGACTCCGCTTTGAGATAGCTCTGCTCCACGCCGCGCCCCTGCTCGTAGCGTTCGCCGATCAGGTTCATCGCCTCGACATCACCGCGCTCCGCCGCCTCACGATAGAAATGGAACGCTTCGCGAGGATTGCGTCCAACGCCCTCGCCGCGTTCGAGCATGTGCGCGGCGTGCTTCATTGCTTCGATGCTCCCCTCCAGGGCAAGCGCTTCGTAAAGCTCGAATGCGGCGCCCAAGCGGCCGGACGCATATTCTGCGTGGGCGCTTTCGATGTTGAGGGCCTGGGCGGGGAGGGCGGTGCATAGCGCCAGAGCAGCCAGCACCGGGATCAGCGCTCGGCGAAGGCGGCCCGGTCGCCGCAATGATGCTTCGGAGAACCGTTCTCCGGGAGCGATTGGAAAAGCCGGGCGCGAACGATTGTTCATCTCATCTCGAGCCGCCGCGTCGGCGCGGCCGCCGCCAGGGGTTGAAGGGCATAAATTATTGAATGAGCACGATTTTAGTTCTGTGCCTCGGTTCACAACGCGGAGCAAAGGCGGGCGACGCCTGAGGTCACCACCGCCAGCGGGGCGCGAGGCGCCGAGTCAGCGAGGAGCGATGTCGGGATCGCCGAGCCTTGTAGCGCCGAGCATTGTCACGATTTCGGCATATTCGGGGTGATCTTTAGGAATGAATCCGATACGGATGAGGAAATCGATGATCACCAGCGCGCAGTTGAACTTGAAGTCGGTAGTTTCCCGAATGCGCCGGCTGACCTCATCGAGCGTTAAGAGGTGAAAGGACTCGACCTCACCGTCGGTATTGAAGGGACGGAAAGCTGGGGGAAGCTCAAGGTCGAAAACGAAGATTGTATCGGGTCGCAGTCCTCGGCCGAGGTCGACGGCGTAGGAGACGCAACCGGCGGGGCGCGCCTGCGAAGCGCGGGACCTCGGGATGCTCGCCTCTTCGAAACACTCCTTGATCAGGTTTTCCTCGAGCGAGATTCCGTACGGCTGGCCGCCGGCAACCAGGTGGTCCAGCTTGCCGGGAAAGGTCGGCTTATTCCGGGCCCGGCGGGCAACCCACAGCTTGATCTGCCCGCCGTTGCGCACGTAACCGTTCATGTGCACGCCGTAACCAGGCACGCCAAAGAATGGGAGCGCGGCGCGCTCCATCAGCAGCGCCGGGGGATCGTCCCAGCGCCGGCTGACCGGAAAAACTTCCTGGTGCCAGTTTTCGATCTCTCCTTCGGCGTGAAGCTCCCGCAGCACCGAGTCTACCGCCGCGCTGCGGGTTCGAGGATCCGAATCCTCGGCGTCAAGGGCTGGAGCTAATCGTACGCAAGCCTCGCTGACTTCAAACACTTCCGGCCATCGCCGAAGGGATTCGGCGAATCCATGGCGCACGAAACCGAGATCATTGCCGCCGACGCGGAAGGGCCGATAGTCGGATGGATCGTATCGATTGGCTTCACGAATGCGATCGAGGTAGGACATTTAATCGGCGCCGCATTATGCGACTCGAGTTGCAGGAGCGAGCTTGCTCGCGATTCTTCAGATCAGGCGGTTACGAATTCGTATGTCATATGTCGGAATGTTTGTAGAGGGTAGATGGGGAAAGAAAATCTTTCTGATACCCGCCCCCATCTACCGTCTATCACTCATATCACCTCATCCAAATGCTTGATGAGCCGTGTCACCTCTTCAGGCGAGTTGTAGTGAACCATGCTCGCGCGCACCACGCCGTTGTTCTTATCCATTCTCAGCGCGTCGATAAGTCGCTTGGCATAAAAGTGTCCGGCACGAATTCCCACGTCGTGGTCCGCCAGGTGTTTGGGGAACTCGTGCGAGTCGCGACCGTTGACGACGAAGGAAAAAGTTGGAACGCGTACCTCATGGTTTGCGGTTGCGCGCCCGACGATGCGAACTCCGGACTTTGAATTCAGAAAATCTACAAAGGGTTTCGCCAAACCCTCCTCATGAATTGTGATGAGGTCAAAGCAGTCCTTCATGCGCGTCTGCAGCGCCGCGTTGCTGCCGGGAAAATGATGGCGGTGGAAGGCATCGAAGTAATCGATTATCCCAGAGAGTGACGCCGTGAATTCGTGGTTGGGTCCTCCAGGGTTGAGCTTAAGCGGAATGTCATCATCTGCGACGAAGTAATGGTGCTGGCGTCTCGCCTTGAGCAGCAGCTCCCGCCGTCCATAAAGCAGGCTCACGTGGGGACCGTAGAGCTTGTAAAGGCTGACGAGATAGAAATCCACGTCCAGCGCCTTGACGTCCAGCCTGCGGTGAGGGGCGTAAGCCACGGCGTCGACGCAGATGAGCGCGCCGGCGTCGTGAACCCGACGCGCAATTTTCGCCACGTCGTTAATGCTGCCGGTAATATTCGAGCACTGACTGACGCAAACCAGTCGCGTGCGATCGGTGAGCAGCTGTTCGAGGTCGTCGAGCTCCAGATCCGCCGTATCCGGATTGACCCGCCACTCCCGAATCTTCAGCCCGAACTCCTCAAGTCTCCGCCAGGCTCCGTTGTTGGCCTCGTGGTCAAGGTTGGTCACCACGATTTCATCCCCCGGCGCAAACCAGTGTCGAATGGCCTGGGCCAAAAGGTAAACGTTCATGCTGGTTGAGATGCCGACCATTACTTCCTCCGGCGCCGCGTTCAGCATCTCGGCCATGAGGCGATGGCTTTCCGACATCTGCTTGGCGGCCCGTACCGATGGTGCAAACTCTCCGCCCGGCTGCACCTGGGTTTCGCGCATGTAGCTTTGCACCTTGTGGATTACGGAATGCGGCACGAATGTGCCGCCGGCATTCTCGAAGAACGCGAGCGGGCCCATGTTGGGGAACTGGGCGCGAACGAACTCCACGTCCATGACCGGTTCGGTTCTTTTCAAGTAACTTGCTCCAGGTTCACGGATCACCGGGCACACCGTAGGACGGCGCTTCACTGGGATTGAGCGCCCGGGTGATGTAATCCCGCTTCTGCGGCGCGAAGACCGACCATATCCGCCGCAGCTCTTCTATCGGTTTGTCGTGCCAGTCGACGCGCAAATCCACCGTTGGCCAGACAAGATTCTCCACCACCTTGAGTCCCGCGGAGCGGACCGTGCCCTGCTCGCCGCCGGATTTTTCCCCGGCCTCAAGGGCCAGCATCAGCCGCTCGCTGAGCTCGGCTTCGGGGTCGGCTTCGAATGCGGCAACCATCGCCGCCGGGACCTCTTTATGTTTGAGCAGATTGCCCGCCGCGATGCAGAGCCTGCCGCTGGCCACCGCGTTCCGCCCGAGGGTTTCGCTTCCGGAGTGATG
>JBFHVA010000192.1:0-6774 GCA_041589735.1 Gammaproteobacteria bacterium | reverse complement strand
GCCGAAGCTCTTTTCCAATCGCAGAGAATTGAGCGCGCGCCCGCCAAAGTGTTTCAGGCCCAAGTCGGCGCCGGCTGACATAAGGAAGTCGTAGAGCGTGCGCTGATAGTCCGCGCGCACCCAGATCTCGTAGCCCAGATCGCCGGTAAAGGTGATGCGTCCGAGCTTCACCGGGACACGGTCCAACGTCGTCTCTTTGAACGCCATGAACTTGAAAGCATCGTTAGAAATATCCTCGCGGGTCAAACGCGCCAGAAGATCGCGGGACTTCGGTCCCGCCACCGACAGCCCGGTGAGCTCCGCGGTCATGGATCTCAAGCTGACCCCGTTAGGGGGAAGATGCGATTCGAACCAGCGCAGGTGGTACTCCTCGGCGACGCCCGACCCGAATATATAAAAACGCTCGGGACCCGCTTTAGCCACGGTAAAGTCGCCGATGAGCTTGCCTTTGGGATTCAGCATCGGCGTCAACACGATGCGCCCCTGCCGAGGCATCTTGTTGGCGAGCAGCTGCGACAGCCAGCCTTCGGCGTCCGGACCCTTGACCTCGTACTTGGCGAAGTTCGAGATCTCGAGTAAGCCCACGCCTTCACGCACCGCGCGGCACTCCTCGGCCACCGGGCCGAAGGCGTTGGAGCGGCGAAAAGTGACTTCCTCCACCGGCTCTTGGCCTTGCGGCGCAAACCACAGCGCGTGCTCCAGCCCATAGGAAACACCGAACACCGCGTTTTTATCTTTGAGCCGCTCGTAAATAGGCGTGGTGCGAAGCGGCCGCGCCGCCGGCAGCTCTTCGTTGGGAAAGGTGATCTGAAATCGCCGCGAGTAGTTTTCCCGCACCTTTGCGTTGGTGTAGGCCATGCTGGTCCAGTCGCCGTAGCGGGAAACGTCCATGGCCCAGACGTCGAAGCCCGGATCGCCGTCGGCGATCCAATTGGAAAGCGCGAGGCCCACACCACCGCCCTGACTGAATCCCGCCATCACGCCGCAGGCGACCCAGTAGTTTTTCAAACCCCGGATGGGTCCCACCAGCGGATTGCCGTCGGGGGCAAAGGTGAACGGCCCGTTGATGATCTGCTTGATACCGGCGCGCTCGAAGGCAGGGAAGTGCTTGAAGCCAACTTCCAGGCTGGGCGCGATGCGATCGATATCCGGCTGCAGCAGATCCTGGCCGAAGTCCCAGGGCGTTTTGCGCTCGGACCAGGGCACGCCCTTTTTCTCGTAGGTGCCCATGAGCATGCCGTTGCGCTCCTGGCGCATATAAATTTCGCCTTCGAAGTCGATGGCGTGCAGCACCTCTTCCTCGCTTGCCATCACCTCCGGCATGTCCTCGGTGATGAGGTACTGGTGCTCCATGGCGAGAATGGGAAGCTCCAGGCCCACCATGCGGCCCACCTCCCGCGCCCATAATCCGCCGGCGTTGACCAGGTGCTCGGCATGAAGGCTGCCCTTTTCCGTGACCACGTCCCAGCTGCCGTCGGGACGTGGCTGCATGTCGGTGACCCGGTTGTGGCGATAGATTTCCGCGCCGCCGATGCGCGCGGCCTTGGCGTAAGCGTTAGTCACCCCCGCTGGATCGATGTGCCCTTCCACCGCGTCGTAGAGCGCGCCGACGAAATATTTCTTCTCCATCAGAGGAAAGCGCTCGGCGGCTTCGTCTACGGTCAAAAGCTCGGTCTGCATGCCGAGATAGCGTCCGCGGGCGTGGGCGGCTTTGAGCCAGTCCATGCGTGCTTTGGACCCCGCCAGCAGCACCCCGCCGGTGATGTGCACGCCGCAGGACTGTCCGGAGATCTCCTCAATCTCCTTGTACAAACGAATGGTGTAGTCCTGCAGCTTGGCCACGTTGGGATCGCTGTTGAGCGTATGCATGCCGCCGGCCGCGTGCCAGGTGGAGCCGGAGGTGAGCTCTTCACGCTCGATGAGAACCACGTCTTTGAAGCCCTGCTTGGCGAGGTGATAGAGAACGCTGCAGCCGACGACGCCGCCTCCGATGACGGCTACCTGGACGTGGGATTTCATGCCATGGGCTCCGGAGGATCTGTTCTTGTGGACCCGGCCCACTGCTGGAGCCGGCGGCCTCGTCGCCTTGGAGACCGGTTCCGACCCCCGTGGCCCGCGCATCTTACTCCCCCCGGCAAGTGATGTTGAGGCAATCTGGCCGCGAGGACCGCAGATCAGAGGCCCTTCAACCTGCTCTCCCCCTCCCGTAAGATCCGCCGTTCGCCGATGGCCGCCAGCGGCAGCTACTGAAACTGTCTGCGAATTCGCGCCGACAGGACACCGCGGCCGGGCGAATCTAAATACTCCCGTCGGGCCGGACTGATAACGAGGAAGCAGATGAACGCACGCGTCGAGCTCGGGCAACTGAGCATCGCCAGGCCGCTTTTCGATCTGGTGGCCAATGAAATAGCGCCGGGCACCGGCATCAAGCCGGGTGAGTTCTGGAAATCTTTAGAAAACATCGTTCGCGATCTCGGACCCAAGAACCGGGAACTGCTGGATAAACGCGACGTGCTTCAGGCAAAACTCGACCAGTGGCACCGGGAGCGGAAAGGCCAAGCCATCGATCTGGCGAAATACAGATCCTTTCTCTACGAGATCGGTTATCTGCTGCCTGAGGGAGAGGATTTTCAGGTCCATGTCAGCAATGTCGATCCCGAGATCGCGACTATCGCCGGACCACAGCTCGTGGTGCCGGTGGATAACGCACGCTATGCGCTCAATGCCGCGAACGCGCGCTGGGGCAGCTTTTACGATGCGCTTTACGGCACCGACGTCATTCCCGAGGACGACGGCGCTGAGAAGGGCAAAAGCTACAACCCCAAGCGTGGAAAAAAAGTTTTCGAAATGGTTGCCTCGTTTCTGGACGAGGCGGCGCCGCTGGCTCAAGGCAGCCACGGGCAAGTGACCCGCTACACGCTTCGCGACGAGTACGGCCACAAGGCGCTGGTGGCGAATTTTTCAGACGGCTCTCACGCCGCGCTGAGGGAACCCTCGAAACTCGCCGGATACCGCGGGGATCCTGAATCACCTACCTGCATATTGCTGGTCAACAATGCGCTCCACATCGAGCTTCAAATCGATCCCGCACACCCGGTGGGCCGTACTCACCCGGCTGGGTTGAAGGACGTGGCCATCGAATCGGCTATCACGACGATTCAGGACTGCGAGGACTCGGTCGCCGCGGTGGACGCCGAGGATAAAGTCCGCGTTTACCGCAATTGGCTCGGAATCATGAAGGGAACGCTGGAAACGAGCGTAATGAAGGGCGGCAAGGAGTTCACCAGGCGGCTCAGAGCCGACCACCGCTATACGGCACCGGACGGATCCGAGCTGACGCTGCCGGGTCGAAGCCTGCTGCTGGTTAGAAACGTCGGCCTGCATATGTACACGGACGCGATCACGACCAAAGGTGGCGGAGAGATTCCGGAAGGTATTCTCGACGCCATGATGACGGTGCTTGCCGCAAAGCATGATCTACTTGGCGACAGCGAGCTGCGCAACAGCCGCACCGGAAGTATCTACATCGTCAAGCCCAAGCTGCACGGGCCGGAAGAGGTCGCCTTTACGGTAGAGCTATTCGGCCGGGTGGAAGACGCGCTCGGACTCGACCGCAACACCATCAAGATCGGAATCATGGACGAAGAGCGGCGCACGACAATTAATCTCAAGGAGTGCATTCGCGCCGCCAGAGAGCGTGTGATCTTCATCAACACCGGGTTCCTGGATCGCACCGGTGATGAAATCCACACCATCATGGAAGCCGGTGCCGTGCTGCCCAAAACCGACATGAAGACTACGCCCTGGCTACTGGCCTACGAGGACTGGAACGTGGACGTCGGGCTGGAGTGCGGTCTCAAAGGGTACGCCCAGGTAGGCAAAGGCATGTGGCCCAAGCCGGATGCGATGAAAGAAATGGTGGGGACCAAGGTCGCGCACCCTGATCAAGGCGCGACCACCGCGTGGGTGCCTTCACCCACGGCGGCGACGCTGCACGCCATTCACTACCACGAAGTTAATGTGCCCGATCGCCAGGATGAAATCGCGCAGCGACATCGCGCGAAACTCGACGACATCCTCACCCTGCCCCTGCTCGAGGGCCGTAATTTGAGTGAAGACGAGGTCCAAAACGAGCTCGAGAACAATGCCCAAAGCGTTCTTGGCTACGTCGTTCGCTGGATCGATCAGGGCATCGGTTGCTCCAAAGTCCCCGACATCGATGACGTCGCGCTGATGGAAGACCGCGCAACGCTACGCATCTCGAGCCAGCACATCGCCAACTGGCTTTACCACGGGCTGACCACCGAGAAACATGTGATGGCTACGTTCAAAAAGATGGCCGTCGTGGTGGACCGGCAGAACGCTGGCGATCCCAACTACCGCGATATGGCACCGGATTTCGATTCCAGCATAGCGTTCAAGGCCGCGCTGGATCTGGTGTTCAAGGGACGCGAGGTGGCCAACGGCTATACCGAGCCGGTGCTCCATGCGAGAAGGCGCGAAGTCAAAGCTGCTGGCTGAGGCGGGCGCAATTCGGTAAAAAATAGGACGGCGCGAAATGGGCCGTCCTCTTTCTTGAATTCCCGTCAGTTGGTTAACCGGCTTCCGTGGTCGGGTCGATCGTGCCTTTGATCTGGGTCACCTTGGTCGCGGGAACGCCGCTGCGCATAGCGTGCCCGTGGACCAAGCTCTCGCTTCTGGCGAGGTACACGCAAACGTCTTATCGCCGGTGACGTAATAGTGATTTCACTCGATGTCGGGGCCGAGTTCGTGCAGCACGGAATTGGAGTTCTTGGCCGCTTCCTCGAGCCGCTTTCGCTCGACCGTGTCGGCGCCGGGAATATCTGCTTCGATTATGAACATTTTCATTATTGTCCTCCTCATCATAAGCGGAGTTTTTGCCGCGCACCTTCATCGGGACCTTGATAGAGGGAATCGATAATGGGGCACTCCGGCACCCGACCGCCGGCGCAGGCCGCACCGATCTTTTGAAGGGTACGTTCCAGCTTTCCGAGATCCGCGATCTTCCGGCGCACGCCGTCCAAGTGCCGGTCGGTCACGGCTTTTACCTCGCCGCAGGTGTAGTCACCGCCGTCCACCAGTCCAAGCAGCACCCGGATTTCCTCGATGGAAAAGCCGAGTTCGCGGCAGCGGCGAATGAAGCCCAGGCGCCGCTCGTGGACTTTGCTGTAGCTGCGGTGCCCGCCCACGGTGCGTGGCGGCTCCGGCATCAGACCGATTCGCTCGTAGTAGCGGATGGTTTCGGTGTTGCAGCCGGTACGCCGGGACAAGGTTCCGATGCTTGCGACAGCGGAAGCGGCGGCGGTGCTTTTCATAGGCTTGAACCTGTAGTGACTACAGGTTTGATAATAGCGCCGTCATGAAAGCGCGCAAGCTACTCGGATTCGGCGTCGGCGGCACCGCGGTCACCGCCGTGTGCTGCTTCACGCCCGCCCTGGTTATCCTCCTCGGAGGTTTAGGCGTTTCCGCCTGGCTCGCCTGGCTCGATTACATACTGCTACCGCTGCTGGCGGCATTCATCGCCCTGACGCTTTTCGCGCTGCTGCGCGTCCGGCGCGAACCGAAGGTAAAACATCGGGATGGCTGAAAAAAATCAGATCATCCTGGAAGCCACCCTCACCTGCCCGCAGTGCGGACACGCGCAGCGAGAGTCGATGCCCGTCGACTACTGCCTCTATTTCTACACCTGTTCCAAATGCGCAGCGTCGCTTCAGCCGCTTCCAGGAGATTGCTGCGTGTTCTGCTCTTACGGCGACGTGCCCTGCCCGCCGAAGCAACTGGGCGGCTGTTAAGCCCCAATTTCGACCGTCGAAACCGATCAAGGTCAAAGCGACCTAGTGCTATAGCAATCAACTTCACGCCGGCGTAATTTAGCCCGGGCTCCTTCCTGCGAAGGGTTCTACGTGAAAGCAGTCGATCCCGGATCGGGCGCGGTATCAAGCCCCGAGGGCGCTAAACCGCGCGCTGTTCCCTTCGCGGCCGCGCTGGCCTTCTGGCTCAAGCTCGGCTTCATCAGCTTCGGCGGTCCCGCCGGGCAGATCAGCATCATGCATCAGGAGCTTGTGGATCGGCGGCGCTGGATCTCCGAGCCGCGTTTTTTGCATGCGCTCAACTACACCATGCTGCTTCCCGGGCCCGAGGCGCAGCAGCTCGCCACTTATATCGGCTGGCTGTTGCACGGTCTTTGGGGCGGCATCGTCGCAGGCGTACTGTTCGTGCTGCCGTCCTTTCTAATTCTTACGGCCTTAAGCTGGCTTTATTTGACCTATGGCGAGCAGCCACTGGTCGCCTCGGCGCTGTATGGCATCAAGCCGGCCGTTACCGCCATCGTACTGTTTGCCGCCTACCGAATCGGCAGCCGCGCGTTGCGAACCCGTCTCCTTTGGGTGGTGGCAGCACTCGCGTTCATTGCCATCTTCGCACTCAAAATACCGTTCCCCCTGATCGTCATCGGTGCCGGTCTGATCGGCTTCGTCGGTGCCAGGATTGCGCCCCAGTCCTTTCGCCTGGGTGGACACGGAAACCAGACCAGCGACTCGAACGTAATCGACGATGACACGCCCATTCGCGCCGATCTTCGTTTCAGTTGGCAACGTCTAATTGTGTACGTGGCCACCGGCATCTTGCTGTGGGGCGCGGCGATGTTTGCTTTGGGCCGCGCGTTCGGCTTCGATAGCACGCCTGTTGACATGGGCTGGTTCTTCACAAAGGCTGCGTTCGTCACTTTCGGCGGCGCATATTCGGTGTTGCCTT
>JBFHVA010000191.1:0-6870 GCA_041589735.1 Gammaproteobacteria bacterium | reverse complement strand
GCGCGATCACTATGAAGGAAATTTATAAAATCCATTTCGATTTCCCCGAGATCGTGTAATCTTCCGCGTCGTAAGATTTCCACTTGAACATAGATTTCCATTTATCGCCGCCAGAGGCGAAATCGCGAAAGGCCTCGACACAATTTTCTAACGAGGTCGGGTATCCACAGCTAACGAAGAGATCATCGATTTTTCCCGAGTCGCTATGGCTTACTAAAAAACTATTATCGCTGTTAAATGCCGCTTGAATAAATTGGCCGTTCTCCGATTCCAAAATTGCAAATCCATTGCCCTCATTACAAAGGCTGGACAGGGCATCGAGAATTTCAGTTTCTGATGGTTGAGAATAAAGTTTTCCATTTTCCAGAGATAATTTCATAGAAGAGAGAACTGGGTATTGAGCAGGGCTTGATGGCTAAGATTCCCGATGAGCAAGATGATCTAATTCCGCACCGATCTATTGTGACTGCGCCTCCGGATTCGGCTGATACCCGGGTCCGACCACCGGCGGTTTCTCCGGCAGGATGTCCTGGTCCACGTCAGCGTGGAAGGTCTTTGAATAGCGCGCGAACACCTCGTTGCTGTCGGGATTGATCAAGCGTACCTCCACCTGATAGTTCCCGCCCGCCTTGATGCCCGTCACCGGCGGGGTTTCGAACTTGTAGGAAAGTCTAGTCAACTGGGCGGCCTGGCGAAGGATGATTGGGGGGCCGCCGCTGGGGTTCTCGAACTCGGCCTCGATGATGGTGCCGGCCGGGATCTTCTTCACCCTTCTGACCACGAAGCCGTAGTCCGCCGTCGCCAGGCGGTAGTTGTAGATGAAGCCGCCGCCGGCGAATTCCAGGTACGGCTTGTCCGAGCCATCGGCGCAGCTTGTCAGCATGGCCGCGAGCGCGGCCCAGAGAAAAAGCGATCTTACGTCGGCCATCGATTTAGACCTGCGCCACTCCCGTCACACCTGACCCGCTCTCCTCCCGCACGCTGTTCCAGCGTGCAGAACGCGAACGAACAATTTTTGTCGAGTTTTGTCGTCAGAATTTGCCAGGAACCACGCCCGAAATCAGCGCTCACTATACTTGGGCTGGAAGCGAAGAGTTTCGTATAGATGGCCACCTTCCAACCTTCGAAAACCTACAGCGCCGGCATCATCGGCCTCGGCGGCATGGGCCGCATGATGCTCGCGGAAATGAACGCGCACCCGCGCTTCGAGGTGGTGGCGGCGTGGGATCCCGACGACCGCGCCTGCGTCAAAGCCGTGGAGGGCAATTCCTGGCTAGAGATCGTGCCGCGCGAGGAAGAGCTGGTGGCCCGTCCCGACGTGAACCTCATCTATATCGCCAGTCCGCCCCGATCCCACGCCGTTTACCTCGAGGCCGCCTGGGACGCCGGCAAAGCGGCGTTCTGCGAGAAGCCGCTGGGCGTCGATCTGGAGATGAGCCGTGCTCTCTTAGCGGACATTAAAAGCTCGGCCACCAAGACCGCGATTAACTTCACCCACGCTGCGTCGCTGGACGCGGAACGGGCGCAGCTTGCGCTCAAGGCCGGCGATCTCGGCAAGGTGGCCTACGTCAGCATGAACCTGCACCTGCCCACCTGGCCGAGAGATTTCCAGAAAGACGCAGAATGGCTGCGCTACCGCCGGGAGGGAGGCTTCACCCGGGAAGTGCTCTCACACTGGGTCTATCTCAGCCAGCGCCTCTTCGGACCCGGCGAGGTGGTCGTGGCTCACGCCAACTATCCTGATGACGAATCCCTTGCCGAGGACCGGGTGACCGCGGAGCTCGACTTCAGCGGCACGCCGGTGCTGATCAACGCGGCCGTGGGCGGGCGCGGCCCCGTGGGCATGGAATTCACGGTGTGGGGGTCCAAGCGATCGTTGAGGCTTTCCAGCGGCGGCGGCATGCTGGTCTACGAGGCCGACGGCTGGCGGCCGTTTCTGGCGGCCAAGGAATCCGAGACCACGGACCGGGTTAGGGCACTGGACAATCTGGTCAATCTCCTGGACGGCAAGCCGAGCACCGCGGCGACGCTGGCCCAAGCGTTTGACGTGCAAACGGTGATCGAGGAAATACTCGCAAGCCGCGACGCTTGACGGACCGCCGTCATATATAAGGAGATCCGTCCCATGAGCAGGAACCAGCGTTTGCGCCGGCTGATTGCGCGCGAGGAAATTCTGATCGCCCCGGGCGTCTACGACGCATACCTCGCCCGCTGCGTGGAGCGGGCCGGCTTCGAGGCCGTCTACATGACCGGCGCCGGGGTCTCTCACGCCCGCCTCGGAGTGCCGGATCTTGGACTCTTGAGTTTCGCCGAGATGGTGGAGCAGGCCGGGCGCATCGCCGACGCCGTGGACCTGCCGCTGATCGCCGATGCCGATACCGGCTACGGCAACGCCATGAACGTCGCGCGCACCGTCCGTGCCTACGAGCGCGCCGGCGTTTCCGCCTGCCATATCGAGGATCAGCAGATGCCCAAGCGCTGCGGCCACTTCGACGAAAAGCGCGTGGTGCCGCTTGGGGAAATGACCGCCAAGCTGAAAGCCGCCCTGGACGCGCGCAGCGATCCGGACTTCGTCATCATCGCGCGCACCGACGCGCGCACCGTGGAGGGCCTGGACGCGGCGCTGGACCGCGCCAACGCTTATATCGAGGTTGGCGCTGACATGATCTTCGTCGAATCGCCGCTTTCAGAAGACGAACTCGCTCTAATCGGCCGCACGCTGAAGGCGCCCCTGCTCGCCAACATGGTGGAGAGCGGAAAGACGCCAATCCTGCCGGCGGAAAAGCTCGAAGCGCTTGGATTCAGCGTGGCGATTCACCCCGGATCCATAGGCCGCTTCATCGGTAAGCAGGTGGCCGGTTTTCTCGAGCAGTTTCGGACAGATCGGTCCACCCTTTCGCAGATGGACAAGATGCTGACCTTCAGCGAGCAAAACGAGATCGTTGATCTCAAAGGCTACCTCGAGCGCGCCAAGCGCTACTTGGGCTGATCGCAAAAGCTCCCGCGCGGCGTTACGCCTCGCGTTCCTATTAATGCATCCGCGTTTGGCGTCTTATGTCTCGCCCGCGCATTCGCGCATTAAAGAAACATACATCAATGACTTCTTCCGACTTGCTCAGCCATCACTCGCACAAAACTCTCTAAGCATATGCCTGCGAAGAGATCAGAAACGGGCGATTCTCCCGGTATGTAAAAACAAATCATTGCGTGCACTTAAATTACAAATTTCTTCTTGTTGCTCCGTTCACGCTCTGTTAACTTTTTTGCCCCTCCGGGATCCTGTGGCAGGCTCTCGGCCTCCATAAATCAAAACAATACTTAAGCCACATGTACGAAACGCTTGAGCTTCTCGTTGACGGCGAGTGGCGACAGGGAAGTCACGGGATCACTGAAGATGTGATCAGCCCGGCCACTGAAAAAGTGCTGGGCCAGCTTCCGCACGCCTCGACCGCAGATCTCGATCAGGCGCTCGATGCCGCTGACCGGGCGTTCAAAGCCTGGCGCAAGGTCAATCCCCACGAACGGGCGAAGCTTTTAAAGCGCGTCGCCGCGCTGATCCGCAACAACGCCGAGCACATCGCCACGGTGATGACGCTGGAGCAGGGCAAACCCCTCTCCGAGTCCCGCACCGAGGTGGAGGTTACCGCCGAAAGCCACGAGTGGGCGGCGGAAGAGTGCAAGCGCACTTACGGCCGAGTGGTGCCGTCGCGCTACGACGGCACCAAGCTGCTGGTGGAGTACGAGCCGGTGGGCCCGGTGGCGGCGTTTTCGCCGTGGAACTTCCCCGCGCTCATGCCCCTGCGCAAGGTAGCCACCGCGGTGGCCGCCGGCTGCTCGGTAATCGTCAAGCCTGCCGAGGAGACCCCGGGCACCGCCATCGCAATGGCAAGACTATACGCCGAGGCGGGGGCGCCGCCCGGACTGGTGAACGTGGTCTTCGGCGTGCCGGCGGAGGTCTCCAAACATCTCATCGCATCACCGGTGATCCGCAAGATCAGCTTCACCGGCTCGATTTCGGTCGGCAAGCAGCTGATGCGCATGGCCGCGGACGGAATGAAGAAGGTCACCCTCGAGCTCGGCGGTCACGCGCCGGTGGTGGTTTTCGACGACGTGGACGTGACCAAGGTCGCGAAGATCGCTGCCGCGGGCAAGCACCGCAACGCGGGACAGGTGTGTATCTCGCCGACCCGCTTCTACGTGCATAAATCAATTCACAATCGCTTCGTAGAGACTTTCACCGATGTGTTCAGAAATCTTCCCGTGGGCGACGGCTTGGACGAGAGCGTAAAGATGGGGCCGATGGCAAACCCCCGCCGGGTGGACGCCATGGAGGGCTTCGTCAGTGACGCCAAAGAGCGCGGCGCTGTGGTGCAGTGCGGCGGCGAGCGGATCGGCAACCAGGGATTTTTCTTTCAGCCGACGGTGCTCACCGAGGTGCCGGACGACGCGCGAATCATGACCGAAGAACCCTTCGGGCCGGTGGCGCCCATCGTGCCCTTCAGCGATTACGACGAAGTGATAGAGCGCGCCAACAGCCTGCCCTTCGGGCTTGCGGCCTACGCTTTCACCGCTTCCGAAGGACGGGCCCGCGGACTCGCCGGGGATCTGGAAGCCGGCATGGTGGGCATCAATAGCCTGGCGGTGGCCTCGCCGGAAACGCCTTTTGGCGGGGTCAAGGAAAGCGGCATTGGACGAGAGGCGGGCATCGAGGGGATCCTCGAGCACATGGAATTGAAAACGGTGTCGTTCACCGGCGCCTGAGAAAAGAACAGAGCCTCGGAGTATGCAAATGCCTGTTGCACCCCTGCCGGAATACGAAGAAGAACGGCAGAAGGCCCTGGAGTCCTACGGCCTCATCGGGACCCAGGCCGATCCCGTGTTCGAGCACCTGATCAAGCTCGCCGCGGAGATCTGCAATACGCCTATGGCGATGATCAGCCTGATCGATCGCAACCGGCAGTGGTTTTACGCCCGCTACGGGGTCGACATCGAGGAAACCGACCGGGTTCATGCGCTTTGCGCCCATTCGATTCTCAAGCCAGGCCTGACGGAAGTTCGCGATGCCCGCGAGGACCAACGTTTTGCCGACAGCCCGCTGGTGACTCAGTTCCCGCACATCCGCTTTTACGCCGCGCAGCCGATCAAAACGGCGGAAGGTTTTTGCATCGGCACGGTGTGTGTCGCAGGCAAGGAGCCCATGGGGTTGTTCGAATTCCAGCGCGCGTCGCTGAAAAGGCTGGCGGAAGTCGTCACCTTGCTGTTCGAGTCGCGAAAAGGGGTGATGGAATCGGAGCGGCGCCTGACCCATATCGCCACCCACGACACCCTCACCATGCTGCCCAACCGGGCGCTCGGCCTCGACCGGCTGAAGCGCGCCATCGCCCGCGCCCATCGCTATCACACCAAGGCGGCACTGCTGTTCATCGACCTGGACAAGTTCAAGGAGGTGAACGACGACTACGGCCACGCCGGCGGCGACGAGCTATTGGTACAGGTGGCCAAGCGGCTACTGGAAGGAACCCGCGAAACCGACTCGGTGGCGCGCTGGGGCGGTGACGAGTTTCTGGTTGTTTTGAGCGACATCGACGATACGGAAAAAGCCGAAGCCAAGCTCGATGCGCTGAAAACCCGGCTGAACGAGCCCTATGAAATCCGCGGGCAGACCGTTTCCACCTCTGCCAGCATCGGGCTCGCGCTTTATCCCACCCACGGGGAGGATGAAGGCGCGCTGCTGAGCCACGCCGACACCGCTATGTATGCGGCCAAGCACAGCACGTCGAGATTCTAGCTGCGTAAAGGCCGCAACTTTTTCAATCGCGCTGCGGCACTTTTTGCAGCGATTCCACCCCGCGCTCGCGGTAAAAAATGTAAAGCCCGCTGGCGATCACCACCAGACTGCCAACCACCACGAAGCGATCTGGCAGATGCCCCCAGATGACGAAACCGAAAAGCACGCCCCACACCATGTTGGTGTACTTGAAGGGCGCGATGACCGCCGCCTCGGCCAGCCGGAAAGCCTCGATGTGAAGATAGTGGGCCGCGCCCATGAGTCCGCCGGCGACCCCCATGAGTAGAAAGTCCGCCACATCGGGCAGCCGCCAGCCGGCAGGAAAGAAAACAAGACCCGCTAAAAGCACGATGGCGTTGGTGGAGAAGAGAATCGCGGTGGAGCTTTCGCCAATGCTGATTCGCCGCGTGACCAGATCCCTGAGCGATCCCGCCAACGCGGCGCCCAGCGGCAAAAGCACCGCAAAGCGCACATAGTCTCCCGAGGGCTTCACCATCAGCAGCACCCCGGCGAAACCGATGAGCACCGCCAGCCAGCGGCGCCAGCCCACCCGCTCCAGCAATATTAAAGGCGCCAGCGCGGTGATGAACAAAGGTCCGGCAAAAGTCACCGCGATGGCGTCGGCCAGCGGCAGCAGGCTCAAACCCATGACAAACAACAGCGTCGAGGCGCAGGCGAAACCGCCGCGCAGCAGATGATTGCGATAGCTTCTAACCCGAAGATCGCTGAGGCCGTTGCGCGCGGCGGCAAAAAGCGCGAGGAAGACGAGAATAAACAGCGCACGGATGGACACCACTTCGCCCACGGGATAGTCCGCGGTGAACCACTTGGCCGCAGCGTCGCTCAAGGTCAGCAGCGCCACACCGCCCAACATGCATGTGATGCCGGCCAGCGGCCGGGATTCGCGTTGCGAAACGATGCCGTGATTTCGCGATGCGGCCCCGCTCACGATCCGGACATCCCGGCTGAGCTCAAGGCGTCGCGGTCAGGCCCTTGAAGTCGAACAGCTCGAAGTCCGCCAGGTGGGAGGGTGTCACCGCTTGCAGGCTCTGGAATACCGCGTCCACCCGCCCCGGCGACTC
>JBFHVA010000190.1:0-6971 GCA_041589735.1 Gammaproteobacteria bacterium | reverse complement strand
GTTTTCCGGTCTGGCGAGAAATCGTTGCCCGTAAACTTCTACTGATTCCCCGACTTCGGACTCAAGACGCAGGCGTATGGCGGCAACATCTCCGCCTCGCTGGCATCATCTTCCTACCCTTCTTGGCGGTGGTCATTCGCGAATCTGGCGGTGCGGTTACGTTATGCTGTGCCCCTGATCCCCTCCGCAATGAACAATTACACCCACGCAATGATCTCGCTCGACAGATCCAACCCCGCGCTATTTCGTTTACGCTCGAACGGCTGCAGCCCATGACGCGACGGGCGAAAAAACCGCGCCGCGCAGTCTCGAGCGCTATCGAGCAGCGCCCCTGGGGCCAGATCGTCAATCACCTCTCGCCCATTGAGGTGTTGAGCGCGGACCAGCTGGAGGCGATTCACGAAACTTCCCTGCGGATCCTGGAGGAAATCGGGATCGAGTTCATGGGCTCGAAGGCCCAGGATGCGTTCGCCCGTGCCGGCGCCGAGGTAGATCGGAGCTCCGGCGTCGTGCGATTGGACCGCGGCCTGGTGCAACAATGCCTTGCAAGTGTTCCGCAAAGCGTAACTCTGACTCCGCGCAATTCTGACCGGCAGCTGGTGCTCGGCGGCAATCGGATTTGTACCACGCTGGTGGCAGGTCCACCCAACGTCCACGACTGCGAGCGAGGCCGGCGCTCGGGAAACTACAAAGACTATTGTGAGCTTGTGAGCCTTGCTCAGAGCCTCAACATCATTCACGCCATCGGCAACCAGCCGGTGGCGCCCGTCGAGCTGCCCGCGCACAACCGCCACCTGGACTGCTATCTCGCCAACCTCACGTTCTCGGATCGCGTCTATCACTGCACCGCTATCGGTGCCGAGCGCGCCTTGGACGGCATCGACATGGCGGCCATCGCCCAGGGTAAAGAACGCGAAGACATCGTCGACCAGCCGGCCGTGATCACCATCATCTCGGTGAATTCGCCGCGGCGATTCGACGAAGCCATGTCCGAAGGCCTTATGGCCATGTCCGAATGGGGGCAAGCCGTGGTGGTGACACCGTTTACGCTGATGGGCGCCATGGCGCCGGTCACCCTGGCCGCGGCGCTGTCGCAGCAAAACGCCGAAGCGCTTGCAGGCATCGCGCTCGCTCAAATCACCCGGCCAGGCGCGCCGGCCGTCTATGGCGGCTTTACCTCCAACGTGGACATGAAGTCCGGCGCGCCGGCTTTCGGCACCCCCGAAAACGTTCAGGCGACTCTGGCCGGCGGACAGCTCGCTCGGCGTTACAACCTGCCCTACCGTTCCAGTAACGCCAGCGCCAGCAACGTGGTGGACGCGCAGGCCGCGTACGAATCGGAGATGTCCATTTGGGCCGCGGTGATGGGCCACGCCAACATGGTCTACCACGGCGCCGGGTGGATGGAGGGGGGCTTGACCGCCTCCTACGAGAAAGTGGTGCTGGACGCCGAGATGCTGCAGATGATGGCGGAGGTGGTGAAGCCCGTGCTGGTGGATGAAGACAGCCTCGGCTTCGAGGCCATCAAAGGGGTGCCCTCCGGCGGACACTTTTTCGGCACCACGCATACTCTGGCTCGCTACGAAAACGCCTTCTATCACCCCTTCATCTCGGACTGGCGAAACTACGAGAGCTGGCAGGAAGCCGGCGGCGAGGACGCTACCCGCCGGGCCACCCGGATCTGGAAACAGCTGCTCGAGCACTACCAAAAGCCGCCCATGGATCCCGGCATCCGCGAGGCGCTGGACGCCTTCATCACCCACCGCAAGGCCGAGATCCAGCCCTGAATACTTTCTTCCCTTCCCTCGGATGCGGTGCCCGCCCGGAGGTCGAATTTTCTTGACCTTCCAGGAACTGGAAGGTTTATCATGGTGTCCCTACGAGCCCGCGACGGTTGCGGGCAATGCGTAAAGGAGCAGAGCCCCATGGCCGATCGCGCCGCCCACAGTCATAGCCGTCACCCGCCGGCAGAAGGCGCCGGGCACAAAGATCCCGTCTGCGGCATGCGGGTCGAGACCAACGCCGACCGCCGGGTCACTCACGACGAAGAGACCTATTACTTCTGCAGCGATCGCTGCGTGCACAAGTTTCGCAGCGACCCGCAACGCTATTTAAGCCCCGAGGCAAAGGCGCCGGAACCCGTGCGGGAGGGCGTCAAATACACCTGCCCCATACATCCCGAGATCGTCAAAGACGGTCCCGGCGACTGTCCCATCTGCGGCATGGCGTTAGAGCCCATGACGGTCACGGCGGAAGAGGAAGAGAACCCCGAGCTCATCGGCATGACCCGCCGCTTCTGGGTGAGCGCGGTCCTGACTCTGCCGCTGTTGCTTATCGCCATGGGGGAGATGCTACCGGGCTTCGATCCCAACGCGTTGTTTGGAGCCACCCTCTCGGGCTTCATCCAGGGCGCGTTGGCGACGCCGGTGGTGCTGTGGGGCGGGTGGCCGTTTTTCGTCCGCGCATGGCAGTCGATTCGCAGCACGAACCTCAACATGTTCACCCTGATCGGTATCGGCACCGGCGCGGCATATCTGTTCAGCCTCGTGGCGCTGGTGCTGCCGGATCTGCTTCCCGAGGCGTTCAAGATCCACGGCCGGGCGCCACTTTACTTCGAAGCCGCGGCCGTCATAACAACCCTGGTGCTGCTGGGTCAGGTGTTGGAGCTTAGAGCCCGGGCGCGCACCTCGGATGCTATTCGCAGCCTGTTGAAGCTTGCGCCGGACACGGCCATCCGCATCGGCGAAAACGGCAGCGAAGAAGAAATCCAACTCTCGGAGGTGCATGAAGGCGATCGGCTCAGGGTGCGTCCCGGCGACAAGGTGCCGGTAGACGGCGAGGTGGCGCAAGGCCGCTCCAGCGTGGATGAATCCATGGTCACTGGCGAGTCGATTCCGGTGGAAAAAGGCCCGGGTGATCCGGTCACTGGCGGCACGGTAAACGGCAAGGGCAGCTTCGAAATGATTGCACGTCGCGTGGGATCGGAGACGCTGCTTTCGCGCATCGCCCAGATGGTGGCGGATGCCGGTCGCTCCCGCGCGCCGATCCAGAAGCTCGCCGACACCGTCGCCGGCTGGTTCGTGCCCGCTGTTATCGTGGTTGCTCTGTTGAGCTTCATTGCCTGGGCCACTATCGGCCCGTCGCCCGCGTTTGCCCACGCCCTGGTGGCAGCGGTCTCGGTGCTCATCATCGCCTGCCCCTGTGCCTTGGGCCTCGCCACCCCGGTTTCGGTGATGGTGGGCGTTGGCCGTGGCGCTTCCGTCGGCGTGCTGATTCGAAACGCTGAAGCGCTCGAAACCCTCGAGAAGGTCGACACCCTCATCGTCGACAAGACCGGCACCCTGACTGAAGGCAAGCCGGCGGTGCAGTCGATCAAAGCGTTCGGCCCTTATGACGACAATACGCTGCTTGCGCTTGCGGCAAGTATCGAAAGAGCCAGCGAGCACCCGCTGGCCGAGGCCGTTGTAGCGTTTGCGAAAGAACGCGGTATCGAACTGAAGCGGGTCGAGAATTTCGACTCCGATACCGGCAAGGGCGTCCGCGGCCGGGTGGGCGACAAACGCGTGCTCATCGGCAACCAGCGCGCGCTCGGGGACGCAGGCGTTGACGTTTCCGGCGACGCGCAAGGGACCGCGGCGTCGCTTCGAAAAAAGGGCCAGACGGTGATCCATGTTGCGGTCAACGACCAACTCGCGGGCCTGATCGGCATCGCCGATCCCATCAAGCCTTCAACTGCTGAAGCGATCAGCTATCTACATCAAAGCGGCGTGCGCGTGGTCATGGCGACAGGCGATCACGAGGGCACGGCTAAGGCCGTGGCCGAAAGCTTAGGCATCGACGAGGTTCATGCGAACGTCCTGCCCGAGAACAAGTCGAAGCTGGTGGAGCGGCTTAAGTCTGAAGGCCGCGTCGTCGCCATGGCCGGCGACGGCGTCAACGACGCGCCGGCGCTGGCGCTTGCCGACGTCGGCATCGCCATGGGCACGGGCTCGGACGTGGCTATCGAGAGCGCAGGCGTCACACTGGTTAAAGGCGACCTGCGCGGCATCGCCAGGGCGCGTCTGCTCAGCCAGCGGACCATGCGTAATATCCGCCAGAATCTGTTCTTTGCGTTTATCTATAACGCCCTCGGGGTTCCGATCGCGGCCGGCGTGCTTTATCCCTTTATCGGGATTTTGCTGAGCCCAATGATCGCAAGCGCCGCAATGAGCATCAGCTCGGTGTCGGTGATCGGCAACGCGCTGAGGCTCAAGCGGGTCGAGCTGTGAGAGACGTAGGCATACTGAATTCGACTATCCGTTTGACCGAACCGGGAGTTTGAAATGCGCATCCAGGAGGCATCACGACAATCGGGCATGCCGCCAAAGACCATCCGCTTCTACGAGGAGATCGGACTGGTGCGTCCCGCCGCAAGGGCCGCCAACGGCTATCGGCAATTCAGCGATACGGATGTGCGCACGCTCAAGTTCATCCACCGGGCGCGCAAGCTCGGCTTTTCCGTCGAGGACATGCAGAAGCTTTTGTCGCTGTGGCAGGACAAAAGGCGGGCGAGCGCTGACGTCAAGAAGCTCGCCCTCGCCCATGTCAATGAAATCGATGCCCGGATACGCGAGCTCGAGAGCGTGAAGCAGGCGGTGCTCGACCTCGCTGAGCACTGTCACGGCGACAATCGTCCCGAGTGCCCGATTATTGACGAGCTTGCTGACGGAAGCGCTTTCTAGAACCAAATACGCAAACTGGCAAAGCTCAGAAAGAAAAAACCCGGGGAGCTTTCGCTCCCCGGGTTTTGTCAGTCAAATATGAAAGCTCGCTGACTGAATCAGCGATCAATTCTTGACGTAGTCGTAGGTGCCACCCTCCCATACGTACCAGACGTATCCCGGCGCGGTGACGTCACCCTTGGGATCAAAGCCGATCTTGCCGAGCACGGTGTTGAACTGTCCCGAGCGCAAAGCATCGATCACTTTCTTGGTGTCGGTGGTCCCGGCCTTCTCAGCAGCCTGCGCCCACGCCTGAATCGCGCCGTAGGTATACAGGGTGTAGCCCTCCGGCTCGTAGCCGCCATCGCGGAACTTCTTTACCACCGGGGCCGCATCCGGATTCTTTCGCGGATCAGGGCTGAAAGTCATGAGCGTGCCTTCGCCGGCCTTGCCGGTGATCTTCCAGAACTCGTCGGTCACCAAAGCGTCGCCGGAAACCAGCTGAACGTTATATCCCTGCTCACGGGCCTGGCGGATCATCAAGCCGGCCTCGGTGTGGTAGCCGCCGAGGTAGAACACATCGACACCCGCCTGCTTCATCTTCGACACCAGCGCCGAGTAGTCCTTCTCGCCCGCGGTGTAGGCCTCGTACATGGCCTCCGAAATGCCCGCGTCGTTCAGCGCTTTCTTGGTCTCGTCAGCAAGACCTTTTCCGTAAGCAGTCTTGTCGTGGAGGATGGCGATCTTCTTGCCCCCGTACTTGCTGGCAAGAAACTGACCGGCGACGATGCCCTGCTGGTCATCGCGGCCGCAGACGCGGAACACGTTGGGACCGCCTTCGTCGGTTAGCTTCGGGTTGGTCGAAGCCGGGGAAATCTGAAGAATATTCTCCTCGGAGTAGACCTTCGAAGCGGGGATCGAAGAGCCGGAACAGAAGTGCCCGGCAACGAATTTCACGCCCTGGCTTACGAACTTGTTGGCAACCGCAACCGCCTGCTTCGGATCACAGGCGTCGTCACCGATGGTGAGCGCAACCTTTTGACCCAGCACGCCGCCTTTGGCGTTGATGTCTTGGACGGCCATCTCGGCGCCGCGCTTCATCTGCTCGCCGAACGAAGCATACTGACCGGTCATCGGGCCGGCCGTGGAGATCAGAATCTCCGCAGAAGCGGTGCTGATCCCAATCGTCGCGGCAGCCGCCGTCAGGCAAACTGCAAAAAATCGTTTCATGAGTAACCTCCTGATGCGTCTCCCGGGGAAGCACGAAATCGGGGCCAAACGGGGAGGAACGCGAGGCCCTTAAGGTGGCACGAAAATCTATCACAAGCTGGCCCCGCCGCAAGGGCCAGCGGAGCTACGAAGCACCTTCCTTGCGCCGCCAGGAAAACGGCCCGGTACGCTGATAAAGCCAGGGATACTGGCGGACCATCTTCCTCGCCAGGTTCAGGCGATATCCGACCAGGGCAATGGCAACAAGCACCGCCGAATCGATTAGATATCCGCTCAAAGAAAGCAGCTCTCCCTCGAACAGGGAAAAACCCAGAAAGCGGTCGCCGAAGCCGAGCAGCAGGGCGTAAATCACCGCGTGCCAGGCGGGTTTCCAGGTGTTGGCAAGCGCCTGACCAGTGGCGTAGGCGGCAAACCCCATCACGCAGACGGTGAGGCCCACGAACACGCCCGAACTTACGCCTACCAGATCTTCCAAGCCCGTGTCCTCATACCGCCAGCGGAAGACTCCCCCCCGGGAACCGGCCGGGCAAAATCCAAACGGTCAGCCATGGCCGCCCTCCAGGTATGCCGCGCGCACCTCTTTGTTCGCCAGCAGCTCGCGCCCGGTGCCGGACAGAACCACCCGACCGTTGGCCATCACGTAGCCCCGGTGCGCAAGCCGGAGCGCGTGGTAGGCGTTCTGCTCCACCAGAAAAACGGTCATCTTCTGTTCTTCATTCACCTGGCGGATGACGGAAAAGATCTGCTTCACCAGCATCGGCGCGAGCCCGAGGGACGGCTCGTCCAGCAGCAGCAGCCGGGGCCGGCTCATGAGCGCGCGGCCGATGGCGAGCATCTGCTGCTCGCCGCCCGAGAGCGTGCCGCCGCGCTGATGCCTCCGCTCGCGCAGCACGGGATAAAGCTCGAATACGCGCTCCAGATCCTGCTCGAAGTGCGCCTCGTCGGTGGTGGCGGCGCCCATCTGCAGGTTTTCCAGCACGCTCATGAAAGGGAAAATGCGCCGCCCCTCCGGCGCCTGGGCGATGCCGCGGCGGACGATTT
>JBFHVA010000189.1:0-6992 GCA_041589735.1 Gammaproteobacteria bacterium | reverse complement strand
GCCGATGGCGACGCGGGGGGATTGAGGGTAGGTGGGGTCGGACATGGGCTTAAGCGAATTCTTAATGGCCGCGGCGCCGGCCGAATTCTTATATCAACAAAGGCTCGTTTCGAGCTCCTGATCGTTGCTCTCGGAACCGCCTGACTTGAAGAGTCGCGAGCAGGCTCGCTCCCACAGCGGGCATCGGTCGGCGATCCAATCAAATTCGCGCCAAAGTCTCGAGCTGCTCTTTGAGCTTCTGAATCGCGGCTTCGAAGTCGTGCACCCGGCTCTGTTCCTTCTGCACCACCTCATCGGGCGCGCGTTCCACGAAGCTCGGATTGCTAAGCTTGGCTTGCGAGCGGGACAGCTCCTTGCTCAGCTTCTCGATCTCCCGATTGAGGCGGGCGGTTTCCGCTTCCTTATCTATTAAGCCTTCAAGCGGGATGAGTAGCTTCATGCTGCCGAGCAGCGTGGTGGCAGATTCCGGGGCCCGTTCGCCGTCGTTCAGCGCCTCGATGGAATCGATACGAGCGAGGCTTTTCAGCACCGCCCGATACCCGGTGACCCGATCCAGGTCCCGGTTCGATGGATTCTGAATCAAAACCGGTACCCGGGTGCCGGGGGGGATATCCATCTCGCCCCGCACCTTGCGCACGCCGAGTATGAAGCCTTTGAGCCACTCCATCTCGACCTCTGCCTCCTCGTCGATCAGATCGCGATCGGGCTGTGGATAGGGCTGGGTCATGATGCTGTCGCCCTTGCGGCCCGCCAATGGCGCAATGCGTTGCCAGATCGCCTCGGTAATGAACGGGATCAGAGGGTGGGCAAGTCGCAAAAGGGTTTCCAGAACTTCAACCAGCGTCCGGCGGGTGCCCCGCAACCCGGCATCGTCGCCGTTCGCGTCAAGTAGAGCGGGCTTGGACAGCTCCAGATACCAGTCACAATATTCGTTCCAGGTGAACTCGTAAATCGCCTGAGCGGTGAGGTCGAATCGATATTGAGCGATGCCTTCCATGGCGCGGATCTCGGTACGTTGAAGTAGCGAGCGAATCCAGCGATCGGCAACGCCCAGTCTGACTTGACCGCCGTTCTGGCCGCAGTCCTTGCCCTCGGTATTCATCACCACGAACCTTGCCGCGTTCCAGAGCTTGTTGCAGAAATTTCGGTAGCCCTCTATGCGACCGAGATCGAAGCGAATGTCGCGTCCCTGAGTCGCCAGCGAGCAGAACGTAAAGCGCAGAGCATCGGTGCCGTAGGCGGGTATGCCGTCCGGAAACTGTTTTCGTGTCGAGGCAATGATCTTTGGTGCCAGCTGCGGCTGCATAAGGCCGGTGGTGCGCTTGGCAATGAGCTCGTCCAGTCCGATGCCGTCGGTCAAGTCCAACGGATCGAGTATGTTGCCCTTTGATTTCGACATTTTGTTGCCGTCGGCGTCGCGCACCAGCCCATGGATGTAGACCTCGTGAAATGGAACGTATCCCATGAACTTGAGCCCGAACATGATCATTCGTGCGACCCAGAAGAAAATGATGTCGAAGCCCGTGACCAGAACGCTGGTGGGATAGAAGGTCGCGAGCCGATCGCTTTGCTCCGGCCAGCCGAGGGTGGAAAAGGGCCAAAGCGCCGACGAGTACCACGTATCCAGCACATCCTCATCCTGGCGTAAGGCAACGTTTGACCCGAGCGCGTATTTATCCCGTACCTCTTCTTCGCTGCGGGCAACAAAAACGTTCCCGTTTTCGTCGTACCACGCCGGTATGCGATGACCCCACCAGATCTGGCGACTGATGCACCAGTCCTCGATATTGCGCATCCATTCGTAGTAGGTTTTGGTCCAGTGGTCCGGCACGAAACGGATATCGCCTTTCTCCACCGCCTCAATGGATGGTTTAGCCAGCGGCGCCGCCTTCACGAACCACTGATCGGTGAGATAAGGTTCGATTACCGAGTGGGAACGATCCCCGCGTGGAACCATCATCCGATGCGGCTCGACCTTTTCCAGTAGTCCACGCGCTTCAAGATCGGCAACGACGCGTTCACGGGCGGCAAACCGATCCATGCCACGATAGCGTTCCGGCGCATTCTCGTTGAGTTTGGCGTCAGGTGTAAAAATATTCAGGCACTCCAGGCCGTGTCGTTCTCCCACCGCATAGTCGTTGAAGTCGTGGGCGGGGGTGATTTTGAGGCAGCCGGTTCCAAACTCCGGGTCCACGTATTCGTCCACGACCACGGGTATCTTTCTTTCCGTGAGTGGCAACTCGACCTGCGCGCCGATAAATCCGGTGTAACGTTTATCCTCCGGACTCACCGCCACCGCGGTATCTCCGAGCATGGTTTCGGGACGCGTGGTCGCCACCACCAGGTGATCCTTGCCGCCCACAAGGGGGTAGCGGATGTGCCATAGGTGGCCGTCCTCTTCCTCTGACATGACCTCCAGATCCGAGACCGCGGTATGCAGAACCGGGTCCCAGTTGACCAGCCGCTTACCCCGATAAATAAGACCTTCCTCATACATCCGTACGAAAGTCTCGCGCACCGCAGCCGACAGACCCTCGTCCATGGTGAATCGCTCATGCGCCCAGTCGACGGAAGCGCCCATACGCCGCAACTGCTGGGTAATTGCACCGCCGGACACCTCTCTCCACTTCCAGATGCGCTCAACGAATTTCTCGCGACCGATGTCCTGACGAGTCAGTCCTTCGGCGTTGAGCTGGCGTTCCACCACCATCTGGGTCGCGATCCCGGCGTGGTCACAGCCGGGCTGCCACAGGGTATTGCGCCCCTGCATTCGATGAAATCGGGTCAGCGCATCCATGATGGTGTCCTGAAATGCGTGACCCATGTGCAATGTGCCGGTGACGTTGGGCGGCGGGATCATGATGCAGTAGGCTTCACCGCGGCCCGAAGGCGCGAAATATCCCTGCTTCTCCCACACCCGGTACCAGTGTTCTTCTATCTTCGTTGGGTCGTAGCTCTTGTCCATGATCAGTCCTGGTTATCCATAACACGCTGTCGACAAAACTTGTATCCAGACAGCCTTTTTTTCGATGTCCTCATTCCGGTTGAAACATTCACTTGTCTTCGCGGCCGCGCTCGTGGGTAATTTCGTCCAGAATCTCGGGCAGCATAATCTCAATGTGATTTTTAACCTGCTGCCGAATCTCGTCGGTGGCGCTTTCAAGCGCCGCCTCGATTCGGGACTGCACAATCACTTCGATTTCGTTCGCGATTCTCGCCACCAGCAGCCGGCAGGCTTCTTCGTATTCGGCGCTTCCCGGTCTCGGCGGCTCCGGAGGTTCGTAACCGGCTGGCGGCGCGTCCGCTACGCCGCTGCCTGGCATGACCACGTCGTTGAGCAGCGGAATGTCGTACTGCTGCCCCGAAGGGGTTTCCGTAGTCGGCTTAGATTCGGCTTCCGCAGAGGATTTTTGTTTCTTAAGAATTTGCTCAAGATCGCTCAGCGCGTCGTTAAGCGATGCTTCCGCCGCGCGTGCCGATTTGCTTGCCGGTTTTTTTCGCTCGCTGCCCACGATTTACTCAGATCTGATGTGAGCTGAGCTCGAAGCCGCGATCCCGGTAGAGCCGGTAGCGATCCCTCCCCACCTGTCTCGACCCGGGATCGGCAGAAATGATCTCGGCGATGCGCGGGCAGCTTTCGGCGATCGCAGGCACCGCTGGGCTCAGGTTGATGAGCACGTCGGGGACATCGGCCGTGGTCCCGGGGGCACCCAGCACCACCGGCGCAGGATCCAGCTGCTGCCAGTCGTCACCTTCTCCCTCCATCTCGTGGGGCAGAAAGCTCTCCTGCTTGTAGGTCCACATGAGCGCGTCTAGCCGGTGGAGCGCGTCTTTGCTGTCGGATTCAATCCGAACCCGATTGCCCTGGCGCCAGGCTTTCTCCGCCACCCGGCAGGCAACGCGAAGGGGTTCGTCCGGGCCCTCGCTGCTCAGGATGTAGAAATCCACTCTGGTCATTCGGAATCAGCTCTGCTTTCGCGCGTTGCTGCTCCTATTTGGAACGCTTCGGGGCTTTGCCGGAGGCACGATCAATGATGTATTGGGTTAACAATGGCACAGGTCTCCCAGTTGCGCCCTTGTTTTTGCCGGATCTCCAGGCTGTTCCAGCGATGTCCAGGTGCGCCCAGCGATAGTCGCGGGTGAACTTAGAAAGGAAGCTGGCCGCGGTGATCGCCCCCGCTTCCCGCCCGCCTATGTTAGCCATATCGGCGAAATTGCTCTTCAGCTGCTCTTCATATTCCTGCCACAGCGGCATCTGCCAGGCGCGGTCGCCGGTGTACTCGCCCGCCCGGAGCAGAGCCTCCGCGAGCCCCTCGTTATTGGACCACAGTCCGCTGGCGTGGGCGCCGAGCGCGATAACGCAGGCACCGGTGAGCGTCGCGATGTCGATCACCACTTCCGGTTTGAAGCCGGCGGCGAAGGTCAAGGCATCACACAGAATGAGTCGGCCTTCAGCGTCGGTATTGAGTACCTCCACACTCTGGCCCGACATGCTGGTGAAGATATCGCCCGGCTTGCTGGCTTTCCCCCCGGGCAGGTTCTCCGTCGCCGGGATGATTCCTACCACATTAATCTTGAGCTTGAGTTCGGCCACGGCCTTGATGGCGCCGAGCACGCTGGCCGCGCCGCACATGTCGTATTTCATCTCGTCCATCGCCGCCGCGGGCTTGATGGATATGCCTCCGGAGTCGAAGGTCACCCCTTTGCCCACCAGAGTTATGGGCTTATCCGACTTTTTTGCGCCGCTGTACTCGAGAGTGATGAGTTTTGCCGGCTCCTCGCTGCCGCGCGCCACGGAGAGAAGCGTGCCCATTCCCAATCGCTTCATTTCGGGTTCGCCCCGCACGCGGACCCGCACGGATTTGTGATCGCGGGCAATCTTGCGCGCCTGGTCGGCAAGATAGCTCGGCGTGCAGATATTGCCCGGCAGGTCACCCAACGTTTTTGCCAGGGCGCTGCCCACGGCCACCGCTTCCGCTTCCTTGGACGCCTGTCGAGCCTTTGCCTCTTCGCGGCTGGATTTGATCCCATAGCTGAGCGTCTTGAGCCGGTCAGGTGGCTCTGATGACTTCTCGCTTTTCAGCTGGTCGAAGCGGTAACGGGCCTGCTGAAAAGATTCCACCACGCAGCGAACCTTCCAAGCATTGTCGCGCTCCGCCACGTCGAGTTCGGAAACAAACACCGCGGCTGAGTCTGCGCCGCTGCCCCGGCAACCGGCCACCACGGCATCCGCGATCCGACGGAAACGCGCGGCGTCGAGCTCGCCCGGCTTACCCGCGCCGACGACCAGCACGCGGTCGCTGTCGATTCCCGAAACGCCGTGCAGCAGCAACTGCTGACCTGCTTTCCCTTCCAGGTTCGAGCCCTTGATGAGTTTCGTGAGCCGCCCGGAAGACGCGGCGTCCAGTTTCTTTGCCGAAGGTGAGAGTTGCCGGTCCTCGAAAACCGTCACCGCGACACAGCCGGCGCTGAGCTCGTTGGCGCTTTGAGTAGTGAACTGGGTTTTCATGAAAAACTATCCTTGGAAAAAACTTCGTCTGGAGTCGGTCGGTGGCTAAGGTACTAAATCCGGTGTCAGAAATTTGTCGACGTCTTTGCTTTCCCAGCGCTTCCGTACCCATCCACCCCGAGACTCTTTTCGGCTAAACCGAGGAAGGGTGGCAAAGCCCATCGCGCGCTGCGGCGGGTGCGGGCGAAGTGGGGCTGCCCGACCGCGGGCCGCCTTGGGGACGATCATCTCTGGTAACATTCGTTGCGGAATCGTTGCCGCGCACGTTTTTAATAAGGTTTAAGAACGTCGGCGCGGAGGATCCGGAGTTTATTAGCACACACAGGAAGATGTCCATTGATGGCGTTGCTCCAGCCCCAGCGAACGCCGATCCTGGCAGATTGTTTCCCCTCGCATTCCAAAATGCGCGGGCCGGCAGCGCCATCGTGGCCGCGCCGCGATCGAAACATCGCGTCCGGCCGGCGGCTGCCTTCTCCTAGAACGTGATTCTCCAGCGCTATCTGCTGCGGGAAGTTCTCCAGGCCACTGCGGCCGTTCTGGTCGTGCTGCTGGTCATCTACCTAAGCAATCGCTTCGCCAGCATTCTGTCTGACGCCGCCGCGGGACAGATCTCGGCCGACCTCCTGTTCCAGCTTCTTTTGCTCAAGCTGATCCAGAACCTCGAGGTCCTTATTCCGGTGGCGCTTTTCTTCGGCATACTCATCGGACTGGGACGCTTATACAACGATAGTGAAATCGTCGCCATGCTGGCCAACGGCGTCGGAATTCGTCGACTCGTCTACGGCGTGATGTGGGTAAGCGCGGGGGTCGCCGTGGTGACCTTTGGTCTCTCGGTCTATGCCGCGCCGGAGATGGCGTCCGCACACGCCAAGCTGCTTGCTCGTGCCCGTGGCGAAGCCGAAATCTCCGGCATCCTGCCCGGCCGCTTTCGAGAGCTGAGCGGTGGCGAACGAATCTTGTACGTCGAGGAGCTTTCTCGGGACCGTCGCACCATGCGAAACGTTTTCGTTCAGGTTCGTGAGAAAGGTGCTCAGAACATTGCCGTGGCTGAGCGAGCTTACTTGTCGATAAATGAAGGCAGCGGCGACCGGTACATTGTGCTGGAAGACGGGTACCGGTATACGGGCGAACCGGGGACTGCTGATTACGTCATCACGCGATTTGAAAAGCACGCGGTGCGAATAGACGAGGCAGGCAGCGAGCCGGCCCTCCTCAAGCTCGATTCATTAAGCAGCTTCGAACTGTTGAGCTCGGGAGGGGCGGCCGACCTGGCGGAGCTTCAATGGCGGCTCTCGTTGCCGCTCTCGGTGATGGTTCTAGGAATGCTGGCAGTACCGCTTTCACGAACCTCTCCGCGTCAGGGTAAGTACGCCAAGCTCTTCACCGCGGTGGTGGTTTTCTTCATTTATAACAATGCCATCGGTGTCGCCCAGATACTCGTCGAGCGGGGCGAGCTCAGTCCGTATATCGGAATTTGGCCGGT
>JBFHVA010000188.1:0-7015 GCA_041589735.1 Gammaproteobacteria bacterium | reverse complement strand
AGTCGAGCCTCGCGGACAGGGTGACCACGTCACCGATAATGATCACGGCGGGCGGCGCGATGCCGGCGGCGGCGACATCTTCGGGGGCACGATCCAGCGTGGTCATGAGGCGGTGCTGGCCGGGCTTGGTGCCTTCCGCCACCACCGCAACCGGCGTGGCGCCGGCGCGTCCGGCCGCCATCAGGCCGGCGCGGATCTCGGGCAGATTGGCGAGGCCCATGTAGAAAACCAGCGTCAACTCGCGGTCGGCAAGCGTCCGCCAGTTGAGCTCGAGCGGGGTCTTGCCGCGACAGTGCCCGGCAACCAGCTGTACGCCGCTGGCGAGTCCCCGGTGGGTGACGGGAATGCCTGCATAGGCCGCGCAGGCCGTCGCCGCAGTGATCCCCGGCACCACCTCGAAGGGGATCTCGTGCTTGGCGAGCTCCAGCGCTTCCTCTCCGCCGCGTCCGAAGATGAAAGGGTCGCCGCCTTTCAAGCGCACCACGTCGTGACCGGCCCGCGCCAGCTTCACGATGATACGGTTAATCTCTTCTTGCGGCAGGACATGATTACCGGCGGCCTTGCCGACGAAGATGCGCGAAACACCGTCGGGTACCAGCGCGAGTATCTGCTCAGACACCAACCGGTCGTAGACAACCACGTTGGCTTCTCCCAGCAGTCGCAGCGCCTTCACCGTCAACAGGTCGGGATCGCCGGGGCCGGCGCCGACCAGGTACACGCGACCCACAGTCTCCATGCTGTCTACCTCCTTTTGGCGGACGCCCGCGCCGACCCCGTGGTGCCGGCACGGGCGAGCGTGCTTATGACTCAGTAGACGTCGTTGACGGTGTTGTAGACGTTGAACTTGCCCGTGGGCGTCACCAGCCTCTTGTCTTTGATCACGGCCTTCAGCTTTCGCGTTTTGTCATCGACGATCACCAGCGCGGATTCCTGATCTTTGCCGCTCCAGACGGAGAACCAGACCTCGTCGCCGGCTTTGTTGTATTCGGGCTGAACGATGCGCTTCGGTCCTTCGCCCAGATCCGCCCAGTCCGCGATCGGCACAACTTCGAAACCCTTGTCGGGATTTTTCACATCGAACACCGCGACCGACTGGCTGATCTTCGGATCCGGATTGAGCGGCGTGTCGACCCACAGGTTGTTGGATTTCGGGTGTGACTTCACGAACAGCGAGCCGCCGCCCTGGCCTTTGAGAACGCGCACTACCTTCCACGCCTTGTCGGGATGCTTTTTGGGGTCGGTGCCGATAAACGTGACCTTTTCATTGCCCAGCGCACTCGTCACCCACACCGGGCCGTGCTCCGGGTCGTTTAGGTTTGCGCCGCGTCCTGGATGCGGGATCTTGTCGACATCCACAAGTGCTATAAGCCTGCGCTCCTTCGAATCGACAATGGCAATTTTGTCGGACTGGTTGGCGGCGGTGAGGAAGTAGCGCTTGGTGCGATCCCAGCCGCCGTCATGGAGAAAGCGCGCGGCCTTAATGGTGGTCACACTCAAGTTGTCGATATCCTCGTAATTGATCAGCAGGACCTTTCCGGTTTCTTTAACATTGACGATGAAGTCCGGGTGCTGATGAGAGGCGACAATGGCGGCGACGCGGGGTTCCGGATGATACTCCTGGGTGTCGACGGTCATGCCGCGGGTTGAGACGATCTGGAGCGGTTCCAGGGTGTCGCCTTTCATGATCACGTATTGCGGCGGCCAGTAGGAGCCGGCGATGGCGTACTTGTCCTCGAAGCCTTTGTACTTCGACGTTTCCACCGACCGCGCTTCCAGGCCCACCTTGATCACGGCGACGTTATTGGGGCGTTCCATCCACAAATCGATCAGGTTGATTTGCGCATCGCGGCCAATTACGTAGAGGTATCGCCCAGAAGCCGACAGTCGGGAGATGTGGACCGCGTAGCCGGTCTTGACGATGTTGACGATTTTCTTGCTGTGGCCGTCGATGATGGCGACCTCGCCGGTGTCGCGAAGCGTGACCGAAAACAGATTATCGACGTCGTAGTTGTTCATCTTTTTCTTCGGGCGCTGTTCCGGCGGCACCAGCACCTTCCACGTCCCGCGCATGTCGGCCATGCCGAACTCCGGCGGCTTCGGAGGGTCGTGCTGCAGGTAGCGTGCCATCATGTCCACTTCCTCCGGCGTCAATTCGCCGGAAGAACCCCAGTTCGGCATACCGGCGGGCGAGCCGAAGTTTATGAACACCTTCAGGTAATCAGTACCGCGCTGCTGGGTGATGTCCGGCGTCAAAGGCTTACCGGTGGCGCCCTTGCGCAGCACGCCATGACAGCCGGCGCAGCGCTCGAAGTACACCTGCTGCGCGCGTTCGAATTCAGGACGGGTCAAATTCGGCGCCCCCGGAGTAATAACCTGTTCGACCTCCTTGCCTGGAGTCGGGGCGCCCATATAGGCCTTCTCGCCAGGAGTGGTCTTCGGATGATCCGAGGTCTCCTGGGCGATGGCGGCGGCCGGCAGCGCCAGCAACAGCGCCGCTGCGCGGATGAGCGCGCTTGATTTGAAGCAAGCGGAACGGATCATGGCCTGATCTCCTGTATCTCGGATGGGAAGTTGGATCGGCCTGTACGGTAAGACACGCCGTTGCGGGCGTAATTGACCTCGGTCAAGGCGCGAGCGCGCGGAATCAGCGCAGCGGCAGCCGATCCAGCGTACGGCCGTGCTTCTCGGCGCGCCTTCGACGCTCGACCAGCGGCGGGCACTTGTAGGGATCCCAGAAAATGACCTGACAGTCCAGGCAGTAGTGGCACTCGTTGGCGTCAATTTCACCCGTCGGCCGGATCGCCTGTGACGGACACTCGGTGGCGCAGGTCTGACAGGGACGGCCGCACTCCTTGCGCCGGCGCAGCCAGTCGAAGATGCGGAAATGGCTCGGAATGGTGAGCGCCGCCCCGAGCGGGCACAGGTACTTGCAAAAGAACTTGCCGTTGAACGCCGAAACCGCGACCAGCCCGAGGGCATAGGCGACGAAAGGCCACGGGCGGTCGAGGCGCAGCGCGAACACGGTCTTGAACGGCTCCACCTCGGCATAGCGCACCGCGTCGGGCAGCGACTGAAGCGACAGACCGAATAATGCGAGAAGGATGACGTACTTAATCGCGACGAGGCGCTCGTGCACCAGCGAAGGCAGCGGCAACTGGGGCACACGCAGGCTTTGCGCCGCTTTGTTGACGAGCTCCTGCAACGCGCCGTAAGGGCACAGCCAGCCGCAAAACACACCGCGTCCCCAAAGCAGCAGAGACACCGCGACGAAGGACCAGAGCACGAAGATCAGCGGCTCGATAAGAAAGATCTCCCACCGGAAGTCGCGTACCGCCGAGTGCAGAAAAGTCAGCACGTTGACGACGGATAATTGAGCCAGTGCGTAAACGCCGACGAACAGCAACGTATAGAACAGAAACGCGATGCGCAGCGTGCTGATCAAGCGCCGGTAACGAGTCAGCCAGTCCTGGAGGAAAAGGATCACGGTCAGCAGCAAAAGGCCGGCGCCGAGAAACCATAATCGCAGCGTGCGCTCGGCCCACACCTCCTTCCAGATGGGCTCGAGCGCGGCCGCGCTAGTGCGGGCCGAGTCCGTTGGATTCGCTGCGCCAAGTCTCTCCGTGGCGGCGGCGATTTTCACCTCGGCGTCGGGCGCGAGGGGCAGCTTGCGCGCTTCGGCTACCGCCGTCACCGAGCGCAGGATCGATGCGTTCAGCACCATCATCGTGATCGTCGCGCCGCTGATGCCGTCTAGCGTCACGGTGCCGGGGCGCTCGCGGCCGCCGATCTTGAACGTGTCGTTTACGCTTCCGCCGGCGTACTGAGCGGTGAAATCCGCGAGCGCGTCGTCGGTGACCCCGATAACCAGAATGGGCTCTTCGTGCGCCAATATCTCAGCGCCGCGGATCACGCCCGAAGTATCGATGCCGACGAGCACACGGATGGGCTTGCCGGAGTATGCGGGGATGGGCGCCACCTGGTCTGTCAGGAGCAGATAGCCTAACAAGCGGCCCTCGCGCCCGACTTCAGCGGCAGGCGGCGTGCCGCTCAGTGCGCCGATGTGGTCGGCATCAGGAAACATGGCACGGGCGTGCTCCGCGAAGGCCGTCTCCGCGGCGGCCGGCAGCACCCAGATTATGGACATCGCGGCCAGCGCAAGCGCGCGCGAAACGGAAGGCCAGGCGCGGTGAGTGCTCATGAACATACGCTTGGGAAGCTTGCCGCGCTTGGGTTCATTGAGCAATCAAGCCACTTCAGGGTCGATAAGGCCTTGATTTGAATCAATGCGTAGGCCCCGGTCGGTTGAAAAGTAAAGTGACCTTGGGGTCGTGGAAAGCGAGCCAGGAGCACCCCTGCTTCAAGGTGAAATACGCCGATCTGTTTCGGCCGCTACTCCGCGCGCTTATTGCCGGTTACCATCGATACCAAGAGATTCTCCCGGTGAACGACGCTCGCAAACAGCACCCCTACGATGTGCAGCAGTGCGAGAATGAGCGTTAGATTTGCGAGGGTTTCGTGTACCTCTTCCCAGACGTCCTCTTGCCTGCCTTTTCGATCTTTGTGCTCATCCTCATCCTCGAATTCTTTTTCGTTTGCCTGGGCGATGCCCGAATTCAGATCTGAGGACAGACCGGCAAGGGGGCCCGCGTTCTCCTCGACGGCATAAATCTCGAGCCCGCTCCACACGCTGGCCGCCAGTCCCACCAAAAGCGCAAACACCATCGCGCCACCCGCAGGGCTGTGCCCGAGGTAACGCCTGGCGCGAAACGCGATCAGGTCGAAGAGATAACGCATTACCGTTCCCGGGCCGTACAGAAAGTCGCTGAAGCGCGCGTGCTGGGGGCCGACAAAGCCCCAGAGTACCCGCAACACCACCAGTGAACCCACCGTATATCCGGCCCACACGTGCAGGGTAAGGAAATCGTCTTCGGTGAAATAGGCGAGGAAGAAGGCAATCGCCAGCGTCCAGTGGACAATGCGGACTAGCGGGTCCCACACGCGGATCCGCTTCTGCTGCTGCAGTTCCGTTCCGGGGTCAGTGGACGTTGCGCTCACTGGCCGGCGAAGCCCCCAAACCGGTCGTTTGCAAACTATGCGTGACACATGGCACAGATGTCTATCATTGCGGCGAAAGGCTTGTGCTGCCCGGGCCGATTGCCGGTTCGGGCGGCGGCTGACTGCGCTCCCGCGGTCGCGTGTAGGTTCTTATCCAACGCCACGAAGGCGGGCGGTAGCGTTTGTTTCAATATCTGCCTTTCTTCATCGGTCAATGACCACGCCATGATGAAGCTGTCGTGAATTGCCTGAGCCCGACTCGCGACGACATCGTCTCGTCCCATGACAAGCGCGTCCAGAATCTCCTGACTCGCCTGTCGCACTGCGATCATCTCCTGCTGCAGGAGTTGCCGCAGGTTTGGCGTTAGTTTCGGTGAAACAGATTCATCGGCTTGGGCGCTGAACGCTAACACCAGTGCCGCCGTCAAGCGGGTCACGAGTCGGCGCAAAGGGCGTGCGGTCCGCATGCCGGCGTTTCCATCTTCGAAAGAGCCTTGTGAGCGCCTCCAATAAAACGCCTGTTGGTCAACATCGATGTTGATCGCCGTCAAATCCTGGGCGTCATGGCCGACGATCACGAAGAGAGCGCGTAATACGGTCGATATCTCGAATCCCGGATCAAGGGCCTTCGCAGCTTGAGTCAGCTGATGAAGAACAGGGCGCCGATGCCGGTGACGTAGACCACGATCACCAGCAGACTCTCAAAGCCGATGTTGGCGAAGCCGTAGGTTTCCCGCCTGAGCAGTCCCAGCAGGACGATGGCCGTCAACAGCAAGGTGAGGCTGATGACGTATTGCTCCGGACGACCGATGGCGTGATAGATAGAGCCCTCGCGGAACGCGCTGTCGGAAAGCGCCAGGAATAGTACGTCAAAGGTGTTGCCGCCGATGATTCCGCCTACGGCCAGAGTCAGCGCGCGCCGCTGCACCGCCGCCAGGGTGGTGACGAGCTCCGGAAGGGACGTGATCACCGCCGTCAGCAGAACACCCACCAGCGTCTGACCCAGTCCCGTCCGGATCGAAAACACTTCGCCGGCACGCGCAACGACGAATCCGGCCACCGTCAGCACCGCAACGAGCATCACGAAGCGCGTCAGCAATAGCTTGAGCGGCCGCCCGCCCGCCGGCTCCTCAGGCTCATCGGCACGGGTCTCAGCGGTCTGGGCCGGACCCCAGAGGGGTTCCGTCTGCACGCTGTGCACAAGGCGAAGGCCGAACAGGTACGCGGCGACCAGGATTGCGCTGGCCGGATGGACCTGCCACAAGGTCACCTCCGGGAGCGACATAGCGATGAGCGGCACGGACAAAAGCGCCATCAGTAAAACGCACTGCACCAGGTTGGTGACGGACGCCGCCGCATGTTCCAGGTTCGCCTGCCGGTACCAGATGTCCGCCAGCGCCAGGAAAAACGTCTGCACCGCAATTCCACCAACGGCGTTGCTCACCGACAGTGCCGGAAACCCGTCCGCCGCCGCGGTCACCGAGGTGATGGTGCCGGACAGGCTGGTGGCGACACCGAGAAAGACGGCGCCGGTAATGGCTTCTCCCAGGCGGGTGCGATCGGCGAGGCGATCAGCGGTGGACACCAGCCACACCCCGGCGGTCGCAATGATGGCGGCCGCCATGGCGAGCAAGGCAATGACGAAGCCCAGCGGGAGGCTCGAGAAATCGGTAATCATTCAGGTTGGGGGCAAAGACCGGGGCACAAGCCCGAGTCTAACGAATTAATTGCCTATGACCGCGCTCCGGACCTCTCTCATTTAAAAAGAGTTAGAGCCAAGGAGGATGCTTCGAGGAGGAGGGAGCTGGCCGCCGTTTCTGTCGGTTTTGAACGCTCTGTTCGTCAGGGCCTGGAGTGATAACGAGTCGAAATTCGGCCATTGGCCCAGGGTTTTGTATACCGGTCGATTCAGTGCAGAATAGAGCCACTGCCATACCTCGGGACCGGGCCCCCTTGCCCT
>JBFHVA010000187.1:0-7038 GCA_041589735.1 Gammaproteobacteria bacterium | reverse complement strand
GTGCACTTTCGTAATCCGTAGCGTTCTCAACGGGTTGTTTCTTAAGCAGATAATTCGACGCCGGACGGTTGGAATCGGGCGTCAGAGGGTGACCAGATGAGCGCAGTTCCCGAGGAGTTTTTGAGCCGCACGGCAAAGGTGGACCCCGAGTCCGTTCAGCCGTTTCCAAACTCCCGCAAGGTATATGTCCAAGGAAGCCGGCCGGATCTTCGCGTGCCCATGCGCGAGATATCCCTCGCCGACACCCACGTGAGCGGCGGGGTGGAAAGGAATCCCCCGATCTACGTGTACGACACCTCCGGACCCTACACCGATCCGGAAGCCCGCATCGATCTGCGTGAGGGGCTGCCGCCACTGCGTGAGTCCTGGATCGATGAGCGCGGCGACAGCGAGCGCTTGGGCGACGTCAGCTCCGACTACGGACGCGCTCGAAACACCGATCCGCAGCTCGCGCACCTGCGTTTTGCACACATCAATCCGCCGCGCCGGGCCAGGTCGGGCGCGAACGTGACGCAAATGCATTACGCGCGCCGCGGCATTGTCACCCCGGAGATGGAGTTCATCGCGATTAGAGAGAACATGAAGCTGGATGCTTACCGGGAGGAGGAGCGGAAGCGACGTCATCCAGGCGTAGGGTTCGGTGCAACGCTTCCGGAAGTAGTGACGCCGGAATTCGTCCGCGACGAGGTGGCAGCAGGCCGCGCCATCATTCCCTCGAACATCAATCACCCCGAATCCGAGCCCATGATTATCGGGCGAAATTTTCTGGTGAAAGTGAACGCCAACATCGGCAACTCGGCGGTCACCTCCAGCATCGAGGAAGAAGTGGAAAAGATGACCTGGGCCACGCGCTGGGGCGCGGACACGGTTATGGATCTATCCACCGGCAAGCATATCCACGAGACGCGCGAATGGATCATCCGCAACAGCCCGGTACCCATCGGCACGGTGCCCATTTATCAGGCGCTGGAGAAAGTCGACGGCGGTGCCGAAGACCTTACGTGGGAATTGTTCCGCGACACGCTCATCGAGCAGGCGGAGCAGGGCGTGGATTACTTCACCATTCACGCCGGCGTGCGGTTGCCCTATGTGCCTCTGACCGCAAACCGGGTCACAGGGATCGTCTCCCGCGGCGGATCCATCATGGCCAAGTGGTGCCTGACCCATCACAGGGAAAGTTTTCTTTACGAAAATTTCGAAGAGATCTGCGAGATCATGAAGGCATACGACGTGGCCTTCTCGCTGGGCGACGGTCTGCGGCCGGGCTCACTCGCAGACGCCAACGACGAGGCCCAGTTCGCCGAGCTCAAGACCCTGGGCGAGCTGACGCAGATTGCCTGGAAGCACGACGTGCAGGTGATGATCGAAGGTCCCGGCCATATTCCCATGCATATGGTCAAGGAAAACGTGGACAAGGAGCTGGCCGATTGCTACGAGGCGCCGTTTTACACACTGGGTCCACTGGTTACCGACATTGCCCCCGGGTACGACCACATCACTTCGGGTATCGGCGCCGCCATGATCGGCTGGTTCGGTACCGCTATGCTCTGTTACGTTACCCCCAAGGAGCACCTCGGCCTTCCGGATCGCGACGACGTCAAGACCGGAATCGTCACTTACAAGATCGCCGCCCACGCGGCGGATCTGGCCAAGGGGCATCCGTCGGCGCAAATCAGGGACAACGCGCTGTCGAAAGCGCGCTTCGAGTTTCGCTGGGAAGATCAGTTCAACCTGGCCCTCGATCCGGACACCGCGCGGGACTTCCACGACCAGACGCTACCCAAAGAAGGCCACAAGGTGGCCCACTTCTGCTCCATGTGCGGGCCGAAGTTCTGCTCCATGAAGATCACCCAGGACGTTCGTGACTACGCCGCATCGCACGGAATTGATAACGTCGAGGTGGCGCTCGAAACCGGCATGCGGGAGAAGGCCGAGGAGTTCAAGCAAAAGGGCGGCAAGGTGTATCAGGATATTTAGTGTTGGCGGAGCAGAATTAGGGGGACAGTATACTTAATTGCCCTTGGAAGGATTATTCGTGATCCAGGCGCGTCGCGTTAGTGATGAGGAAAGGTAGTCACCGCAATTAAGTATACTGTCCCCCTATTTCCTCTATGAAAACCGTATCTTTCACCCGCATGGCGGACGGCACCCGCGAGGACTACCAGTTTCTCGCACGGCAGTGGGCGCCATCGCGGGGCGAGCTGGCCGACAACGTGCTGGCGCTGCTCGATAAGCTCAGAGGTCCCACTTTTGGTTATCCGATCGATCGCTACCAGCATTCCCTGCAGACGGCGACCCGCGCCCTGCGCGACGGCGCCGACGAGGAAACCGTGGTCTGCGCCCTGCTGCACGATATCGGTGATAGCCTGGCGCCGGAAAACCACGGCGCGCTGGCAGCGGAAATTCTGAGGCCTTACGTGAGCGCGGAAAACTACTGGGTGGTGGCGCATCATCCTGTATTTCAGGGCTATTACTTCTGGCACCATTTGGATCAGGATCGCAATGCGAGGGATCGCTATGCCGGTCATGCCTTCTATGAGGCCTGCGTACGGTTCTGCGAGCGCTGGGACCAGGAATCGTTCGACCCCGGTTACGAGACTCTGTCGATCGAGGTTTTCGAACCCATGGTGCGTAGACTCTTTGACCGCGAGCCCTGGACACAGTCTGGTGGCGATAAGGGTTAAGGCACGAACCTCTTGCGTTGCTACGAGTTCGCTGGCGCAATACGCTTCGCTATCGCGCCCTACGTGCTTAATTGCTTCCAGCCTTAAATCTCAGTTCCCGGCCACGTCGTTTAATGCCCAGTCGTAGCGATAACCGCTGAGGTGGCTGAAACCGATAAGCTTCTCTCGTAGCGTTGGTTGGGCGTAACGACGCAGATGCGCCAGCAGTTCCTCGTCGTTCTTTCCAAAGTCCGGCTTGAACCAGTCGTAAATCTTCGATGCCACCGGCTTGCCGTTAACGATCTCCACTCCGCGCGGGTGATTGACATAGTCCCGAGCGCCTTTCTCCAGCAGAGACTCTGAGGTTTCAGCGGTAAACGCGCTCGGCGCCAGGTTCGGACAGCCGATGGAAGCGCAGTTCACCGCGTAGTGGATGCGGGGATCTTTCCAGATGGGCCGAAGAATTCGGTGCTCGATGTCGTTAAGGCTCAGCTTCTCTCCTTCTATGGCGACGAGTTTCTTATCCCAGGGACCGACCGAGAACAGACCGGGGGAGATGTCGATATCCCGTATGCTGGAGACCGGGTAGTGATCCAGAACGACTTTGACTGTCAGCGCGTTGTAGAGGTTGATCCAGTAAGCGCGCTGCTCGGCGCGGTTGTAGTTGCTGATCGTCGTGGCGGCGAGGGCGGCGACGTAGTGTTCGAGCTGCTCGCGGTCGGCTGCTTTCACATCCGCGTAGCGCATTCGATTGACGCCGTCGGGAAATTCTTCCAGGTAAACGCTTAAGAAGTTTGTCCACGCGGAGTGATCGATCGTGGCCGTGGAGGCTTCGTCGTGGGCCACCCAGCGTTCCCACAGCTCCGCTCTGGGGGCGGAAAACAGCGCGTTGGCGGGAACTGCGACAAAAATAAGAAGCAGCCAGGCGAGGGAGAGCAATCTAAAGGACGGGCGCAATTTCATCACGTCGGGCAGATGCTCGGATTTCATCGAGGTCGTGACTACAGACACTGGCGCGGCGAAAAAGTTGCAAGGAGAAACTACGCCAAAGCGCAGGGCGGTTAGACTGGTTTAGCTAGGAGAAGGATATTTTGGTCGGTGGCGATTTAGTTGCGGGCACGGGTAGAGGCGTTCAGGCGGCGGCGCCCGCGGACCAGGATCTTTTTTCCGAGTACGGTTACAAGGTGCCGTTCCTCGAAACTTTTCAGCACTCGGCTCGCCATTTCCCGCGAGCAGCCGACGATACGACCCAGCTCCTGACGAGTAATTTCGATTTCGAACCCTTCCTCGGTGCGCGCCGCATCCGGTTGCTCACAAAGGTCCAGCAAGGCCCCGGCAACGCGGCCGGAAACGTCCTTGAACGCCAGATCGCCTACCTTACGGCTGGTGTCCCGGACGCGTAGGGACAATTGGCACAGCATTGCGAAAATCGCTTCCGGTGAGCTGCCAAACAGCTCCCGGAGCCTGTCGTATCTGAGCTCCGCGACTTCGCATTTCGATCTCGCGCGGACCCACGCGCTTCGCTGGGAGCGCTCGTCGAACATCCCGATTTCTCCAAAAATCTCGCCCTCGTTCAGGTATGCAAGGATGATCTCGTGGCCCTCGTCATCCTCGATCACCACCGCAACGGACCCTTTTTGGATGTAGTAAAGCGAATCGGATTCATCCCCGGCGGCGATGATGGCCTCATTGGCTGAAAAGACGCGGCGCGGGCAGCTCGCGAAGTACTGCGCCAGTGATAGTGTCGGTGTCAGGAACATTTCGGCAGAAAATTGACGGCGGCGGATCCTTAACGTGCTCTACCCTGGATCGTTCAATCTACTGTAGGCGATGTCGGCCCGGCATGTCGGTCGGCGGGAGCTGGAGGTAATAGCCCTTGTGCTCGAGTGACTTCATGACCTCGTCCACGTTGGCGCGGGCGAGCTTTCGCCCGGGGAAAAGCTCGAGCTCCATGACCAGCCTTAGCCTGCCCATTTTTTCTATCAGCGCTTTGGGCGCGGCGTCGAAATCGTCCTTTTTGGCGAGATAGAGATACAACTCGCCTCTGCGCGTGCCTCTATAGATCCAGCAGCGACGAGGGGCGGTCTCGGCGCCTTGAGTCTTTTCTATTTTGCGCCCGTCGACCATCAGTTTCTCTTGACAATCACGGCGGTGCGATCGTCGGCAGCCTGTGCGCCGGCGCCAAAGTCGGCCAGCGCCTTTCGAAGTTCGAGCAAAATTCGTCCGCAGGATTCCCCGCGGTGTCGTCTCATGATATCCAGGACGCGATCCTCTCCAAAACGATCTTCTTCAGCGCCCTGTGACTCGAATACACCGTCGGAAAAGACGGCAAACATGTCGCCCGGCTCGAGTTCCAGCGGCTGACCCGCAACGATTTCGAGATCCTCGTCGATACCAAACGGCGGCGCGTCCGCCTCGAGAAACTCGAAGCGGTCTTCCTTCGCGTGGTAATGAATGAGTGGAGCCTGGCCGGCGCTGAAGTACGTCAGTGTATGTTTACGCGCGTCTAGTTCACCGAGCCATGCGGTGATGAAACGGCCACCGAAAAGGTCGGAAGTGAGCTGGGCGTTGACGTGCCGCGCAATCATCGTCAAATCGGCGTCGATGCGCACCGCCATGCGCAGCATTGCGCGGATTTGAACCGCAGAGAGCGCGGGACCGATTCCGTGTCCGGTGACGTCGGCAAGCAGCAGCACGGCGCTCATCACCTCATCGTCGTCGCGAGCCGGGAGTCCTGTCGGCGAGCGAGCAATGACGTCGTAGGTATCGCCTCCCGTTTGCTCCGCCGCCTCGCTGAATGCGTCTATGTCGAATCCGGGCAGTATCGGCAGCCGATCTGGAAAGGTGTGCTGCTGGATCTTGCGCGCGATGGCGAGATCCCGTTCCAGCCTCATGAGCGACTCAAGGCCGGTACGCATGCGATCATGGGCGTCGGCGAGCTTTTGCACTTCTGAGACGCTGGTTTCGATCTGGCGCTGATTGTCGAAATCGCCGCGGCTTATGCGGTCGCTCTCATCCACCAGCGCTTCGATGGGTCGGCTGAATCGACGGGCCAGCGCAATGGCTTGCAGGAGCGCTACCAGCAGTACCAGCACGATGACGATCATTACGTAAGCCGCAAGATTGGGCAGCGGGCCAAGCAGATCTGCTTCCGGCACTACCACGGCTACGAAAAGCGCGACTTCCGGGGACAGCGGAAACACCCGTGCTTGGCCCCAGTACGGCCGTCTTTCGCTCTTGAAGCGCACCGGAGCAGGCACTTGGCCGACCCCGCTCAGCGCGGCGACCGCATCCTCGGCCAGTACCCACCCCACCTCGGCGGGGCGCCGCAGCATTACGCTTTCTTGTTTCGATTCCCTCAGGCGAAGAATATTTGCAGGCGCGCCAATGATTCGGCCGTCACCCGTAAGTAGCATGGCGCCGCCGCCGTCGCTCACCCACATGGTCTGGATGAAAGCGGAGACGCTTTTGAGCTGAATGTCGAAGGCGATTACCCGTAAACCCGCTCCGGTTTCCGCGGCGACAGAGGCAGTAATTCCCGGAATATCGCCCGGCAGACGATATGGCAGCGACCAGTGCGTATTCGCATTGCTCCCGTCGCCGGCAGCGGATGTGTACCAGGAACGTTGCCGCGGGTCGTAGCCCGATTCCTGCCAGAGGCCGCTCGACGTTTCGTTGTCGTCGTATTGAATCCAGCGCAACCGCGGTTTCTGTGTATCGGCGCGGATTTCTCGTACGGCAAAGCCGGCGCCGCGGCGAGTGAGCAAATACTCGCGGCCGCGCTCGTCGGCCACGCGAATCGACGCGATCTGCGGATACTGGAGCATCAGTGGTTTGAACACTCGATCCAGCTTGGTCGGGCTCATATCGTCGAGAACTCCGTGTTCGGCCCAGCCCTTGGCGGAATGCAGGGCCGCGGGCAGCGGATCGAAAAAGCCTTGAATGCGCGCCTCCGTGGAATCCAGAGTGCTTTCGATGACTGACCGTGACAGCGTAGAAACGAGTTCTCGCGTGCCGTAGACGGTCACCACAGAGATGCCGGCGACCATCAGCACGATGATCAGGACCAGATTCCTGAGCAGGCTCTGACGTATCGGAACGGCGCGCAATCTGGGACTCCAGCAAAAACGGGCTACTGTTACTTTAGCCGTTTCAACACTCGTCGAGTGCCGCCGGGCCGTGTAGGCCCCCCGTGCGCGGCACTTTCCGAACCTAACGAGGACTAAATACCGTGAGTTTCTCCAGTCAAAAAATAATGCAACTCCTCGATATACGCCGCTGGTCGCGCGGCGCCGCAATCCTGGCGCTGCCGCTGATGCTCCTCCTCGGAGCGTCGCCGGTGGCGGCCAGCGAGGGGCCCTTCTGGAAAGTGACC
>JBFHVA010000186.1:0-7046 GCA_041589735.1 Gammaproteobacteria bacterium | reverse complement strand
TGGTGGGTGCCAACGGGCGCTCGCCGCTGGATATGGCGGTGATCGGAGATCATCAGGAGGTCGCGGCGCTGCTGCGCCGCTCGAACTAGGGAAGCTCTGAAGTATTCAGAGCTTCCGCGGCACAGGGAAATCTACCGTTTTCGGCACCTGCAAGGTGATGAAAACGTTAGCAAAGCGAAAATCGCACGTTTCGCTTTGCGACTCTGAAAAATTCACGGATGGATATTTCAGAGTTTCCCTAGAATTACCTTCAGTTCGCGGTCGCGGGCAGCCGATGGCCGTAAACGGGAAATCGCTGGCACAGCGCCGCCACCCTCTTGCGTCCCTCCTCAGCGCTCAGCGCGCCGGTCAGCCGGCCCGCGATGACAGCGCCGATTTCGGCAAACTCCTCGCTGCCGAACCCCCTCGTGGTTCCCGCGGCGACCCCCAATCGGAGACCCGACCACTTCGAGGGCGCCGGAGCGTCGAATGGGATGGGATTTTTGTTGCAGGTGATGTTGACTTCCGCCAGCGCTTTCTCGGCCTCAATTCCTGTCAGTCTTCGGGACCGCAGATCCAGAAGCAACAAATGAGTATCGGTACCACCGGTGACCACGTTGACGTCGTTGGACACTAACGCTGAGGCGAGCTCACGCGCGTTGGCGACGATTTGCTTCCCGTAATCGCGGAATGAAGGCGTCAAGGCTTCGCCGAGGCACACCGCCTTGGCCGCTACCGTCGACAGGTGAACGCTGCCCTGCATGCCGGGGAATACAGCGGCATCGATTCGCTTAGCCAGCGCCTCGTGGTTGCTCATGATTATGCCGCCGCGCGGACCCCTCAGGGTCTTGGTCGTCGTGCAGGTGACAGTGTCCGCCAGCTCCACCGGGCTCGAATGGACACCTGCTGCTACCAGTCCGGCGAAATGAGCCATGTCGACGAGCATGTGTGCGCCGGCCTGGTCCGAGATTCGGCGAAATCGCTCGAAGTCGATTCCCCGTGGGTAGGCCGAGCCTCCCGCGATCACCAGTTTCGGTCGGTGCTTCACAGCAAGGCGCTCGGCTTCCTCGTAGTCAATAAGGAAGCTCTCCGGATGCACCCCGTAGTGCACCACCTTGAACCATTTGCCCGACATGTTCGGTGGCGCGCCGTGACTCAAATGCCCGCCGGCCGAAAGCGACAGGCTCAAGATAGTGTCTCCGGGTTTGAGCAGGGCAAGAAAAACAGCCTGATTGGCCTGTGTGCCGGAGTGGGGCTGGACGTTGGCGAATCGCGACCCGAAAAGCTCGCAGGCGCGCTCCATGGCGAGGCGCTCCGCCACGTCGACGAATTCGGCGCCACCGTGGAATCGCTTGCCCGGATAACCTTCCACGGTCTTGTTTGTGAGATGGGACCCGAGCGCGTCCAGAACGGCGCGGCTGACGAGATTCTCCGAGGCGATCAGCTCGATCTGTTTCTGCTGCCGCCGGCTTTCGTTGTCCAGCACCTGTGCCAGCGCCGGGTCGGTATCGGCGATGCCTGCAAGAAAATGTCGCCCGCTGCTGGAACTCATTTACTGCCGACTCCTCCGGTTTGCCTTTGCACCAGGGCCCATCGGACGCTGTATATTCGCCGACAGATGGTTGTGCGGGGTTGCCGACGCCTCGGCGGCGGTGTCAAAAGGCAATACATCATAATCGACACAGCGGGAAATACGGCAATCCACGGCTACCAACGGCCGGCGTTGGGTTCAACCGGCGACTGCGGTAATCTTTCCTGAAACCGGACCGACGACCGTAACATCACATGCTTGCACTCAGCACTCCGCCGGCGCCGGATCCCCAGTTTCTGGTGGACGACTTCGAGCCTGCCTACCTCGCTCTTTATCGCGATGGAAGGCTCGAGGCTCGCGTCCAGCAGGCGTTGGCCGAGCTCGAAGATTGCTGCGCCTGTCCTCGCAACTGTCACGTCAACCGGCTCCAGAACCTGGCAAAAGTTTGTCACACGGGGCGTTATGCGGTCGTTTCGAGCGTTTTCCCCCACTTCGGGGAGGAAGATTGTCTGCGGGGATGGAACGGATCGGGGACGATATTCTTCGGCCACTGTAACTTGCGCTGCGTTTTTTGCCAGAACTGGGATATTTCCCAGCAGCGCCAGGGTCGCGAATGCAGCGCGGATGAGATTGCCGACTGCATGCTGGCGCTGCAGTCGAAAGGCTGTCACAACATCAATTTCGTAACCCCCGAACACGTGGCGCCGCAGGTTGCGGAGGCCATTGCTGCCGCTGTGCCCCGAGGGCTGAATCTCCCAATCGTCTACAACACCAGCGCATACGACGCGATTCAGTCGCTGCGGCTTCTCGATGGGTTAATCGACATCTATATGCCGGACTTCAAGTTCTGGAGTCGGGAAAGCGCCCGTCGCCTGGCCAAGGCCAAGGACTATCCCGAGCGGGCGCGGGAGGCCATCCGCGAGATGCACCGCCAGGTGGGGCCGCTGCGATTTGGCCGCGACGGTCTTGCGCGCCGCGGCCTCCTGGTGCGGCATCTGGTGATGCCGGGACAGGAGGAGGAAGCGGCCGCCATATTCGAGTGGTTGTCCAGCGAGCTCGGAGCGGACACCTACGTCAACGTCATGGATCAATACCGGCCGGAATATCAGGTTGGCGCAGCGTCCCGCTCGGGTCAGCGCCAATACGCGGAAATCGAACGTCGACCCCATCAGCGGGAGCTCGTTTCCGCGCGTACTGCTGCGCACCGCGCCGGACTTTGGCGCCTGGACCAGCGCTGGTAGAAATTGAAACGAGCAACCACCCCCGATCAACAGACTTTTCCGCGCGTCGCATAAACCGTTCGAGTAAACGGGTGCTGAACGCGCGCAGCGATGAATCGAAGGAGCAAGAAATAATATGGAAGCGCTCTGGATCGTTAGCGCCTTCGCCTTGGGGCTCAGTTTTCAAAAAGTAGGATTGCCTCCGTTGGTCGGTTTTCTCGCCGCCGGTTTCGGCCTCAACGCGCTGGGCTTCGAGAGCAATGAAATCTTGAGCCATGCCGCACATCTGGGCGTGCTCCTGCTGCTGTTCACGGTGGGGCTCAAAGTGCGTATCAAGAATTTCGTGCGTCCGGAGGTGTGGGCCAGCGGGCTCATCCATCTCGCGATTACCGCGGGGTTGTTTACGGCTGCGCTGCATTTCTTCGGAGGACTTTCGGTAAAGCTCGCGTTTATCGTCGCCGTTTCGCTTGGGTTTTCCAGCACGGTGATCGCAGCAAAGGTGCTCGAAGGGAAGCGTGAGCTGCGCGCTTTTCACGGACGAATTTCCATCGGCATTCTTATTATCCAGGACCTCGTCGCCGTTGCCCTGCTGAGCGTAAGTGGTGACCACTCGCCGTCCATCTGGGCTCTGGGGCTGCTCGCCTTACCGCTGTTGCGGCCGGTGGTCCATCGACTGCTGGAATTCAGCGGACACGGTGAGCTGCTGGTCCTGTTCGGTGCGGTACTCGCGTTCGGCGGTGGATTCGGATTTGAACTCCTTGGCCTGAGTTCCGAGCTTGGCGCGCTGCTGCTCGGTGCGCTGTTGGCGGACCACAATAGGTCCAATGAGCTCGGAAACGCGATGTGGAGTTTGAAGGAGTTTTTCCTGGTCGGATTCTTTCTCGAAATCGGCCTTTCTGGCTTCCCGGACCTCACCGCGCTTGGAGTAGCGGCAATCTTCTGTTTGCTGCTACCGGTCAAAGCGCTTCTGTTTTTCTTCGTTTTACTTAAATTCAGACTTCGGGCCCGCACCAGCTTCCTCGCCGCCATTGCTCTCGCGAGCTACAGCGAGTTTGGTCTCATTGTCGGCGATCTCATGGTGAAGAACGGCTGGCTGGGGGAGCAATGGCTTGTGTACCTGGCTATTACCGTAGCTGCCTCCTTTGTGATCGCTGCGCCTGTCAACAAAGTGGCGCATGGGCTTTACGAACGTTGGGAAGGTGTGCTGTGTCGCTTCGAAAGCAAGGAAAAGCATCCCGACGACGGCCCGATTTCTCTCGGCAACGCGGAGATTGCGATACTCGGTATGGGCCGCGTCGGCGCCGGCGCCTATGAGTTTCTCAAGAGCCGCGACATCAAGGTCATCGGTCTCGACTCCGACCCGGGCAAAATCGAGATCCACCGACAGAAGGGTCGCCGCGTGCTCTTTGCCGACGCGGAAGACCCCGGCTTTTGGAATCGCCTGGACCTGGAAAAGGTCAAGGCCGTGCTGCTCGCGATGCCAGATCCGGAAGCGAAGAGAATTGCGATCAAGGCATTGAGGCTGCGCGGCTATGACGGGATCATCAGCGCCACGAATCTCTATGAGGAGGAGGCGGGTCCGATCCTCGAAGCGGGGGCAACCACAACCTTCAATTACTTCGACGAAGCGGGAGTTGGATTTGCCGAGCACACCTGGGAGGCGTTAATGGGGTCAAACCAGGGCCCAGCTCCATCCGGTGAAGACGCATCCGTGAAGCAGCCGGCATGAAAACCCGGAAAGGATCACGCATCGCGATAATTTCCGGTGCGCGAACGCCGTTTGCCAAGGCCGGAAGCGTGCTTAGGCGCCGCTCGGCGCTGGACCTTGCGGTGCACGCGGTCAACGGCGCGGTGGAAATGTCCGGCCTCGAGCCGGAATCAATAAACGAGCTGCAGTTTGGAATCGTGGTGGTCACACCGCGCATACCCCAGTTTTCCCGAGAAGTGTGTTTCGCGAGCCGTCTTCCCGCCAGCGTTCGCGCGCTTACCCTGGTGGACAACTGCATAACCGGAATTTCCGCGGTCAGTGCGCTGTCGGATTCCATTCGAGCAGGGCGCGCCGAGATGGGAATTGCCGGCGGGGTCGAGTTCATGTCCAATCCGACGGTAATGTTTCGCCAACGGGCAAGCCGTATATTCGTCGACATGGCCAACGCGCGGAGCCTGCGTGAAAGATTGGCTCTGGCGGCAGGCTTGAGGCCTAAGGATTTCATTCCGGAGCCTCCGGCCATTGCCGAACCCTCGACCGGACTCAGCATGGGCGAACACTGTGAGCTCATGGTCAAGGAGTGGAAAATTCCCCGCAGGACCCAGGACGAGATCGCCCTGCGAAGTCACCAGCGGGCTCATGCGGCGACGATGGACGGGCGGCTTCGGGCGGAAATTCATCCGCTGGACGGCGTGGATCACGACACCCTCATTCGGCCCGATACCACCCTCGAGCGGCTCGCGACGCTGAAACCGATATTCGACCGCTCTTCCAGCGGCACCATCACCGCGGGGTCCTCGAGCCCCCTCACCGACGGCGCCGCGGCGGTTGTGGTCGCCAGCGAAGCGCGCGCCGAGCGCGAAGGTCTGGCGCCGCTGGCGTTCATCCGCGATGTCGAGTTCGCCGCCATCGATCCCAAAGACGGTCTACTGATGGCGCCCGCGGTAGCCGTTCCGCGCCTGCTCGAACGCAACAAGCTGAAGCTCGAGAAGATGGACATCGTGGAAATGCACGAAGCTTTCGCCGGTCAGGTGGCATGCAACCTCAAGGCCTGGGCTGAAGGCTGGAAAGAGTCGGCCATCGGCGAAGTCGATACCGAGATCCTCAATCCCCTGGGCAGCTCCATTGCCGTGGGTCATCCCTTTGGCGCAACGGGGATCCGGATCGTTCTGACGCTGGCGAACGAGATGAAGCGAAGAAACGTGCGCTACGGTCTTATCAGCGTCTGCGGCGCCGGCGCCACGGCGGCGGCAATGATCCTGGAACGTGCCTGAGGTCAGTTTTCGCCTGAGCAGCATGAACGAAATCGTCAAATTCGGAAGCGTTCTGAGCCTCGAGCTGCGCCCGGACGGGGTTGCCGTGGTGGTGATCGATGACCAGGAGGCGTCGGTGAACACGCTCAAAGCCGGACTTGCCGACGAGTTTGAGCAGCTGCTCGCTGAGATCGAGCGCAGCCCTGAGCTCAAAGCGGTGGTTTTAATCTCGGGAAAACGCGACAGCTTCATCGTCGGTGCGGATCTGGAGATGCTGCGAAGCGTGCGCTCCTCCGCCGATGCAGTCGCCCTCTCGCGCATGATGCAGGAAATGCAGCAGCGGCTGACTATGCTTCCCGCGCCCACCGTAGCGGCGATACACGGCAACTGCCTGGGCGGCGGTCTCGAGCTTGCGCTGACCTTCGACGCGAGAGTTGCCAGCGATAGTGACGACACTCGCTTCGCGCTCCCCGAGGTCAAGCTGGGTCTGCTTCCCGGCGGCGGCGGGACGCAGCGTCTGCCGCGGCTCATTGGACTAAAACCCGCCCTGGACATGATGCTCAGTGGACGTCAGCTTCGCGCCCGGGATGCCTTCGAGATGGGTCTGGTCGATCAGCTGACCGACGCGGCGGGGCTGCGCGAGGCGGCGGTCAAATTTGCCCTGGCGCTGGATGAGCTGAGCGCGGATGGGGAGACGCTCCGGCGCCCGGTGGATTCCATCTTCACCCGCGCCGGCTTGGCTCACTGGTTGCTGGCGAAAACGGCGCTTGGCCGACACCTGCTGTTCACCAAGGCGCGAAAGGCGACGTTGGCAAAAACTCGCGGCAACTACCCCGCTCCGGAGCGCATCCTGGACGTGGTACGAACCGGTCTCGAGAGGGGCTCCAAGGCGGGATTCGATGCCGAGATCAAGGCCTTCGGCGACCTGGCCGTGAGTCCGGAGGCGCGCGAGCTGATCAATATCTTTTTTGCCACTACCGCGCTGAAGAAGGACAGCGGGGTGAAAGACGCGAGCGTTGAGCCTCGGGAGGTGAAAAAGATCGGAATCATCGGGGCGGGCTTCATGGGTGTCGGCATCGGTTTCGTCAGCGCCTACCGCGCCGGCGTAGAGGTGGTGTTTAAAGATCGCGATCTGGAAACCGCTGAACGCGGACTCGCGCGCGTTCGAGAACAGCTGGACGAACGCGTGAAACGAAACCGTTTGAATGAGAAAACCCGGGAGCGCATCGTGGCGCGCATGGCGGCAAGCGCCGAGTACGCTGAGCTCGCCGGCGCGGATATCGTGATCGAAGCGGTATTCGAAGACCTGGATCTCAAGCACCGCATGCTTGAGGATATCGAGCGTTTGGACGACC
>JBFHVA010000185.1:0-7065 GCA_041589735.1 Gammaproteobacteria bacterium | reverse complement strand
TGCAAGATTGGCCATGACAGTCAGGTGATTTTGATCACTGAGCGCGAAAAATTCTCCATTCTTTTTGTTGAGCACCTCGATGACGCCGAGAACTTTGTCGCCGTCAATCAAAGGCACGGCGACGATGGATCGGGTGTGGAAACCGCTGGCAACGTCGATACCGCTATAAAACCGCTCATCGTTCAACGTGCTGTTGACGATTGCCGGACGGCGATGGACCGCCACCCAGTGGGCCACGCCCCGGCCCGCGGGAACCCGCTGCCATAGGAGTTTCTTCTTGGGCACATCACCATGCACCAGGGCAAAGACCAGATCGCCGCTGGATTCATCCATAACCAGTAAGGCGCCGTCATTGGCGCTAATTGCATCTATGACACACACCAACGCCCGGTCCAGCGCGTCCATAATCTCGGCCTCACTGGGCTCGAGCTGCCGACACCGGGAAAGCGTCTCCAATGCGTTGACGAATCGGCGGCCGGCTTCGACTTGGACATTGAGGCGATCGAAGCTTTCCCGATGCCTTGCTTCTTCGACCCGCTCTTTGGGCGGCTTGAAGCTCAGCACCTGGGCAGACGCCCCGCTTTCATCGGGGAGAGCCACGCTCAGATCCGTCCGATGCGTTTTGCTTCGTCGTCGCGGGCTGAATGTACCTGCCCGAGACCATCGCTCAGATCTTCGAGCCGCTCACACTTGTAGGCGTGAAGCTGCTTAAGAAAAGCAGACTTGGCGCGCTGCTTGAGGCCCAAAGGACGAGGCTGGCTGGCAAGGACCCGACTTAATGACTCCACGTCTCCGCTCAGTCGCTCCCGCTCCGAAATCAGTACGCTTTGCATTTTCTTATCCTCTCCTCGTGAATTTGCGTACAGAACGAAGCAGATTCCGTGCCAGCAGGTAAACGGCGTTTGGAAATCTTGGGTGTGCCCGAGTAAGTTGTTGAATGAAATAAATAAACAGGCTCCGCGCTGGGGGGGCTGGGATTTTGGAGCTGGAATATCAGGACTGGAAAGCGTCGCAGAACTGCGACAGGGGTCACGTCACGCGCAAGCGCTGTGGAAGGCTCAGCCGGCGTTGGGAATTGCGTTCAGACGGCGGGAGTCGATCAGGAAATGTGCGAGGCGCGCCGGCGGCGAAGCGACCATACCGTGTCCGCCGCATCCTCGGCGGGCTGGTAGCGAAGCGAGATCTCGGAAAACGCCGGCAGCGCCGCCTCCAGAGATTCGCCGGGTCTCAGCACGAAGGCGTTGAATCCACAGCGCTCCAGGAAAGCGAGCCGATCCCGGGACACGTCGCCCACCGCCCGGATCTCGCCTCGGAAGCGGTAGCGATTGCGAAGCAGTCTTGCCTGCGAGTAGCCGCGACCCTCATTGAACTTGGGAAACTCGATGGCAACCAGCGCAAGACGGGAGAGATACGGTTCGGCCTCCGCCAGGTCGTCATCGGGCTTGAGCATCACGCCGATTTCCGAGTCGCGATCGAGGAGCGCCTCGGCGTCCTCAATGAGGCGCGGCAACGATACGATGAGCGGACCCGCGGCCGCCGACGCATCTGATTCCCCGCCCAGCTCAGGCGATAGCCGCCAGTCGTCGGTCTGAATCGTCCGGTTTCGAATTATCCGCATAGACCCTTTCCTTGAACGGCGTCATGCCAATGCGCCGGTAGGTGTCGATGAACCGCTCGCTTTCTTTCCGACTCTCGAGGTATACCTCGAGGATCTCCCCGATCACATCAGCGACCCGCTCCTTCTCGATTGCCGCCCCGAGCCGATCGCCCAGCGCGGCATCGTTGCCGGCGGAACCGCCCAAGGTCAGCTGATACCACTCCTCGCCGCGTTTTTCGACGCCGAGGATGCCGATATGTCCCACGTGATGATGACCGCAAGCGTTCATGCAGCCGGACATCTTGAGCTGGATCTCGCCGATATCGTAGAGATAGTCCAGGGCGTCGAACTTTTCGTTGATTTGCTTGGCGATGGGAATCGAGCCCGCGTTGGCCAGTGAGCAAAAATCCAGCCCGGGACAACATATCATGTCGTTCAGGGTACCGATGTTCGGCGTTGCCAGACGCTTGCGGGAGAGTTTCTGCCAAAGTTCGAAAAGATCCCCCTCGCGCACGTCCGCAAGCACCAGATTCTGGTCATGGGTGGCGCGCAGCTGGCCGAAGCTGAAGCAATCGGCAAGATCCGCCAGCCCATCCATCTCGTCCGCAGTGATGTCACCCGGAGGCACACCCGGCGCTTTTAGCGAAACGATCACGATACGGTATCCGTCCACCTTGTGAGCGCGCGTGTTCTGCTTGTACCAGGTGGCGAAGAACGGATTCGTGCGTATCTGCTCTTTGAACTGCGGGTCTTCGCTTATCAGCTGCGAGTATTCTGGTGGATTAAAATGCGCCTGAATGCGCTCAATCTCCCGCTCGTCGATGACGAGCGCGCCGTCACGAATACGCAGCCACTCCTCTTCCACCAGCTCGCGGAAGCGGTCGATGCCAAGCTGGTTGACCAGGATCTTGATGCGTGCCTTGTGGATGTTGTCGCGTCGTCCGAGCAGGTTGTAGATACGCAGAATGGCTTCCACGTAGGAAAGCATGTGGACACGCGGCAGGAACTCTCGAATGACCTTGCCGATTACCGGGGTGCGACCCATGCCGCCGCCCACCAGCACGCGAAAGCCCCGCTCGCCGGCGTCGTTTTCTACGATCTGCAGGCCGATGTCGTGAAGCAGTGATGCGGTGCGATCGCTTGTTGCAGCAGTCACCGCGATTTTGAACTTGCGCGGCAGCCAGGAGAATTCCGGATGCAGCGTAGACCACTGCCTCAAGATCTCGCAGTAGGGCCGCGGGTCTTCCAGCTCATCGGCGGCGACGCCGGCGAAGTGATCCGAGGTGATGTTGCGCACGGCGTTGCCGCTGGTCTGGATGGCGTGCATCTGCACGCTGGCGAGATCTGCGAGTATGTCCGGCACGTCCTCGAGCTCGGGCCAGTTGTACTGGATGTTCTGGCGGGTGGTGAAGTGGCCGTAGCCGCGGTCATAGGTGCGGGCGATGTGGGCCATCATGCGCAGCTGGCGCGAGCTGAACAGCCCGTAGGGAATCGCCACCCGCAGCATGTGCGCGTGGCGCTGCATGTAGAGTCCATTGCGCAGCCTCAGCTGCTTGAACTCTTCTTCGTCGATCTGTCCATCCAGGAAACGGCGTACCTGGTCCCGGAACTGCTCGACGCGCTCGTCGATGAGCCGTTGGTCGAATTCGTCGTATTGATACATGCAGGCCCCTTAAGGCGTCACGCCCGGCCCAGGCAGATCCCGGCCGGCCCAACGAGGCTAGCAAGGGGGCAACTATGAAGGGAAAGAATAAAGCGCCATTTCGTTATTCCCTTATGAAATAACACGCGGCCCGGCGGCCGCGGCGGCGCGAATCAGGTGGTTTCGGCCCACAGGGTCACGTTCTCGACCCCCTCGGCAATCATGCTCACGGCTACGTAGAAAATCACCACCAGGCCCACGTAGGCGATCCAGTGATGGCGCTCCAGCAGGCGGGCAATCCAGGTGGCCGCTAATCCCATCAGCGCTACGGACAGGACAAGCCCGAACACCAGCACCCATATGTGGTCGCGGGCAATCCCGGCAACGGCGAGCACGTTATCCAGGGACATGGAGAGGTCGGCGATTACGATCTGGGTGACCGCCTGGCGCATGGTTTTTGTCTGCGTCATCTCCACGCCGCCGGGCGTGTCTTTGGCGGATTGGCGCTGAGCGCGCTGTTCCTGGATCTCGCGCCAGAGCTTCCAGCACACCCACAGCAGAAGCAGACCACCGGCGAGCACCAGACCGACGATCTGCAGAAGCTGCACGGTGATCGCGGCGAAAACAATGCGCATCACCGTTGCCGCGGCGATGCCGGCGAAGATGACCTTTTTGCGATCCGCCACCGGCAGCCCGGCCGCTACCATACCGATGACGATCGCATTGTCGCCCGCGAGCACCAGGTCGACGAGGATGACCTGAAGGAAAGCGCTGAATTCGGCGACAGAAATCTTGTTTTCCTTCCTGCTTCGCTACGGACGCAAAATAATCTTCGGTGCACCGCTTCTGCCGTGCAACAGATCGTCGAACGCGCGCGGGACACTTTCCACGGATCGCCGCTCGACCCGGCTCGAATTTCCAAACGCGCCATTGTGCAGCTTGTTGACGGCAACGCGTAGATCCACCGGGGTGTAGGTGTCGGTGCCGATGACGGTGATCTCCTGCAGCGTCATTTATCGCGCGTCGAAGCCGCCCTCATTGTCCATGAGCCCGATGTTCATCACCGCGCCGCCGGGAAGCACCTCAGCGATGGCGGCTTTCCGCGTAGCCTGGACGCCGAGCGCATCGATTATCAAGTCGAAAGCGGATTCCCCCGGCGCCCCTGTCAATGGATCTATTACACGGCCGAGCCCCGCGTTGTTGGCGGTTTCACGCCGCAGCGCATTGGTCTCGGTCAGATCGATCCGCCCAATGCCGTGGTCCTTAAGCGAAAGCGCGGCAAATGGTCCAACGGATCCCGCTCCGAAGACCGGCGCGTTCAGCTCGGCCGGCGGTCGGTGGGCGATCTTCGCCACCCGATTCGATGTCTGCAAGCATGTCGGCGACGATCTTTCGCGTTTCGTCGTCGCCGGTTTTGGGCGTCTTGCTGGCTTTCTTCAAGTATTTGACCGCCATGGGACTCCCCGCCTGAAGTCGTTCGAATCAGTTGCCATAAATTACGCCCGGCAGCCAAAGCGCGATCTGCGGGAACAGCAGGAGGAGTATCAGGCCGAGAAGCTGAATACCCATGAACTGCATCATGCCCTTATAAATGTCTTTGAGGTCCCATTCCGGGACCACCCCTTTCAAGAAGTAGGCGGATAAAGCCACCGGTGGCGACAGCCAGGCGGTTTGCAGGTTTACCGCCACCAGTATCCCGAACCAAAGCAGGTTGATGTTCAGTTGATCCAACAGCGGTAATAGTATCGGGATGATGATCAGAACGATGGGCACCCACTCCAGCGGCCACCCGAGCAGAAAGATGAGCGCCATGATGATGATCAGGATCATCATCGGCGGCATGTCCAGCGTCAGCAGGAATTCGGTGAGCATGGTCGGCGTGCCAAGACGCGAGAACACGGCGCCGAAAAAGTTGGAAGCGGCCACCAAGAAAAGGATCAGGGTGGAGATTTCCAGGGTCTTGATCAGCGCCTTCTGCAGCCCGCGCAAGGTCAGGCGCCGGTAGGCCAGCGTCAGCAGCAGGGCCCCGGCGGCGCCGCAGCCCGCGCCTTCGGTGGGCGTGGCGAAGCCGAACATAATGCTGCCGAGTGCCGCAAACACCAGCGCCGCAGGCGGCACCAGGCCTTTGAAGAATTCCGACCACACGTGAGCCATCGATTGCGGCCGTTCATCTTCGGGAAGCGGGGGTCCTAAGCTCGGGTTGAGATGGCAGCGCAGCAGCGCATAGCCGGTATAGAGAAAAGCCAGCATAAATCCGGGGATTACCGCGGCGGCAAACAGATCCGTCACCGGAACTTCCAGAATCGGTCCCATAACCACAAGCATGATGCTGGGCGGTATGAGAATGCCCAGTGTGCCGCCCGCGGTGATGGTGCCGGCGGCAAGCTGCACGTCGTAGCCCGAACGGTTCATGGTCTTGGCGGCCATAATGCCGAGAATGGTCACCGACGCGCCGACGATGCCGGTAGCGGCGGCGAAAATAGTTGAAACGAACAGGACCGCGATGAACAGCGCGCCCCGGGTGCGCGAGAGCATCATCTGCACCGACTCGAACAAGCGCTCCATCAGCCCCGCCTGCTCCATGAGGATGCCCATGAAAATGAACAGCGGCACCGCGGCCAGCGTCTGCTCCAGCATGACGTTCGAGAATTGGAACGTCATCAGATAAAAGACCAGGTCGCCGAATCCGGCGTAACCGAAGAGAAAACCGAGAAAGATCAGCGTGAACGAGATCGGGAAGCCGACGAAAATAGCAAACAGCATCACGCCGATGAGCACCATGCCGAGAATTTCGTTGCTCATGGCCAGCGCCCCTTGACCGCGGCATACAGGCTTCTAAGCGTCTCGGCGACGCCCTGAATGAGCAGCAGAAGAATACCGACCGGAAGCGCGGTCTTGATTGGGCCCATGTGCGGCATCCACGCCGTATCCATGCCCAGCTCGCCGCGCTTCCATGCTAGATAAGCAAAGTCAGTAGACGACCAGAGGAAAACGATGAGCCCTGGGAAATAGAGAACGATGTAAAGCGTTGAGTCGACGATGCCCTGGGCCCGGGGCGACCAGTTGCGGTAGAGAAAGTCGGCGCGGATATGCACGCCCTTGGAGAGCGCGTAACCCGCACCCAGCATGAACAGGGCGCCGTAAAGCATGCGGCTGATGTCGTAGGCCCACATGGTGGGCGCGACAAAGGCATATCGGGCGACAACCTCGTAGACCATGGCGACAAACATGGGCACGGTCAGCCAGCAAACGATGAGACCGGTCCACTTGCTCAGTCGATCGATCCAGGTGATGGTGGCCGCCATCCAGCGCGGCATATCGTCCGGCAGCTCGCCGGGCTCGCCCCGTCGTTCAGCGATGAGTTCGTCGGTGATGTCGAGATCTTTGGGGGTCTCGGCCATGTCTAATGGAATCCGAACGAGGGCGAAAGCGGGCCTTGCGGCCCGCTTCCCCATTTTTTCAGTTCAAATCTTCAGAAAGTAAGTCGTTACTTCTTCTTCTTCTTGGCGTAAGCCTGACCGAGGCTCGCGTTCGAGGTCTGGGCGCCGGCCCAGAAAGGGACCGCGACGTCGGCGAAAGCTTTTTGCGAATCCCACACTTTTTTGAAGAACGCATTGTCAGCGGCGTTCTTCTCCAGGGTCGCGTTGGCCGCAGCCATGTACTCCGTGAAATAGTCCGGCGGCGTGTCGTGCAGCTGCACGCCGTGTACCTCAGTCAGCTCCTTGAGCGCCTTGCCGTTCTCGTAGATGCGGTAGCTCAAAGATTTGATCAGCGAAGCGTTCGCCGCCACTTCAATGGCTTTCTGCTGATGCGGCGTCAGCTTCTT
>JBFHVA010000184.1:0-7137 GCA_041589735.1 Gammaproteobacteria bacterium | reverse complement strand
ATCACGCTCATGGCGTAATCCAGATAGGACTGCTTCATCTCCTCCTCGATGTTGACCTGGAGGACCTCCTTTGCGAATTCACCCATAAAAAAATTGCTTCAAAATCAGATGCTTAAAGTATTGCTGCGCCGCCCCCAAAAACTAATGAATTCTATCATTTTCGGGGCTTCAAAGTCTCGTTTTAAGGGCTTGAAAACAGGCCGGTTTTTAGCCTTTTTCGGGCTCGTTTTCGGGCCCGATCGGGAGCCGGTGCGAAGGCCTCGAAACGGTCTTCCGGAGGGGGGGAGGTAAGGGTTTTTTTGGATGATCGAGAGGCTTTCGAGCCGAAAACCTCAAAGAGATACCGATGCGTGCGGCGGCAGCCCCAAAGCGACGGCGCTGCCCTTCGGCACAGACGGAGGGGCCGACGCGCTGACGCCGGGCACCGGTCCGTAAATCGGCAGCGCCCGCTCCAGCATGTCGAGGTAGCTTCGAATGCGCTCGACGTACTGCACCGGCTCGGATCCTCTTGCGTAGCCGTGCTTCAGGGTACGGTAGTACTTTTTACGCGATAGCAGCGGAAACACGGTTTTCAGCGAATGCCAGCGGTTGGGATCCTGACCCAGCCGCTCGGCGAGCTCGCGCGCATCCTGAAGGTGCCCGAAGCCGACGTTGTAGGCGGCCAGCGCAAACCACAGCCGGTCCTCACCCTCCACCTGTTCAGGAATGCGGTCGATCATACGGGCCAGATAACGCGCGCCGCCCATGATGCTCTGGGCCGGATCCAGTCGGTTCTTCACACCCATAGCGCGGGCCGTGGGCAGCGTCAGCATCATCATCCCGCGTACGCCAGTGGGACTTCGGGCCCGCGGGTTCCAGTGCGACTCCTGGTACGAAACCGCGGCGAGCAGTGTCCACGGGATCTCGTGCTTCTCTGCGGCCCGCTCGAAGCTGTCGCGATAGCGCGGCAAACGGGAGAGGATCCTTCGCATATAGCGTTTAGTGTCGACGTAATCGAAAATGGTGACGTGGCCGTAGTAACGCTCGTCCAGGCTTGCGAGTAATCCGTTGCCGTCGGCCTCTTCAAAAAACTTCTCCAGCTGCCCCATGAGCTTGTTCGCCCCGGGCGGCAACACCCAGGCAAGGCTTTGCTCCTCACTGATCGGAAAAGCAATCTGGAGATCCGGAAAGTAGCGCTGGTTGATCGCGACGATGTTGGAGTCCGAAACGGCACAATCCACTTCCTGGCGCGAGACCTGCTCTAATATTTCGTCGGTGGAGAGCTCGACGGTAGTGCCCCACTCCAGATTCGGGACGTCTTCTTTGAGCTCGCGAAGGCGCTCGACGTAACTGCTGCCGCCTATGACCAGGAGTCTCACTGCCGGCAGCTCTGAGATGTCCTTGGGAACGGTGCCCTTGCGATGACAGACCACCTGCTGCTGCACGGTCTTATAGTCGGGTCCGAATACGTGCACCGCCTCACGCTCTTCGGTGCGGGTAAGCGCTGCGGCGGCCAGGTGGCCCCGACCGGACTGTATCGCTTTCAGAACTTCGGGAATGCTGTCGTGAATAACGTAGCGAACGGTGACGCCGAGCGACTTGGCAAATTCCTGGGTCAGCGCGTACTCGTAGCCGTCGAGCCCATCGCGGCTTTCGAAAAAGGTGGTCGATCCGTATCGGGTCAGCACCACGAGTTCGCCGCTGCGGCGAATATCTTCCAGCGTGCTGTCGACCCGATTAGGCCAGCTTAAAAGAGCCGCGGCGACAATACCTGCGCCCAAAATGAGCCAGCCCACGGTTTTGATTTGATACGAATTCATTCGAACAGTGCCGCAACCTTCGCCGCATCGGGCCGCCTGATGACGCCCCTCTCGGTCACCAGCACGTCCACCAGAGCGGCGGGCGTGACGTCGAACACCGGGTTCCACGCCTCCGCGCCGCTGGCCGCCACCCGCGTGTCACCGAGAGAGAGCAATTCTTCGCCGGTGCGGTTTTCGATAGGAATCGCTCCGCCGTTGGGGCAATTCCGATCAATCGTGGATGTCGGCGCCACCACCATGAAACCGACACCGTGATGGCGGGCGCTGACCGCCAGCCCGTAGGTGCCGATCTTGTTGGCCACGTCACCGTTGGCGGCCACCCGGTCAGCGCCAACGATGACCCACTGTACTTTGCCCTGAGCCATGGCGTAGGTGGCGGCGCCGTCCGCGATCAGGCTCACAGGAATGCGATCCTGGATCAGTTCCCACGCGGTGAGCCGCGCGCCCTGAAGCCAGGGACGCGTTTCGTCGGCATAAACGTGCGTCACCTTGCCCGCCTGAAACGCGCTGCGGATCACGCCGAGCGCGGTGCCGTAGCCGGCGGTAGCCAGCGCGCCCGCGTTGCAGTGGGTCAAAACGCCGGAAGCGGAGTCGATGAGCGCCGCGCCCAGCGCTCCCATGCGGCGGTTGGCCTCGAGATCCTCCTGATAAATGGCGTTGGCTTCCTCGAGCAGTGCAGCGACAGGATCGCCTTTAACTCTCTCCAGCCTGTTCCGCATGCGATCGACCGCCCAGCCGAGATTGATCGCCGTTGGTCGCGCCTTGGCCAGCAGCTCGAGGTCTACGGTCACGGCTTGCCGCCAGCTTTCGGGATCCTCCGCGTACCGATCACGGGCCGCCAGAACCACGCCGAAGGCCGCGGTAACGCCGATGGCGGGCGCTCCGCGCACGATCATGTTTCGAATGGCCTCAGCAACGTCCGCCGCGCTTCGGCAAGTCACGTATTCCGTTTTTGCCGGCAATAGGCGCTGGTCGATGAGGCGAACCGCCTCATCGCGCCACTCTACCGGGCGAATGGTGTCATAAAGCACCACGCCTTGGGTGCTGGCTTTAATGTCCTGCTGTGCCTCGATCATGCGTCAAATCGCTCAAACCATTATCATGCGCCGTGTCTTTTTAGCCCCGAACCTTGTTTGCGCAACGAACTCTTCAATCAAGCACTAAAGGAATTTTAGTTGGAATTTGTCGACACACTCGTCGAAGCAGGCTGGATCATCCCGGTAGAGCCCGACGAGGCCGTGCTTGAAAATCACGCTATCGCGCTCCGTGACGGCCGTATCGCGGCGATTCTACCGCAGGCAGAAGCCCAGCGCCGGTACCAGGCCGAAAGCACAGTTGCGCTTTCCGGTCACGTAATCGTTCCCGGCCTGGTCAATGCTCACACTCATGCGGCCATGAGCCTGTTTCGCGGCCTAGCCGACGATCTTCCTCTGATGCGCTGGCTCAATGATCACATCTGGCCGGCGGAACAGAAGTGGGTCAGCGACGCCTTTGTGCGTGAGGGCACGCGCCTGGCGGTAGCGGAAATGATCCGCGGCGGCACCACCTGCTTCAACGACATGTATTTCTACCCCGACGAGGCGGGGAAGGTAGCAAGTGAAGCAGGCATGCGCATGGTCGTCGGTCTCATCGTTCTCGACTTTCCCAGCGTATGGGCGAGCAGCGCCGACGAATACATCACCAAAGGAATCGAAGTTCACGATCAGTTTTTAAACGATCCTCTTATCACCACAGCGTTTGCCCCGCACGCGCCGTACACGGTATCCGACGAGCCGCTCGAACGTGTGCGCACGTACGCCGACGAGCTCGACATCCCGATACACATGCACGTGCACGAGACCGCCGACGAGGTGGCGGAAAGCGTCGCCAAAACGGGCGAACGGCCGCTGGCGAGATTGGAACGTCTTGGTCTGCTCACCCATCGCCTTCTGGCGGTGCACCTCACCCAGCTCGACGATTCCGAGATTGAAAAGCTGGCGAAGACAGGCGTCGGTGTCGCTCACTGTCCGGAATCGAACCTCAAGCTTGCCAGTGGTTTGTGCCCCGTTGCGAAGCTCGATCGGGCAGGCGTCAACGTATGCATCGGCACCGACGGCGCCGCCAGCAACAACGACCTCGGGATGCTGGCGGAAATGCGCACTGCGGCGCTGCTCGCCAAGGGCGTGAGCGGCGACGCCAGCGCGGTGCCGGCGCACACGGCGCTTCGCATGGCGACCTTAAACGGCGCCGCCGCGCTGGGTCTCGACGGAGAAATCGGTTCGCTTGAGCCCGGCAAGGCGGCGGATCTGGTGGCGGTGGATCTGTCCCAGCTCGAAACCCAGCCGGCGCATCACCCCATTTCCCAGGTGGTCTATTCAGCCGGACGGCATCAGATCACCGACGTCTGGATCAACGGCCACCGGGTGCTCAAGGGCCGCCAGCTCGTGACTCTGGACCCGCAGCAGATTCTTCGCGAATCGCGGCGCTGGGCCGAACGCCTCGTCGGCGCTTAAGATCACCCCATGGTCGCGACCACACGCAACGTCGATCCCGAGGAAATCTCGAAATTCGAGGCGCTGGCGGCGCGCTGGTGGGATCCGGGAAGCGAGTTCAAGCCGCTGCACGATATCAATCCGCTGAGACTCGATTTCATCGACCAGCGGGCGAAGCTTTCCGGAAAGCGGGTGCTGGACGTCGGCTGCGGCGGGGGGATTCTTGCGGAGAGTATGGCCGCCCGCGGCGCTGACGTGATCGCCATCGACGCATCCGAGGTGCCGATAAGCGTTGCCCGGCTTCACCAGAAAGAATCGGGAAGCGGGGTGGATTATCGAATGGCGACGGTGGAGGAGATTGCCGCTGCCGGCGAAGCGCCGTTCGATATCGTTACCTGCCTGGAGCTGGTCGAGCACGTTCCGGATCCGGGATCTGTAATCGCCGCGTGCGCGTCGCTGCTCAAGCCGCATGGCCACGCCTTCTTCTCCACTATCAACCGAAATCCGAAGTCTTATCTACTGGCCGTCATCGGCGCCGAGTATGTGCTGAAGCTTCTGCCCAAGGGCACCCACGATTACGCCAAGTTCATCCGCCCGTCGGAGCTCGACGCATGGGCGCGGCGCGCGGGACTCAAGCTCGGCGAGCTCAAGGGCATGAGCTACAACCCAATCACGCGGCGCTACCGCTTAGGTCAAGACGTCAGCGTCAATTACCTCACCTGGTACCGGCGGGGCGCCGACTGAACCCGTGCCCGTATCCGTGCGCACGGTATTGTTCGACCTGGACGGCACGCTCGCCGACACGCTGCCGGATCTGGCTTTTGCGCTGAACAGCGCGCTTGAAGGCGAGGGACTGGAGCCTCTTTCAGAAGACGCCATACGCCCGCTGATCACGGAAGGCGGTCGCGTCATGGTGGACATGGCGGTGGGCGAGCGCCGCGACCAGGAAACCAAGGAGCGAATGCGGCACGCATTTCTCGACACCTACGCAGAGAACCTCGCCAACGAGACGCGCCTGTTCCCGGAAATGGAGTCGGTGCTGGAGACGCTCGATGAGCGCGGCATCCCGTGGGGTATCGTCACCAACAAGCTGGCGGCGTTTACCGATCCGCTGGTGCGTGCCCTGGGGATCGATGGCCGCGCGAAATGCGTCGTCAGCGGCGACACCACTTCGCACTCAAAGCCGCATCCGGAGCCCATGTTTTATGCCTGCCGCGCGGCCGGCGCGAACCCGGCGGAATGCGTTTACTTAGGCGATGCGGAGAAAGACGTGCTTGCCGGCCGGCGCGCGGGCATGCGCACTCTGGTGGCGCTTTACGGCTATCTGCCCAAGGACGCCGACCCCCACGCGTGGGGGGCAAGCGGGGTGGTGGATTCTCCATTGGGCCTCGTCCGCTGGCTGGACGATTACGCTTGAGCACGCATGGATGTTGACGTCTATTGTCGCGACAAAGTCGCTGCAGAAGGCAGCGTGCTCTACTACAGCTTCCTGTTCGTACCCGATTCCACCCGTCGCGCGCTAACGGCGCTGCGCGCCCTGGGCGAAGAACTTCGTGAAGTCACCGACGCCTGTTCCGATCTCAACGTCGGCAAAGCCAAGCTCGCCTGGTGGAGTGAAGAGATCGCCTGGGCGTCCAAGGGCAAGTCTCGCCACCCGGTGACCCAGGCGATGGCAAACAGCATCCACTCTGGAGGCATTGACGAAGCGCACTATCACGCCCTGCTGGACGGCGTGGGCAAACGACTGGAAGCCGGCGGCTTTGACTCTCGCGCAGAAATGAATGCGGTGCTCAGCGCTTCGGACGGCGCGCTGGGCACGCTCATCGCCGACGTCTGTAGCGACGGCGAAGCTGAGCATGTTGCCTTCCAGCAGAAGCTGCATCTCGCGCTTGCCCACGCGCGGATCGCGCGCAACCCGCGCCACCACGGCTGGCGCAGCTTCACTTATCTTCCCGCCGACGATCTTGCGCGCCACGGCGTCACGCGGGAGGACGTGCTGTCGGACAAGACCAGCGATGCGCTGCGCGCGGTGGTGAATCTGCAGATTGACCATGCCATCGACAAGTTCGACGAAGCGATTGCAGCGCTGCCGACGAATCGGGCCGAAGTTCATCTGCCTTTTCTGTCCGAAGCAAAAATGGAGCGCGCGACGCTCAAGGCACTTGCCCGCTCGGGCGGCCGGGTGCTGGAAAAGCCGCCGATGATCACGCCGCTGCGTAAGCTCTGGCTTGCGTGGCGGACGGCCAAAAAAATGGGCGTATGAGAGATCGAAATTCGAACATCGTGGACGGCGGACCGGAAGATCCGATTTTTACGTAGATGTTTATCATCAGAATTTACACGTAGAACCCATGTCCGAACTAATTTCACTGCCCTCTTACAACCCGCCGCCAAGAGTGCTCGCCAATCGGACTATTCTGGTAACCGGCGCCGGCGATGGCATCGGTAAAGCGGTGTCGCTGGCCTGTGGTTCCTTCGGCGCCACCGTGATCCTGCTTGGGCGCACGGTGAGAAAGCTGGAGAAGGTTTACGATGCCATCGTCGCAGCGAAGGCACCAAAGCCCGCCATCTATCCCATGGACCTTGCAGGCGCCACCGCCGAGCACTACGCCGAGCTTGCCGAGAACGTCGACAAGGAGTTCGGCCGCTTAGACGGTCTTCTGCACAACGCCGCGCATCTCAAAGCGTTGAGCTCGATTGAAAACTCCGACCTGGAAGACTGGGCGTTGAGCTTTCAGGTCAATGTTCACGCGCCGTACCTGCTCACCCGCGCCTGCCTGCCGTTGCTAAGAAAATCCGATGACGCCAGCGTCGTCTTCACTGGCGCCGCCGAAGGCCGCCAGGGTCGAGCGTACTGGGGCGCCTAT
>JBFHVA010000183.1:0-7177 GCA_041589735.1 Gammaproteobacteria bacterium | reverse complement strand
GGTCCCGCGCCGACGATCTCGGTAAAGGTGGCGATGCCGATGCCCATGAGCTCGCCTTTCTTGCGCTTCTCCGCCTGCTCCTTGAGCAGGCCTTCGTAATCGACGGCTTGCAATACTTTTTTGAGCGCCGCCGGATAGTTTCCGCTGTCGTATTCCCACCCTAAGCACGAGTGGTAGGGGAACTGCTCGGGCTGCACAAAGTTGCGCATGCGGATCTCCGCCTTGCTGCAACCGACCTTCTGCGCCAGCACGTCCATCATGCGCTCGATCAGATAGGCGGCTTCCGTCACCCGGAACGAGCAGCGGTAAGCGACGCCGCCCGGCGCCTTGTTGGTGTAGACCCCGTCCACGGCGCAGAAACCCACCGGGATGTCGTAGCTGCCGGTGACCACGTTGAACAGCCCCGCCGGCCACTTCATCGGCTGGGCGTGGGTGTTGAAGGCGCCGTGATCGGCGAGCACGCTGCAGCGGATGGCGGCGATCCTGCCGTCACCATCGGCGGCGATCTCGCCGGTCATATGGTAGTCGCGCGCAAAGGCGGTGGTGGAGAGGTTGTCCATGCGGCTTTCCATCCACTTCACCGGGCGCCCGAGGACGATGGATCCGACCGCCGCGCAGATATAGCCGGGATAAGCGCCGACCTTGTTGCCGAAGCCGCCGCCCACATCCGGCGAGACGATGCGGATCTTGCTCTCCGGCAGCCCGGAGATCAGCGACACCACTGTGCGGATTACGTGCGGCGCCTGGAAGGTGCCGTAAACCGTCAGCACGCCCGCCACCGGATCCATGGAGGCTACGCAGGCGCAGGGTTCCAGCGGACAGGGGTGCACCCGCTGATAGAACATGCTTTCCTTGACCGTGACTTCTGAATCCTTGAACGCCTTTTCGGTGGCCCCCGCGTCACCCACTTCCCAGTGAAAAATGTGATTCGGGTGCTTGCGCGCGCCCTGGCCGACATTGTCCTTTTCGGCCACGTCCTCGCGCAGGATTGGCGCGTCTTTGTCCATGGCCTTTTTCGGATCGACTAAGACCGGAAGCTCTTCGTAGTCGACTTCAACGAGCTGGATCGCATCCGCCACCGTGGGGCGATCCGCGGCGATCACGAAGGCCACTTCCTGATTCTGAAAGTGCACTTTTTCATCCGCCAGCACCGCGGCCGAGTCACCGGCAAGGGTCGGCATCCAGTGCAGGTTCAAAGGTTTCAAATCCTCCGCCGTGAGCACGGCGATGACGCCCGGAAGCTTGAGCGCCTCCGCCTTATCGATGGATTTGATCCGCGCGTGGGCATAGGGGCTGCGCACGAAATCGCCGCACACCAGGTTCGGCAACACGAGATCGTCCACGTAGTTGCCCTGCCCGCGAATGAAGCGCCCGTCTTCCTTGCGCTTGCGCGCGGTGCCGATTCCGCCCAGGGTCGCTTCGCGTTCTTCCAAAGTCATGGTGCTTGCGTCGGCCATCAGTCTGCGCCTCCCTCGGCATTTATTTTGTCAGCGGCGAAACTGATCGCCTTGACGATGTTCTGGTAACCCGTGCAGCGGCACAAATTGCCGGAGATGCCCATACGGATCTCCTCGTTCGAGGGCTTTGGGTTCTCCTGCAAAAGCCGGTAGGCGCGCATCAGCATGCCCGGGGTGCAGTAGCCGCACTGCAGGCCATGTTCCTCGTAAAAACCCTGCTGCAGCGGATGCAGATCGGCGCCATTGGCAAGACCTTCCACGGTCATCACCTCACCGCCATCTGCCTGCACAGCGAAGACGGTGCACGACTTCACCGATTTGCCGTTGAGATCTACCGTGCAGGCACCGCAGTGACTGGTTTCGCAGCCGACGTGCGCGCCCTTGAGCCCCTGCTGCTCGCGCAGGAAGTGCACCAGCAGCGTTCGCGGCTCGACCTGCGCTTCCACCGGCTGGCCGTTGATTGTCAGAGCAATTTGCGTTTTGGCCATGACTTAAGCCTCCTGCGCCCGTGCGGCCGCCTTGCGGATTGCCCGGCGGGTCATTTCGCCGACCATGGCGGTACGAAACTCCACAGTGCCGCGCAGATCCGCCGCCGGCTCGGCGATTTCCATCGCCAGGCGCGCGGCTTCGGCGATGGTGCCTTCATCGACGCGCTTACCCGCCAGAGAAGCGCTGGCATCTGCGGCAAACAGCGGCGTATCCCCGGCGTTGGTCAGCGCAATGGCGGCGCTCTCGCAGGTCGCGCCTTTCATGCTCAGCACCACCGCGGTTGCGGCGGTGGCGTAGTCGCCGACCTTGCGTTTCATCTTCACGTAGGCGGCGCCTTGATTGCTCGCCAGCGCCGGCACGCGAACTTCGGTCAGCAGCTCGTGCTCGCCGAGCTCGGTGGAATACAGCCCCTTGTAGAAATCCCTGGCCGCGACCGAGCGTTCGCCCTTGGGGCCGCGGAGCACATAGGTGGCCTTGAGCGCCATCATCACCGCGGGCATATCGTTGCCCGGGTCGCCGTTGGCGACGTTGCCGCCCACGGTGCCGCAGTAGCGCACCTGGGGGTCGGCTATCAGGGCCGATGCTTCGGGGATTAGGGCGCAGCGCTCGCCAAGCAGAGAAGAGGCGAGGACTTCGGCCTGGGTGGTGGCGGCGCCGATGCAGATCTGGCCGTTCGCCTCTCGGATCCCTTTCAACTCGCTGATCCCGTTGACATCGATGAGGTCGGAAGGCGCCGCCATGCGCAGCTTCATCATTGGCACCAGGCTGTGGCCGCCCGCCAGAATCTTGGCATCGCCGCCGAGTCGCGCCAGCAGCGCAACCGCCTCATCGACGCTGCCGGGCCTGTGGTAGTCGAAATTGGCAGGGAACATGACTCCTCCGACGCAGGTTATTCTTGTCGCCCCGCCGGGGCCGGCGGGAATAGCGAAGGATACTCGCCATTTCCCGCCCAATCGAGCGTCAATGGCACCAAAGGAGGCTGCGCCGCGCACAGCAGATATTTACGCCATCCCCGCGAAAGCGGCGATCCCCACCACCGTCATTCCCTCGAAAGCGAAGACCCCCACCACCGTCATTCCCGCGGACGCGGAGACCTCTACTGCCGTCATGTCCGCGGATGCGGAGACCTCTTCACCGTCATTTCCGCGGATGCGGAGACCCCCACCACCGTCATTCGCTCGGAAGCGGGGACCCCCACCACCGTCATTCGCTCGAAAGAGGAGATCCCACCACCGTCATTCCCGCGAGAGCGGGAATCCAGTAAACACATAACTTCCTTAGCGCCTTATTCCCGGAGCCTCTCTCGCCCCTTTAGAATGAGCCCATCCGCCAACGGCCAACCCCCTTCGCCCGTCGCCAGATTCAAGGTGCTCAAAACCAGCACCCTGCGCCCATTCCGCTTTCGCTCCACCAGCCCGGCGTCCTCCAATACCGCCACCTTGCGCATAATGGTGGTGCGGGACAGGCACAGCATGTCGGCCAAAGCGGAGATATCGGGAGGATTTCCCGTAATGCGGCCCAGGCCGGCCGCCATAGTAATGAGTGCCCCTTCGAACCCCGCCGGATGCTTTTCGACGAAGGCCCGATACGATTCGAGGACTTGAATGTAGTATTGGCGTCGATGTTCGTCCGTGATGGACGGGCGGACTACGGCGTCATCCATATCACTAAGCTACCTCCCCGCTCGACGCGCCGAGGATATCGCCTTCCGGCGGGTATGTACAACATGCACACTTTTACTTGGCAGCCGGATCCATAGGGCGTTTAATCGAGCTCAAATGTAACCGAGAAGCCGAAAATCCGGTAAAACGAAATGAATGGCAATCTCTATACGATCTGGCAGGATATCCGTTTCAACGGTATCGAAGAGATTGCCTTTTCGATGTCCTCTAACGGCACCTTCACCTGGACAACGCCGGTCAAGACCAATCGGACGCCCGATAATGTCGACCTGCTGAGGCAGCAGGCGTTTCTACCGTCGGTAGCGGTTACTGGTGAAGGCACCGTCGGTGTCAGCTCCTACGGCTTTCGCAACGACGACGATACTGGTGAGTTGGCCGACCACTGGCTGATCTTGTGCACAACTAACTGCTCGGATCCCGGCAACTGGGCGGGCAGCGAGGTTCGCCTGACTGATACATCGTTCGATTACCGGCAGGCACCTTTCGCGCGCGGTCTGTTCTTAGGTGACTACGTTGGACTCGCGGCCGACGAGACGGATTTTCTCGCATTTTTCCAACAGTCGTCGGTTCTGGATTCGGCCGATGGACTCTTCCGGCGAGTGACACCATAGTCGCTAGTAGTTTGCGGTCGGGTGGAGCCGGAGGCTCCGCCCGAATTCCGCCCCCACCAATCCAGCACAGCTAACTCAGGCGACAGGCAATTCCAGTGGGAGCACGTGTGCTCAGCCAGCGGATGATCGATTAATTCGTAGAAGCACGGAAATTCAGGGAAATTCCTGCTTACTCCAGCGTCTCAAGGCCCCTGCGCGCTAATTTCAATAGCGCTTCACGCAATTGGCGATGGCGATCAAAAAGATGCACATAACGAGATTGTTCCTGCCCGCCTTTGGCGAGCATCACCGCCCGCAATGCGGTCTTGTCGCTCTGCGACCAGCCGGGAACGGATCCCAAGCTTACGATCAGCGGACTCCATCGACGTACCCACAGGCGTTGGTCGCCAGGTAATTTGCGTGAATCGATATCCAGCCAGCCGCATACGGTCTTCGCGCAAACGGCCTCGGCGCGTGCACGCTCTGATCCATACCGTCGGCTCAGATGATCTGCGACGGCAAGACCACAGGCATCGAGCTCGATTAGCCCCAAGACGTCTTTTCGACGACGTCCGAGATGAAGAAACATCGGTGCCTGGGCGAGCCGTCTCAGCACCGATGGTGTAGATCTGTAGTTTTTGCGGGCTCGCCGCTTTTCGTTCTCTGATTTCGCCAGGCGGATTACTTCTCGATCGTATGGCTTGTAACCGAGCTTGTTGTAGAACCACCAGGCGCCGGACTGGATTGCCTCCTCGTTGTCGTCCCCCAGCTGATAGGGCTCAGCGACGAACGTATCTGCATTGAAGAGCTGGTGATAGACGGAAAAAGTCTTAGTGAAAAGCAACACACCCTGACCACCCCGGAATGTCGGGAATATATTGAAATTCAACGAACAGGTCCCGTAAAGGGACCAAGCCGATCCATAACCCACTGGAACACCGTTTTTCAGTATGAGGTGGCCGTATTCGGATTCGAGTAAGAAACGGCGCTCGGGAACAATGCCATAGAGCACGATCTGAATGCCTGCTCCGCAGTCGACGACGCTCACGTCCTGCGGATCGGCGTAGGCAATCGGATCAAGATCTCGGAAACGGGAAACCATCTCGCCGCGCGCAAGCGCAATGAGGCGGCGTGCCTGCGTGCCGGTGACCTTACCGAAGGTAAGCGGTTGTTTGGCCGCTTGTTTGAGATCGATCGTGGCCGGTCCCAGTGGCCGGTCTTGATAGTGGATCTTACTTACCCGGAGCTCAGCCCTGGTCCTCGAGGGCGTTTCGGGTCCGGGGCGCAACACGAAGAGTAGAGACAGGTTGTCGTAAAAGTGTTCTTTGACGCGCTCGGCCATCGGCAACAGGTCGAACAACGAGATGAGGAACGTGCCGTCGGCATTGTTATTTTTGCCGCGCATCTTTTGAATGCGCTCAATACCATTGAAGCCGTAGCTGTTCAGGCCCTGTTGCTCGGCGAAAACCGCCATGTGCTTTAGCAATTCGTCCAGGCGGTCGTGCTCTTCGAAATTGTCCCAGTCTATGTCGAGCTGTTGCGGCCACTGCTTGGCAAGCCATTTTGCCGTTGGCAGGTAGAAACTGTATGTAATGTCGGTTCCGGCAATGCTCGTACCTTCCAGTCGCTTCCGGAATCTCTGCAAATCCTGGCGACGTTCGAAGTGCTTTGTTATTTGCCGACTCAGCCGAAGTACACGCGGGCTGTCGGGCCAAGCCCGTGCAAAACACACGAGTTCGTGATACCGGTGGAGCTGCGAAGGGGTTCGAAACGCTCCGGCTTCCATTCGCTTTATTAACTCAAACCGCTGGCGTTCGAATTCGGCGCCAAATTTGAGGCGGATCGATTCTGCCCGCTCGAGATTACTTTTCATGCTGGCCATGACGGGTTACCAAACGAAAAGGCGCCGGGGACCGAAAAGGGACCGGCACCGAAATGTACATGAGTGCGAATCAATATAACGGCCCCGGCCCGGTTCTTTCAGCATTCAGCGATCAGATCCCTTGTAAAGCCACTTTGCTTGACGCGCGCTCTCAGAGCTTGAAGAGCCGTTCCGCGTTCCCGTAGGCGACCGCAGCCCGCTGATCCTCGGGCAGTGCGTCCACCCGCGCGCGGCAGCCCTTCATGTCGCCGATGTCGTGGGGATAGTCTGATCCGTACATCACCTTGTCCGCGCCGCCCACCTCGATGCAAAGCTTGAGCGCCTCGACGCGATAGCACACCGCGTCGTAGTAGATGCGCTTTAAGTAGGAGGAGGGCGGTTCGGTAATGGCGTCGCGCGTGCCCGGCGTCATCTCCCAGGCGCGGTCCATGCGCCCGGCGAGGTAGGGCACGGTGGCCCCGGCGTGGGCGGCGATGATCTTCAGCGCCGGGAAGCGGTCGAGGAAGCCGTCGAAGACCATGCGGGTGATAGCGAGCGTGGTGTCGAACATGAAGCCCACGGTGGCGGTCAGGGAGTGCTCGGACAACAGCATCTCGTCAGTGCCGGGCGGATCGGCGGGATGCACCAGAACCGGAAGGCCCTTGTCGTCGATGGCCTTCCAGATGGACGCAAATGCAGCTTCCACGAGATGCCGGCCGGCGATGTTGGCCAGCACCATAACCCCGACGGCGCCGTTGTCGTGGGCCCGATCGAGCTCATCTAAGGCTTTGGCCGGGTACTCCCAGGGCAATGACAGCAGCCAGCGGATGCGATTGGGGTACTTGCGCTGCCCGTTGGCCATGGAATCGTTGACGATGCGCGCTGCCTCGCAAGAGGTGCGCTCATCGCCCCAGAACACGTTAGGACAGGTCAGCGAGACGATGGCCAGATCGACGCCCGCTTCGTCCATGTCTTTGACTCTTAAATCATAGTCGAAGTGGTCGGGCATCGGCGTCATGAAGTGGGCCCCGTGCTTGAAGATCCCCTCGACCTCCTTGGTCAGCGGCTCGACGGAATAGCGCGGCGCGCCTTTTTGCC
>JBFHVA010000182.1:0-7201 GCA_041589735.1 Gammaproteobacteria bacterium | reverse complement strand
TCGACGCCCGTTCAGGCGGTTACCTCTTTTTCGGTGGCGTCGAACTGAAGCGCTGCCAGACGGGCGTAAAGCGGATTGCTTTCCCTGAGATCCTCGTGGGTGCCAGCGGCGATGATGCGGCCGTGGTCCATGACCATGATCCGATCCGCTTTGAGCACGGTGGCAAGACGGTGGGCAATAATGATCGTGGTGCGCCCGCGCATCAGGTCGTCCAAGGCGTGCTGCACCAGCCGTTCACTCTCGGCATCCAGGGAGGACGTGGCTTCGTCCAGCAGCATGACCGGGGGATTTTTCAGTATCGCCCGGGCGATGGCGATACGCTGACGCTGTCCGCCGGAGAGCCGAGTGCCGCGCTCGCCGAGAAAGGTAGCGTAGCCATCGGGCAATGAATCGACGAAGGCCTCGACGCCCGCCGCCCGGGCCGCGCTTTTGACCTCTGCGTCGCTCGCGTCCGGTCGGCCTTGGCGAATGTTCTCCAGCACCGTGTCGGCAAAGACCACAGTTTCTTGGGGCACGATGCCCACCCGCCGGCGTACGTCCTCGGGCCGCGCTGCAGCCACGTCGATGCCGTCGAGCAGAATCCGGCCCTCGCCGGGATCGTAAAAACGCAGCAGCAACTGAAACACCGTGGTCTTGCCCGCACCCGAGGGTCCCACCAGCGCCACGGTCTGACCGGGTTGGACCTGAAAAGAAAAATCATCGAGCGCAAGCACGTCCGGGCGCGACGGATAGTTGAACTTTACGTGCTCGAATGCCACCTCACCCCGCGCCGGCTGAGGCAGGGCTTGCGGATTCGGCGGTGCTTTAACGTCTGCGGTTACCTGAAGCAGCTCGACGATGCGCTCTATCGCGCCGCCCGCGCGCTGGATCTCGCTCCACATCTCACTCAAGGACGCAGCCGATCCGGAAACCAGAATGGCATAAAGCAGAAACTGCCCCAGCTCGCCCGGCGTCATGCTGCCTTCGATCACCGCCTGGGCGCCGAGCCAGAGCACGAACACCACCGCACCGAAAATGACCAGGATGGCGAGTGCCGTCAGCTGCGCCCGCGCCCGGATCCTTTCTATCGCGGCCTTGAACGAGCTGGAGACCGCAGCGCCGAACCGTTCCGTCTGGTAAGACTCCAGGGTGAAGGCCTGCACCATCTGAATGGCATTCAGCGTCTCCCCCGCGATACCGCTCGCCTCGGCAATGCGGTCCTGGGTGGTGCGCGTCAATCGTCGCACCCGGCGGCCGAATACCAGCACCGGCACCAGCACTAGGGGAATCAGCAACATCATGATCCCGGTCAGCCGCGGGCTGGTCACCGCCAGCATGATGAGACCGCCTGTGAATGTCACGGCGCTTCGAAGCGTAATGGAAAGATTCACTCCGGCGATGGACTGCACGAGGGTCGTGTCCGTGGTGAGGCGCGAGAGCACCTCCCCGCTTCGAGTCACCTCGAAGAAAGTGGGGCTCAAGGTGATGACGTGGCGGTATACCGCGTTGCGCACGTCCGCCACCACGCGCTCGCCAAGCCAGGACACCAGATAAAAACGCGCCGCGGAAAACACCGCCAGCACCGCTGCCAGCGCAAACAGCGCGATGAAGTAGCGATCGACGGCGCCGGCGCTCTCGCGAGAAAAGCCTTCGTCGATAACCAGCCTTATGGCAACAGGCAGTGAAAGACTCGCCGCGGCAGCTATCAACAGCACGCTGAGCGCCACCAACAGTCTCGAGCGATAGGGTCGGATGAAGGGCCAGAGCTTCAACAGCGGGCGCAGCCGGGGCGCCTGCACTGCATTGACCTCCGGCGACGACTCGAGCCGTCGATTGTCGTTGTCTGGCTTCACGTTTATGGATCCGATTTCGTGACCTTGAATCATACAGCGAGGTGGTCCCGAACGCCGATCAATGGCTCGCGAACGACAACCGGACGCGCCATACTTGCGATCGTCCGTTTGCCCATTCACCCCGCCACGTGAAGATCAAGCCACCCCAACATTTCATTGCGCGAGTTGTCCCAATACTCTTTGCCTGCGCTGTCGCCATCCAGGCCGGTTGCGCGACTCGGGCGCCGGTGGCAGCGAGCAGCGAACACCGCGCCTTATTCGATAGCTTGGCAGTGGTGGCCGGTAGCCGACCGCCGGAAGTACGCTTTGAAGGATTTCCCCAAAATAAGGGCGAGGGTGCGGCTGCTGGCGCTGCCAGTGCTCTTGTCGCTTGCATGGCGTGGGTTGCCGATGGCAGCTGTAGCGGCTCGATATGCGGCGCGCTGGCAATTCTCTCGCTCGGCCTGTGCGGCGTGACCACTGCGGTTGGCGGTGTGGTGGGCGCAACCGCGGCGCCGAGCGGGGACGATGTGCGCGCCGGTGAGGCCGCAACCACCAATGCGGTCAGCGCGCTCGCCATTTCAGAGTCGCTTCGAGACCAGGTTGTGTCCTCGGCCGAAGCTGGTGGCACCCGTCTGGTGACGGTGGCGCCGGACTTAGCGCTCAAGACGGCGCAACTCAGTGACTATCGACCGCTCGCTGTATCGGGCACTGACGCGGCCCTGGAAATCACCCTGACCCACGTCGGCCTCCGGGGCTCACGCGTCAACGATTCCTTACAGCTCTACATGCAGTCGCGGGTGCGACTAGTGCATTCACGAGACAACTCGGAAGCATTTTCAAAGGACTACGAATATGTGGGGGAGAATCTCCATCTTTCCACCTGGTCCTCTAATCAAGGCAAGCGCCTGCAGCAGGCATTGATCAAAGGCTATGAATCACTTGGAAGCCACATTTATGAAAGCGTGTTTTTGCTTTATCCGTTTCCAGATAAAAGCCCTCAAGGGATCGGCCTGCTCTCGATGGGCTTCGGCCTCGCACCCATCCATCCAGTCACTCGAGGGCAACTCACTGATGACGACATCATTACCGACCGTATTGCATGGACAACTGTGAAAGAGTTGCGCCCGAACCTCCAGTGGCAGGCATTCCCACGGCCTAGCGACGTTCAGACCTCCCCCGAAGACATGAAAAGAGTAAGGAACATTCGCTATGATCTCGTCATCGCCCGGGAACGGAATCTCGCTCCCGCAGAACTTGTGTACGAGCGCCGCGGACTGATCGGAACGACACACAGGATCGACAAACCATTATTGCGGGCAACACGCTATTTTTGGACGGTAAGAGCTCGCTTCGAGCTGTACGGCCAACAACGGTTGACTGAATGGAGTTCAGTTCACTTTCAGGCAAGGGAAAACCTTACTGCGCCGTCTCAGTTTTCTTACCGTTTCAAGACCCGAAAGTGAAAATGATGACACCACGTTCTTATTGCGCATTGGAGGCGCTCCTTCACATCAACTCTCATGGGTAACGGACCCGAGAAATTTACCTTTTGGCACGGCCTGTTTCTGGCTGAGGGCGCAGCGCTCATGATCGCCCTGGTGATGCCGATAGCACCATCCAAGACGGGCTCCGACCGTGGTCTAGCCGACTATTTTATTTCCAATCCGAGCTACCTGCAGGAAGTTGTTTTTAATTTCATCTTGACGAATATTCTACTACTGGTAATCGCCTTTATTGTCTGGTTGTGGGTAAAGCTCAGATAGTGCGGCTCGAATTCGAATCGTTGAGATGAAATACAAGCACGCCGTTTCGACTCTCTTAATCGCGCTCGCTTCCTCTTCCGTCCACGCGGATAAGAAACTGACCAGGGAGGAAATCAGGACCAAGCTGGACGAGTTGAACACCAGCTGCGAAACTGCCCGAGAAAAGAAACTCGCTCCGCTAAGAGCACAGTACATCGAGGAATGTATTTCAAAGCAGGTTAAAGATCCGGACTATTGCCAGCGATTCTACGCCGACTATGGCGCCCGTAGCGGCACCAAAGCCCCCTTGTTCCTTGACCTGCCTGAGTGTGTCGAAGCTTTTGAATTTCAGAAGACTCAGAAAGTGAGATGATTGAAAAGCGCTCGGTCAGAAAAAGTTCGTGATATGTCTCACTCGATGTCTGCGGCTTAGACGATCTTCTATCAAAATTTTTCATTGGTGGGTCTCGACAGGAACGGACTCGTCTGCCCCCTCGCTTATCGAGACGTTATTGATTGACTAATTTCTCGCCGCGGGCTCATGAACCCCGTCTCACTACGTGACCAGGAATTCATTCCTCATGAAATCATAGTTTTTTTCAGGTCGACTCTCGCAGTTCAACGAGCGAAAACGCCCGCACCGGCCTGCCGACGCCCTTAAGCTCAATATCGGCTAGCGGCTTCGCCTCGATTCGATCCTCGAGCTCGGCGTGAATGTTTTGACCGATGATTATCTGTCCGTCTAGAGCCTCGTCGCAAAACCGCGAAGCCAGATTGACACTGTTGCCGTTTGCCGTGTAGTCAAAGCGCTCTTCAAATCCAACCATTCCGAGCGTCGCATACCCCGCCGAGACGCCCACACCGAAACCCAGCTGATAGCCGCGCTTTGCCCACTCGGCGGTGAGCTCCGCCATTCTCGCCCGCATGGCAATAGCCATTTCCACTGCCCGAAGCACGGGGTTCTCACATGGCAATGGGTCATTAAAGATCACCATGAGCCCGTCTCCCGCCCGGTGATCGATGGTTCCCTCGTACTCTGAAACAAGTCTCCCCATTTCCTCATGGTATTTCTGCAATACGTCCATGGCTTCTTCCGGCTCGATATTCTCGGAAAAACATGTGAACCCGCGAAGATCGCAAAAAACCGTGGCGATGAATTTACGATGACTTGAAAGGACGCTGTCATCACCCGAATCCACGATCACTTGGGCAACCTGCGGCGAAAGGAATCGTTTCAATCGCTCAAGGCGTTTGTTTTTCTCGACTTCCTCAGCTACTCGATTTTCGAGTGTCTTGTTCCAGTCTTCTAATTCCAAGGCTTGTACCTGAACTCTCCGGTACAGATTTCGAAGCGCCACGTTTTGATTTAAGAATACGGATGCAACCAGTAAAAAATACGCCAGGGTCAAAATACGCCAGTCATAATAGACATAGAGAGTACCGACCATGATCAGGACACCGCAAACCGCGAGGACGAGCGGCAGCTTCTGTTGATGGTGCTTACGATCAATCGCCAAGCCGGCGACAGCCAGCACCGCTAGAGACCACATGAAAATCGCCTGAACGTGAGGGATCAGATCCTGAGAGAGAACGCCGACGCCGACCAGAGCGATCGCAATCGCAGGCTGAGCAAAACACATCAGCAAAGAGCCCAATGCGGAGCAATTCGCGAGCCACCCAAAACGCTCGACTTCTTGACTGGGCGAGTTCATGTGAATTCCCACTAGGTGCGTTTCTAAAGCTGAGACTCTTGCCTGGTCGGAACTCCTGACCTTTCTAAAAAATTATTACCAGTTCAATTTTCAATCGGTCTCGATGGGCAGCGAGTCGTCTCGCGCCCATTCGCTCATGGACGCATCGTAAACCGAAAGATCGCGATAGCCGAGCTGATGCAGCACGAAGGCATCCAGCGTGGCAGCGATGCCGCCTCCGCAGTAGACGAGTGTGCGCTGTGCGGGATCGACGCCGGCGCTGCGAAACTTCGCTGCCGCCTGCTCAGCGGGTAGGAAAGTATTCGATTCCGGTTCAACCAATGACGCTGACGGCACGTTGACGCTTCCGGGTATGCGCCCCGGCCGGCCGTATCGCGGATTCTCGCCACTGTGCAAATCGGGTTCCAGCGCATTGACCAGGCAGGCGTTTGCGTCATTCATCGCCGTTCGCACCGCATCTTTGGCAACGAACAGTTCCGGGCGCGGGCGCGGCGTCAGCGTCGCCGGCGGGAATGAAGGTTGCTCGGTGGAGGTAGGCCTCTGCTCCCGCACCCATTTCTCCCAGCCCCCGTCGAGCACCGCGGCGTCGTCAAAGCCGATAGCGCGAAGCATCCACCACACGCGCGTGGACCACACCATTCTGCCGCGGGAATAGAGTACTACGCGGTTGCCATCCCCGATGCCGCGGCGCCCTAGCACTTCGGCAAGGATTTCCGCGGGAAGCATTTTGAACCGCAAATGAGGCGGGCTGTTTAGATCCGAGAGCTCGTTTTGAAGGTCTAGAAAGCCCGCGCCTTTGATGTGGCCTTGCTCGTAATCCGCCCGGCCGCTCACTACCCGGTAGGGCGCCTCGTGCCCCGGAGGCAAGTAGCTCAGATAGGTTGTGCACTCGATGACCCTGAGATCCGGATCGTCGAGATGATCGGTGAGCCATTGGGTGGAAACGAGGGCGTCGCGATGCTGATACTGCATGTTCATTGCCAAACAGGATGTTTACAGCCTCGGAAAGGCGTCCCATTATCGGGATCCCGTATTACGATTGCCATCCGCTGCCGGCCGCCCTTCCCTTCCAGGCCCCTTTGCCGCGAGAATCCACCCATGCGCATCGCTATCCTGCAAACATCCGGCAAAACCGGCATGGTCGAACCGAATCTCGAGCATCTCGCCGAAAAGGCGGCCGAGGCCGCAGGACTCGGCGTGCGCCTGTTGGTTTGCCCGGAGCTTTATCTCACCGGCTACAACTTGGAGCCTGCGGCCATGGCCCGGCTGGCCGAAGCCTCGGACGGTCCGGCCGCGCAGAGGACCGCGGAAATTGCCCGAACAAACAGCATGGCTATTCTGTACGGTTACGCGGAAAACGACGGCGGCGCTATCTATAACGCGGCCCAGCTCATGGACTCGAACGGTCGGCCGCTCGCCAACTACCGGAAGTCTCACCTCTACGGCAACCTCGAGCGCCGTTCATTTTCGTCCGGGAATGCGCTTGAAGTGACGGAGCTTGAAGGCGTGCCCGTGGGCATTCTGATCTGTTACGACATCGAATTTCCGGAGCCGGCCCGGACCCTGGCGCTCGACGGCGCCGCCCTGGTGCTGGTGCCGACGGCGCTGACGAAGCCCCACGACTTCGTTGCCAATACTCTGGTGCCTGCCCGGGCCTGGGAAGACCAGATCTTCGTGGTGTATGCCAACCGCTGTGGGTCCGAGGGAGACCTCGACTACGTGGGCTTGAGCACCATCGCCGGTCCCGACGGCAAGATTATCGCCCAGGCCGGCGAATCAGAATCATTGCTTATCGCGGATATCGATCTCGATGCGCGCGAACGCGCGCGAAGCCTGTTTAATTATCTCGAGGAACGCCGACCCGAGCTTTATCAGCGCAAGCCGGTGTCGAGGACAAAAAGCAAATTGAAGGCGTAGGCCCTCACCACTTCAG
>JBFHVA010000181.1:0-7243 GCA_041589735.1 Gammaproteobacteria bacterium | reverse complement strand
ATGGCCTCTTCCGGCTTACCCGCGTAATTAAGGTTTTCAGCGAGAATGGCGTGATAGACGGAGATATTTGGGCCGAGCGCGACCGCCTTTTCGTCATAGGCGATGGCCCGGTCGAGATCGCCTTTGATTCCCTGAACGGCACCGAGCGCCGCATACACGCCGGGATAGGTGTCATCCAAGGCAAGGGCTTTCTGGGCGTACTCCTCGGCTTGCTTCAAGGACTCGTCGGGGGTGTCGGTCCAGCCGTTAAAAATATCTTTCCAATGGGTCCAGGTTACGGTGGTGTAGGGCATCGCCCACTCCGGGTCCATGTCGATGGCTTTTAGAATAAACTGCCGGGCGATGACGTTGTCGTCTTTGGTGGAGCGCCGGTAATGTTTCCAGCCCTCCAGCCAAGTGAGATACGCCTCAAACTTTTCGGTGCCCTGCTGCCACACGCGCCCGTGCTCTCCGGCCGTGAGCTTCACCTGCAGCGCGGTGAAAATCTTGCGCACGAGTTCGTCCTGGACCGCAAACATTGCGTTGACGTCACGGTCGTACTTACTGGCCCACAGGTGATGTCCCGTGACCGCATCAATCAGCTGCGCATTAATGCGTAAAGTTTGAGCCTCTCGTTGAATGCTGCCCTCCAGTACGTAACGCACGCCCAAATCCTCAGCCACCTGCTTCGCCTTCACGGGCTTGTCTTTATAGGTGAAGGTCGAATTGCGGGAGATAACGAACAACTCCGGCATCTGGGCCAGGGTGGTGATAAGGCTTTCGGTGAAGCCGTCGGCAATGGCATCCTGTGCGGGATCGCCGCTCATATTGTTGAAAGGCAGCACCGCAATCGACGGCTCCGCGGGCAGCGGAAACGCCATTTGCTCGACGGAGGCCGATTCTTCTCTCGGCTGCCAGGGCTTGAGCCAGGAAAGCACGCCGCCGGCGATGACGAGGCAAACAATGACTGCGACCGCCAGCCACCGGCCCCTTGTTGATCTGATGGGGGTCCTGACGGACATAATATGGGGCTCCGGCGGGGGAGCGGATTCTCCAGATTTGAGCGCAACGGAATAGGCCCGCACCGGCTCGGAGAATCCTTTGAAATTTTGTTCGCCTAAACTCTGGTAGGTAAACGGCAACCGCCTCGGCACCGCTTCATGTACGGCACCTTGAATGCACACGCCGCTGGGACGGGCCATCTGTTCTAGACGCTGCGCCAGCACTACGCCTTCGCCGGTCACCGTGTTGTCGGCGAATACGACCTCACCCAAGCTGATTCCAATCCGCAGGCTCGGCTGGATATCGTCTTTCAAGGTCGAGTTGTGGCGGGTATTCTCTTCCTGGAAAGCAAGCGATGCCCCGACGGCGTCCGACGCTCGGTCAAACTCTGCAACGAGCGCGTCGCCCCTGATTTCGTGCGTTATTCCATTGTACGCGCGGACGGTTTCGGAGAAGCGGCGAAACGCATCGTGAATGCGTTTGTGGGCAAGTGACTCATTGAGCTGGACGAGCCCGGTCGAGCCGACCACGTCAGCATGCAGGATAACGGCGAGCCTGCGCGGTACTCCCTCGTCCATTGCAGTGCCCCTCCTGAAGGGTAGGGCGGCAAGTCGAAGAAAAGACCCACAACCGAAATGTCGCTCAATAGGACCTAAGACAAAGCTTTCGGCCGCTTCTCAAAGCTACCTACATTTTTTCCCTTATTCTTGACTTGAATCAAGCTCCGGCTCACCGAAGTGTGGGCGGCGGGAATACATCTCGACCCAAGAGTCCAATACGCTCGTTATCAGGGGTTATTTTACCTATTCCCCTATCGTTCCAAGCTCAACGGTGCAAGGCGCCCTTTTTGGAGAGCGGCATACTGTCCGCGGATTCGGCGGCACCGGTCCACTCCAGTGGACCTAAGAACCCGGAACCGGCGCAAGCAATGCCAAGATACCGAGGACAACAAACAGCGCTGCAGCGACCCAGCGCATCACCCGCATATTAACTCGGTAAGCCAGTGCGCTGCCGACCCAGACCGCCGGAACGTTGGCAATCATCATGCCGAGAGTTGTTCCAAGAACCACGGTCACGAGTGAATCATAGCGGGCCGCCAAAGCGACCGTAGCCAGCTGCGTCTTGTCGCCCATCTCCACCAGAAAGAAAGCGATGAGTGTCGTCAGGAACACGCCAGCACCGCGGAGGGTTCGGTCTTCTTTTAGCTCGTCTTGCTTGAGCGCCCACGCGCCGAAGGCGAAGAAGGATAGCGCTATTATCCACCTCAACGCTTGGGGAGAGACTATTTTCGCAATCCATGCGCCCACGTAGCCTGCAAGAAAATGATTGGCCAGTGTTGCGAACAGGATCCCCAAAATGATCGGCATCCTGCGCTTGAATTTCGCCGCCAGCACGAATGACAGAAGCTGGGTCTTATCCCCCATCTCGGCGAGTGCAACTACAGAGGTCGAAAGAATCAGAGCTTCCAAGAAGTCTTGCTGCCTCTAGCTTCTAACATTCCCGACGGAGAGACCATCACCACACGACCTTGACTATAAGCGGGCTGTGATTTCTCCTAGGTCTTTATGGTGAATTCTGCCGGAAGATCGATCCCTTCCATAGCCAGCACCCGCGCCGGGGATCCGTCCAACCCTGCAAGCTTCAGCGGAAGCGCGACAATCGCACAGCGAGGCTGTGAAATTGCAGCGAGGTTATGCACGTACTCGATATTGTAGATGTCCTTGCCAAGGATCTTGTGGTGAATTTCACAGTCCTCGCCGCGGAAGCCTTTTTTGCGCACCGCGTATTCTTCGGCGAAATCGTAGACCACGGCCTTCACGCCGCGCTCGACCAGCCAGTCGGCGCCGTCCCCGCCCAGGTACGGGCCTTCCTTCCAGAAGATGTCGTCACCCCAATGCTGGTCGGTCCAGCCGGTGCGCAAAATCGCGATATCTCCAGATCTCACGTGCCGCCCCCGCTCTTCCAGCGTGTTGCCGCTAATACCTTTCTCCCGGCCGTGGTCGGAGAGATCGACGAGTGCTGCGGGGCCGATCAATTTTCCCAGTGGCGCCAAATCGATGCTCGAGGCGCCTTCGATGAAATGACACGGAGCGTCCACATGGGTGCCGTAATGGCAAAACATGGAGAAGGTTGAGCCCTGCCAGCCGCATTCGGAGAATTTATACGGTGTGTCGAACTCCGCGGACAAACCAAGTCGTCCCTGTTTGTCGTGGATGGTCACGGAAAGATCGATGACGTGCATTGTGCCCTTTCTCCTTGTTGGCTTAGGATGAGACTTCCGACGGAGGAGCCGGTGTTCTAGAAATAACTCGACTGTTGAATAAAAACAGAGGGTTCGGAGGGCAGTTTACCCATTTGCGGGCTTTTCCACCCTCGGTACTGAACAGCGGCCTTTGGGCGATTGAGATGCTGCCCCCGAATTTCACGAATCCGGCCAGCGCGAGCGTCGCTTTTAAGCGGCTTCACCGTTGCTTGTGCGTCGCAAAATGACGAGGCAAAATAAGACGTGCAAACTGAACGATTATGACCTTGGGTTAGAGGATAGGGTTAAAGAAATAAATTATTCAGAGCAGCTAACGGAATCATGTATTCACTCGACGACTATGCGGCCGACCTTCGGCGCATTACGCGCTCAACCTCAGATTACGGGGAAATCTTCGACCGGGTCACTCCCTTGGCGCGGAAGCTGGCGCTGTCTAAAGAGGTCTGGGTGAAGCCCGGGCATTACGAAGTCGATGAGGAACAGGGCTTTGGTGTTCATCCTCTGCGCGAAGAGCCGGATCATTCCCTGGCGATTTTCGTCGCCGCCTGGGGAGCCCATCGCGGCGCACCGCCCCACGATCACGGCACCTGGGCCGTAGTTGCAGGAGTGGATGGTGAGGAACGCAACGTCAAGTACAACCGGCTCGATGATCGCTCCCGATCCGATTTTGCAGAGCTTGAGGAACGCTGCACTTTTGTGGTGGGCGCGGGGGATGTTGTATGCCTGAGACCCAGGGGGATCCACTCGGTCTGGAACGACAACGATTACGTCACTCTGTCGCTCCACACCTACGGCCGACACGTCAGCTTCACGGAACGCTCTACCTTCGACCTCGAAACCAAAGAAGCGACTCCATTTGTCGTAAGAATCAAGTAATAGTCGACTTGTCTCTCAATCGTCCCAGTCGTCAGCCTTGAAAGTTACTTTTCGGAATATACGTATCCCGTCCCTGAAATTTCTGAACCTATAACTAATCAAGTTAATGCATGTCGTCGAAATTCGGCGATTTGATGAACCACCTCCTGACGGATCCGCCCGCCCAAATAGACACGGTCGTTGCAACGCCTGCGCTTCGCAAGCTGGTTTCGCCCGGCATGGGAAAGTCATGTGTCATACGGGCGCCCCTTTAATACATAGTCGCCGAGCAACACGTCGCGGCCCTGCATGATGTCGGCGTGGATCTTCATGTCCAGATTGCGCCCGGTGATGATGGCCGCCGTGGGTCCTTCGAGCGGCGGAAGTTTCCCCGCTTGCAGCGCCGCGATGCCGACCACGCAGGCGCCTTCGCAAACGATCCGATCTTCGTAGTAGATGGTTTGCATGGCGCAATAGATCTCTTTCTCGGTAACCAGGATGACGTCGTCCAGGTATTCACGGCAGAGATTAAACGTAAGCCGGTTATCGAGGCCGATGCCGCCGCCAAGCGAGTCGGCGAGACTTGCAACTTCTTCGACTTCCACCGGGTGGCCGGCGCGGAGCGACTCGTACATGGCAGCGCCGCGGTCCATGGAGATACCAATCACCCGAACCTTCGGCTTGAGGTTTTTGACGGCCAATGCAATGCCGCCGGCCAGCCCGCCGCCCGAGATGGGCACCAGGATGGTAGCGAGATCCGGTCGCTGCTCCATCAGCTCGAGCCCGATGGTGCCCTGACCCGCGATCACCAGCGGATCGTCGAAGGGCGAGACCTCGACCAGCCCCTCTTCTTCTACAAGTCTCCGGCTCTCGACCAGCGCCTCGTCCTGGGAGCGGCCGATTATGCGCACTTCCGCGCCCAGCGCCTTGATTCCCTCCACCTTCGGCGCCGGCACCAGCGACGACATACAGATCACCGCCCTCAAGCCTTTTTCGCGCGCTGCGTAGGCGACGCCGCGGCCGTGGTTTCCCGTCGAGCAGCACGTCACGCCGTTGACGTCATCGGGGAGGCTGAATATGGCGTTGGCCGCGCCGCGGAGCTTGAAGGCTCCGATGGGCTGGGTCATTTCCAGCTTGAGCAGAAAATCCTCGCCCGCGAGCTTGGAGAGAAAAGGCGAGGGGACCAGAGGCGTGGAGACGGCCGTGCCTTCGATTCGTCGGCGCGCCGCCTCCACCTGCTCCAGGGAAACCTCCGTCATAACAGACTCAATGTGGTTCGCCTGTGGGACGTTTAATTTAACGGATCGGTTTAGAGAACTCGGAATATTTGCCAGTGCGGTGTGCCCGAGACGATGTAGGGCTCGATGTCCTTGCTCCACTGCTTGTGCCCTTCAAGACTGCCGAGCTTATCCCATGCCTCGCCCAACTCGGCCAGGTCTTTAATCGCGACTTCCGACTGAATGGTGGATTCCAGGGCGCCAATCGATCCGGTCAAAAGCCGGGTCTTATCCGCTGTCCATCCAATCTGGGAGCCGAACTCCTCGTCCCAGCGCTTGAACAGTTCGATCACGGTCTGCTTGTGGCCGAAACGCGCTTCTATTTGCCAGCGTGCGATCATCATGGTCTGAATCCTCCTCAGTTGAACGCGGAACCAGTTTTCGTGTTCTTTTTCTTTGGCAGGGAGAGATGGAAAATTTCCTTGAATTTCAGGCGCCTCAATTTCAAACGGCGCGGGAAGCGTCCTTGGCAAAGGCATATACTGTACCCGAAATGCCTTATGCCATGACCAGTAATTTCTAACAGCTCATTCCACCGCACGTCTAGCGCCTCGAGATGGACCTACACCGTAACCATCCTTTCGTGTTTCTGACCACGGTTCTGATGTGGACGTTAGCGCTGACGGGATGCGGCCAGGGGAACGACCCCGAGGTCATGCTCACGGACTACGTTGAGCGAGTGGAGAACGTCACAGAGGTCAACGTGCTCAGTAACGGCGGTTACCGGGCCGAGCTTCTGCTATATCCTGATCGGCGCGCTCGCAGGCTGCCGCTTGCGGACGTGCGCATCGGCATGCTGGATTTTCTCGTCCTCATTCAGTGCGGACTCCAGGAAATCGTCGGCGAGCGAAACAGTGCGCTCGGCAAAGTCATGCCGGTCTCCCAGCAGCTCATCTACGAGCATCGCCTGTTGGTCAGCGCGCGGAAGTGTCGCCGGCAGCTGGAAGCGAACGGAACGAAAGTCTTCGAGCTGCAGAAAAAGCTGGATGACGTGGTGAGTATCAAATCCGCCGAGTTGCCCAAGGCTTACTGGAACGCAACCTTCGGCAGCCCGGAGTTCGAGCAGATGTTCTCTCTTTCGGCTTCGCCGCTGCGTGTCGATGCTGCCAACAGCTCCAACGCCGAACTCGAGCTTTCGTTACGTCATCTTGCAGATCTCGGCACGGGGCTGGGCAGTGCGTCGCTGCGGCTTGAATCGAAGAGCCTCGAAGCCCATTACAAGGTGCTCAGCTCACGCCGCATGGCCGGCGAGGTGCTGGGCGCGCTCGACCTGCTGCGCTTTCATCTGGATGCCGCAGCGCGCGCCATTGAGACGCGTCTTGCCGAGCGGCCCGTGTGTTACAACAAGCGGACAACGCCAAAGGCGCGCATCCTCGACACCGTTTTCCGCAAGTTCTACGTGGGTGAGGTTCAGCCTTACCTCGCCAAGGTGCATCGCCAGGCGCGGGACTGGCTGACACTGGTTAATCAACTCGCGGACGCGCAGCAGCGGGAGATGACGCCCGCTTTCTTCGCTTACTTCGAGGCGCAGCTCAGCATGAAGTCGGAAGGAGGGCTTTGGTCAAGGTACGAGCGCTCGCTCGCCCGCCACACGGAGGCCTGGCAGAGCGTGCTTTCACAGTGCGGGTTAATGCCGGGAAAACCTTGAGTCAAACGCGTAGCGCACGTCGCTTATGCAGGCGTTGACCATTAAGTGTTGAAAATTTCGCGGGCAAGTACCGCCCATACCAAGCAGGCAGCGAGATCCCGCTGGCGTTCGGTGCAGTTAAATGTGCAAACGATCTCTATATGCGGAGTTCCGGCATCAGCATTTGACAGTTCCCGTTAATCGTCATTCCCGCGAAATCGGGAATCCAGAGAATTTAGT
>JBFHVA010000180.1:0-7288 GCA_041589735.1 Gammaproteobacteria bacterium | reverse complement strand
TTGATGGACGAGTACGAAGACTCGAATGCACTGGACGAAGAGGCCTTCGGAAAAAAGCTGGACGCCTGGTTTTCAAATCACTTTCGCACCTTGGACGCACGCCTGCATCATCGTTTGGGGTAAGGCGCAGCCGAAAGACTGGTCGCCTGCAGGATCGAAGTAGATTGATCCAGCGTGATTAAGGGGGGACGAGAAGCAGAGATTTTTATTGCATTCGAGTAGAAGTGAATTTTATCTATGTAATCGGACTCTTTTGCTTTCCTCCGTTTTAAAAATTATCGCTCTGCTTGCCCGTCAATCGAATTTTTCGTACATCTGGGCAAATTACGCACAACAGCTAATCTATCCAGCCCCTTATGGACCTTCAACACGACGCCCGATAATATTCTTGGCCATTTTTCGTCGACGGCATATTAGATGTTCCGGATCGCACTGACACGCACACTTTTTGTTCTTATAGCCTTTATCGCTTTCGCGCCAACTCTTTCCATCGCTTTTGAAGAGGAGACCGCGGCTGTTCAGCGTCGCCTGTCGGACCTTGGATTCGAACCTGGACCAATCGATGGTCTCATGGGTCCGCGAACGCGCAAGGCGGTCAGCGCCTTTCAGCGAGCGAACTCGCTGAGCCCCAACGGACGTTTAAACGCGAAGACGTTGAATACGTTGTTTCCAGCTCAATCCACGAAGCTGACGGCCAAAGCCGTTGGCAAGCGCCTCAGCTACAAAGCGCTTGGCTGGCCGGCGCCGCAAAGCGGGGAAAATACCCTTGCCCGGTTTCGCCGCCAAACCGGCTCCCTGGACATGAAGCGCTCTGCGCGTGAGCTCATCGTCCCCAATGGGGACGGTGTTTACCTCATCTCTTCCGGAGACGCGGTCCCCGGGTTTGACTGTGACCCCGGTAAAGCACGCATCGAAATGGAGTTCATGCTTGGGCCCAAGGGTCCTGTGGTATTCCGCCCGCTGGACAAGAAAGGCTACTGTCAGCTCGGTTTCGGAATTCTGCTTCAGGTCGGACAGCGAGTGCGCATGACCGCGGCGGATTGGAATGGGGACCAAATCCCGGGCGGTTTGGTCGAAGTCGGAACGAAGGGTCTCGTTTACGTAAACAGCAATTAATGATGCTCGCTCGGCGTGAGCCGTGGCGCGAGTCCAGGTGCCGGCTCCCTTGCATGTTTTTCCGAAAACCAATACAGCGTGCGCACGTCCGCAAATACCGCTTCCAGATGCAGCCCGGCCGCAAAATTCCGGTACTTTTCAGCTGTGACCTGGCAGCTCATTCCATTGTCGGTGATGTCGCTCACCTGTCCAAACTCTGCACCCTCGCGATACGCGCCGAAAAAGCGATCGTCTTTCGGAGGCAACCAGAAGTAATGCCAGCTTACCCGAAGGCTATCCGGTTCATCACAGATCCAATTATCGAGACGAGCAAGGGTGAACGATCGCGTCCTGTTCAAGATTTCGCGCAAGGAAAGAGATCCTTCACCGGAAGGCACGCCCGGCGCGCCAGTATCGCTCTGTGCATAAGGACGTTGCGATGAGAGTCTATAGCAGATCATTTTTATGTTCGGACTGATACGCGCTTTGAGCGCTTGCGCAGAAGGTGTACCGGAAAGTCGGAACGACTCGAACGCGTCCTTTAGACCTGCGCCGTGAAATACGGGCACGCTGTGCGCGGGTACGGTCAAATCTTCCATGAAATGGATGGCGCGGCCAAGAGCATGCAGCGCATCGTTCCAGGATAGCTCGGACTCATTCAGGCGAGCTTCGATCCTGCTGAACAGAGGAATGAAGGAACGATTGATAAACAAAAGGGTCCGCTGTCTGGATTCCATTTGTGGATGATAGAAGTGCCAGTTGAGGGCGCGTCTCAACGGGCGGGTGCGGTCTTCGTTCAAATTGGCTTTAACTATTCGTTCACGCTCGTTTCTGTTCAGTAAAAATTCCGGTTCGCCGTAACCGCGCTCGACGCATTTGTTAAAAAGATCGATGGCAAGATTGGAGAGCACCGCGTGCCCCCGCGACGGTATCGCCGAATAGGCAAGAACCGTCGAGTTCCATAGAACGGCAGCGGCCACGATCGATACCGCAAGCACGGACCGGCTTTCGTGTGGCACGTCAGTACGGGGCGCGGCTAGATCCCGAGCAGAGCTGCGCGAAAGCGCACGCGGCAGGCCGCCGCATCCATATTGCGTTTGTAGACCGGTGGATCCCCCGGTCGGACCTTGAGCACCACGAAGGCCGGGCCGTTGCTCTCGCGCAGGAGCCTGGACGCGGCGGGGATCTCGTCCTCCTTGGAGACTGTTCGGGTGGCCGGCATCCCGGCCGCAGCCGCCATGGCCTCCAGATCCACGCCCAGGCTGGTGTGACTGCGCTGCCCCCCGGTTTCACCGTAATGACCGTTGTCGACACAGATCAGGGCGAGGTTGGGCGGCCGCATTACCGAGACTGTTGCCAGCGTGCCTACGTTCATAAGCAGCTCGCCGTCGCCGGTGACGACGAGCACTCGCCGGTCCGGCTTAGCCAGAGCGAGCCCAAGACCGATGGAAACCGCGGCCCCCATCGCGCCCGCCATAGTAAAGACGTGAGCGCCGTCGTCGCTTAGATGCGCAATATCCTTCGCCGTGCCCGCGAGTCCGGTGACGATAAGGAAATCGCGATGGTCGCCCACCAGCGCCGGTACCGCCTGGCGGCGATCCAGCACGTAGGTACGATCTGGTTGTCTTTGAGTAGCGGCGCCATCGCTCATCGCTGTAATCCTCAGAATGCCTTCGCGCCAAGTAGCTTCTGAGTGAGCAGCACGGCCACTGCGTTCCCGGACTTGAAGCTCATGGTTAGCGCCGCGGACACGGTAGAAAGCACATCGTCGGATTTTTCAATCCGCATGCAGATGACACCCATCGCCTCCAGCACCCGCTGCGTGGCCTGACCCATGGGCATCTGCCAGGGATTTCCCTCACCGAAGTCGCCGCGCATGCTTATGAGGGTGAGGAACGGAAACTTCCCGCTCTTGATCAGGGAAAGAAAATTCACGCAGTTGCCGACTCCGCTTGACTGCATCAGCAGCACGCCTTTGGCGCCCCCCAGATTCGCGCCCGCCAGGACGCCGACGCCTTCCTCCTCGGTGGTGAGTGGAATCGACTTGACCGCGGGATCGGTGAGGGAACGCTCGATGAGCACCTTGTGCCCGGCGTCAGGAACGTAGGCGAACAACGTCACGCCCTCGGCGCAGAGTAAATCGTAGAGCGCGTCTGCCCATGCGTGCTGCGCAGTTTTTTCCATTTTTTCCTGGCTCAAGCCGACATCCTCTGCCGCGGAGTCGAAGGGTAAATTGAATCACATTTGCCCAGCCTGCGGCATCCGGCCGCCGCGCGCAGGCGACCAGCGCGGAGCAGGAAAATGCATTTAGCTTATAATCCGGGCCAGGCGCCCGCGCCCGCGAGATCATAACAACAAGGGACAAGCATCGCCCCCGAGGAGACCGTCATGACTGAACCATTCGGAACCCTGTCTCACATCCGGCTAAAGGCCGCGACCACCTATATCCATCCGCCCGAGCTCCCAAACCGGGCCTATCTCACCAGTCCGGCCATAGAAGTGATGACCGACTTCAATCACATCCAGCCCCGAACCACCCGTGCCGAAGCATCCATAGACGACGCCCTCAAGAACATGAAGCGAGTGGGTGTCCGCCTGCTGTTAGTGGAGGACGCAGATCGAAACATCGTCGGCATCGTTTCTTCCTACGACATTCAGGGCGAGAAACCGATAAAGCTGGTTCAGGAATCCCGCATCTCCCGCTCGGAAATTCGCGTCTCCGACATCATGACGCCGCAAGCGGACATCGAAGCGCTGCACATGCTGAGCGTGAGAAACGCCCAGGTGGGCCACATCGTGGCGACGCTGCGCGCGCTGGAGCAGCGCCACCTGCTGGTGGTGCAATCCGCCGAGGGAAACGGCGAGCCTGCTGACGAAGAGGCGCTGCCGAGCATCGGATCCGGCAAACAGTTGGTCCGGGGCCTGTTTTCCAGCTCGCAGATCGGGCGCCAGCTCCGAGTTGACGTGGATGAAATCATGACCCCGGCCCACTCCCTGGCGGAAATGCAGCGGGGAATAGGCGGCTAGCTCAGCCCTGCGCCGTGAGCACCACCCCGGTGGCCATGGCCACGGCCGCCTGCACTGGCTCGACGACCGGTACACCGATGACCCGCTCAAACTCTGCGCGATAGCCAGCGAGTCCCGCGCAGCCAAGCACCAGCACGTCCGCCCCGTGGCGTCGAGTGAGCGCTTCACCTACGGCTGTGAGCTTCTCTCTAACTCTGCTCGGTTGGGAAAGCTCGCTGACACCAAGCCCGAGCGGCATATCGCCGGCGAGCCGGGATTCGATGCCCAGATTGCGTATGTAGCGCCGGTGCCGCGGAATCGAGCTTTCCAGAATCGACACCACTCCGAAGCGCTCTCCTCGAGTCAGCGCCGTCAGGTAGCCCGATTCCGCGATGCCGAAAACTGGAACACGGGAGTTTTGACGCGCGATTACAAGCCCAGGATCACTGAAACAGGCAATCACGAACGCGTCGGCGCTTGCTTCGTTTTCGCCGACGAACTCCCGCACCAGAGGCGCAGCATTCGCAACGTCTTCATCGGATTCGATGGCCGCCGGTCCGGATCGCAGGGTGACGCATTCGATCTTTGGCCCTCCAGTTACCTTGAGCGGAGCAAGGGCTGCGTCCATCGACGATGTCACCGACGCGCTGGAGTTCGGATTAACAACGACAATGAGGCGATCGGACATAGCGAGCGGCGCTCGGCCTAAGCCTCGAGCAGCTTTCGCATCAAAACGGCGCTGAGGGGACAAAGCGTAGTGAACTCCGGGGATGCTTGAATAACCTCCGGCGCTTCGTCTCTGCCGATGGCGGTGAATCCGAAGCGCTGGAAATACCGCTCTGCGTCCAGGGTGAGCAGGTACAAAGCCTGGCAGCCGCGTTCTCGAGCACGCGCAACGACACGCTCGATCAGCGCCGCGGCGATGCCTCGCCTTCTTGCACACGCCACCACCGCGGTCGACCTCAGCAGACCGGCAGTCCCATAAAGCTCCAGGCCAACGGCGCCTAAGAGCGTGCCGCCGTCGTCTACGTAGACGAAAAAATATCCCGGGCCCTCCCGCACGCCTTCGACAGGCAGCCCGGAGGATGCAAGCATGCCCTCGATGACGGCCAAATCCGCGGCGCGGGCTGCCCGCAACACGCCGCTGCCGCCCTTTTTCCCGCTTTCCCGTGGGGCGGCGGACGGGTATTGGCCACCGGATCTAAAGTCGCTCATGCGCCACTTGTACGGCCTTTGCCCCGGGATGGCAATCATGCGGCGCGATCACGTCGGCTTCCGGCAGGTGAATTTTTCCGTGCCGGTTCGGGTAATCTTGGCACTTCGACAAACCGACCAAGGAGATTTAAGTGGACAAAGAACGATTCGAAAAAGGATTGGAAATGAGGAAGCAGGTGCTCGGCGCGGAGTACGTCGAGAAGTCCATGAAGGGCGCCAATAATTTCAACCGCGAGTTTCAGGAGCTCGTTACCGAGTATGCCTGGGGGCTTTGCTGGGGAAACGACGCGCTGTCGAAAAAGGAACGCAGCATTTTGAATCTCGGCATGCTCGCGGCCCTTGGCCGCATGCACGAGTTCGAGCTGCACTTCAAAGGCGCCATTCGAAACGGCTTAACGGCCGAACAGCTCAAGGAAGTGCTGACCCAGATTGCCGTTTATTGCGGAATCCCGGCGGGCGTCGAATCTTTCCGCATAGGCCGAAAAGTTCTCGACGAACAGGGCTGAGGGAGTAGCGACGATGAGTGAGACCCCATTCGGTTTCATCGGCCTTGGCAACATGGGCGGCCACATGGCGGCAAATATGCGCAAAAACGGCACCCCGCTGGTGGTATTCGACAAGGCCGGGACCCCTGAACGTGCGCCTGAAGGCGTGACCCCGGCCGGATCGGCGGGCGAGATCGCCTCAATAGCGGAAACCGTGTTCATGTGCCTTCCTGATGGTGCCGTGGTGCACGAGGTCATCGGCGAACTCCTAAACAGCAGGTCGAATGTGCTGCGGCGGATCGTGGACACGTCCACGATTGGCATCGCGGCCGCGGAAAAAGGCTTCGAAATCTGCAAACAAGCAGGCATCGAATATGTCGACTCCCCCATATCCGGAGGTGTTGCCGGCGCGCGCAACGCGACCCTGGCGGTGATGTACGCGGGAACAAAGAAAACCTTCGATCTGTTAAAGCCGGTTTATCTCGGCATGGCGAAGAACGTGTTTAAAGTGGGCGAGCGCGCCGGCCAAGGACAGGCTATGAAGTTGCTCAACAACTTTCTCTCGGGCACCGCAATGGCCGCTACCAGCGAGGCCGTGGCCTTCGGTGTCGGTCAGGGCCTGGAGATGAAAACCATGTTGGATGTGCTCAACGTATCTACCGGCCAGAACACGGCCACCAAGGACAAGTTTCCCAACCGCATCCTGAGCGAAAGCTACGACGCTGGCTTTCTCACCCGGCTGTTTTTCAAGGACATCAGTCTCTACCGAGACGCGGTGACGGCAGCAGGCGCGGCGGATCCGGTGAGCCCCGCGGTGGCGGCATTATGGCGACGGCTGAATGAAATGGACGCCAACTCCGATTTCACTCGCATCTACCCGTTCGTTCGGGATCAAAAGTATCAATGAGCACCGAGCGGGGGGCGGTGATCCATGGCTGAGCCCCCTCGGATATTCGTAGTCCACGCCCTGGCCGCGTCTCTCGCGCCGGTGGCACAGGCCTTCGCCGACGGCTGGCCAAAGATCACGCTGTGTAACCTGATGGACGACGCGCTGAGTCGAGACCGTCAGTCGGGTCACTATTCCGAGGAGGATTTCCAGCGCCGCTTCATTGATCTGGTCCAGTACTGCCTGGCGTGCAGCGCCGAGGGCGTTCTCTTTGCCTGCTCCGCGTTCAACGGCGCCATCGAGTCCGCCCGCCGCGGGATCTCTGTGCCGGTACTCAAGCCCGACGAGGCCATGATCGACCAGGCGCTGGAGATGGGGAACAGCTTCGCCGTGGTGGCTACCTTCGAGCCCTCGATTGAATCCTTAAGATCGCAGATCGAGACGGAAGCCGGGGCGCGCAGCAAGGCGGTTCGAGTGCAGGGCGTATTCGTCGAGGACGCCATGCGCGCCCTCAACGACGGCGATGGCGCACGCCACGACGCGCTCATCGCCCGGGCGGTGAGCGGGCTGTTGGAGGTGGACGCGGTGCTGCTGGCACAGT
>JBFHVA010000179.1:0-7303 GCA_041589735.1 Gammaproteobacteria bacterium | reverse complement strand
GGGTCCCCGGCGGTCAGGTGAAGGGCGCGGTACTCTGACCTTACGGTTCTTCGCAGGGTTTCCGATGGGGAAGCCGACCCTTAACGGGGATAACTGACGGAGAACTGAAATGACCCATCGAGCTTCCTCACGAACCCGCGCCGTGCGCGCCGGAATTGCGTCCGAGACGCAGTACGGTGCAGTCGTCCCCCCGCTGCACCTGTCTTCCAACTTCACCTTCGCTGATTTAGGCCAGCCGCGCGCCTACGACTACACGCGCTCGGCCAATCCTACCCGCGACCAGCTGGGCACGGCGCTGGCCGAGCTCGAAGGCGGCGCCGGCGCGGTTGTCACCGGCAGCGGCATGTCCGCGATCCATCTGGTGACCCAGCTGCTCAGCCCCGGCGATCTCTTGATTGCGCCCCACGACTGTTACGGCGGATCTAACCGTCTGTTCAAAGCGCTGGCGGAGCGAAACTGCATTCGCGTTCGCTTCGTCGATCAGACGGATACGCGCGCGCTTGAAAAAGCCTTCGACGAAGGCCCCGCGCTGCTTTGGGTAGAGACCCCCAGCAATCCGCTGCTGCGCATCGTCGACATCGAAGCCGCAGCCGAGCTTTGCCGCCAGCATGAAACGCTTCTTGCGGTGGACAACACCTTTCTCTCACCGGGATGGCAGCAGCCCATTGCGCTGGGCGCCGATCTCGTGGTGCATTCCACCACCAAGTACTTAAACGGCCACAGCGACGTGGTGGGCGGCGTCGCCATCGCCAAAGATGAGTCCCTCGCCGAGCAGCTGACCTGGTGGGGCAACTGTCTTGGCATTACCGGGGCGCCGTTTGACAGCTATCTCACCCTGCGCGGCGTGCGCACGTTGAGCGCCCGCCTTCGCGTGCACGAGGAAAACGCCCACGCCCTGGTGGACGCGCTTCAGGAACACAAAGCAGTAAAGAAAGTGCATTATCCGGGCTTGAAGGATCACCCGGGCCACGAGATCGCGAAGAAACAACAGTCGGGCTTTGGCGCCATGGCGAGCTTTCGCATCGACGGCGGCCTAGAAAGCGTAAAGACATTCATCGGAACCCTGGAGCACTTCTCCCTGGCCGAGTCTTTGGGCGGCGTCGAGAGCCTGGTGGCGCACCCGGCGACCATGACCCACAAGTCCATGACTGACGAAGCCAAGAAACGGGCCGGCATCGACGACGATTTGATCCGGCTTTCGGTCGGGATCGAGGACGCGGAGGATCTGATCGCCGATCTCAAGCGCGCACTGGACACGACGCTTGCGGTGCAAAAGACGCGCGCGCTGACGGTTGCGGCATAAAGTTACTCGGAATTCATGATTTCAGCGGCCGGCGGCGGCGGCCGGATCGCCGACCGAGTTGACCACGCCGCAGGCTGGGCATTCCTAGGAAACGGAGTGGCCGGCTGGCCTTGTGCGCGCATTTAGGTCCCGTGGACGGGCCCCGCGTGACCGAATTGGCACAATTCGCCTTGCCGGCACGCAAGGGCCTTCTAAGATGAAATATAGGGACTACGGATATCGCCCTGTATTTCATGACCTTTGACGCGCGAAAATTCCCGAACACCCGCCGGTCCATTGGCAGAAAAGCCCCCTTCGCCGGGTTGGCAATCGCGCTGGTCACGGCTTTCCTGGCCGGCTGCGGTTCCAGCGAAGTGTACCGGGCGCCGGTGGAGCAACGCGGGGTCGTCGTCGCAAGTCACACCGCTCCGAGCACCAGCAATCACTCTCAGGCTACCCAGGCGCCGCGCCCGGACGATTACAAACCGAACTACCACATGGCGATGGTGGCCAAGGAAATGGTGGGTGTCCGTTACCGCTATGGCGGCAGCTCGCCGTCGTCGGGATTCGACTGCAGCGGGCTGATTTACTATTCCTACAAGCGAATTGGACTGCGCTCACCGAGGACGACAAGGGATCTTTACCGCCACGCGCAGCCCGTGCATCGCTCTGAGCTTCGCACCGGCGACATTCTCTTCTTCAAGCTCGACGGCAAGAAGGTTTCCCACGCCGCGATCTATCTCGGCAACGGCCGCATGGTCCACGCACCGTCCAGCGGCAAGCGGGTGTCTTACGCCAGTCTCAGATCGCGCTTCTGGCGCAACCGCTTCATCGGCGCCGGCCGACTTTTCTGAATCGCAAACCCAAGCTCTGCATGCGTCCACTTAAAACGGGCGCGTACCCTTGAGCAGTATCCGGTGAAGCAGCCGGCGGTCACCGGGCTTCAGATCGGTGCTCGCCCGGTGCATGGTGCATCGGTTGTCCCAGATGAGCAGATCGCCTTGCTGCCAGCGGTGGCGATAGTGAAACCGTTCTTCGAAGGCATGGGCATAAAGCGCGTCCAGCAGCGCGTCACTCTCTTCGAGCGGCATATCTTCGATATGGTCGATGCGGTTCGGGTTCAGGTAAAGCGATTTGCGTCCCGTTTGCGGATGGGTGCGCACCAGGGGATGAGAAACGTCCGGCGTTTTTTTCTCATCGTCGCCTGAGAGCTTTGCCACCTTGGCCCCTGCTCTTCGGCTCACGTATTTATGCACCGCTGTTAAATCCTCGATGCGTTTCTTGGTCGCGTCGTCCAGCGCGTCGTAAGCCGCATACATATTGGCGAACCAGGTATCCCCGCGGCCGTCGGGGATTTGAATCGCGAACAGCATGGTCGCCTTGGCCGGTATTTCGAAGAAGGAGTCGTCAGTGTGCCAGTACGGGCCGCGCACGATAGGCTTGCCATCGCCGACTTTATCGCGGTTGTCAACGCTCGACACCAGAGAAATCAGCGGCTCATTTTCATGCAGGAAGTGTTTGACGATCTGCGCTTGCGGCTTGCCGAAAATTCTGGCGGCTTTCACGTACTGGGCGGGCGTCAGTCTTTGATCGCGAACGCACAAGACCTGATGGTCGAGAAATGCCGCGTTGAGCATCTCGCCCAGAGCTCTGGAAACCGGTTTATCGAGATCCACGCCGCGCACTTCCGCCGCCATTATCTGGCTCAGCGGGCTGACCTTCAGCCGATTCGCTTGCTTGGTGGCGGACACGTGCGGCGCAACTTCCCGAGTTTATTTTTTACCGTTGCCGGTGGCGGCGGTGAGCACGCCTAAGGTGATGAAGACGCTGCCGGCGAAGTAGCGCTGCGCGCGCAAAACCCCGGCGTGACTTTTGAGCCACTTCCCGAAGCTGCCCGCGGCGACCGCATAAGTTCCGTCACTCAAGACGCCCAAGAGCACAAACACCACGCCGAGCAGAATCATCTGCAGCGCCACGTGACCTTTGGTGACATCGACGAACTGCGGCAGGAAGGCGAGAAAGAAAAGCGCGGTCTTCGGGTTGAAGACGTTGACGATCACGCCTTGAATAAAGATCTCGCGAAGCCGCCTGCGCGCCACGTGAACGTCGGTCTCCACCGGATCCGGAACCAGAAATTTCCGCACGCCGAGATAGATGAGGTAGGCGGCGCCGATGAGCTTGACCACGTTGAAAGCCACCGCGGAGGATGCCAGCAGCGCGGAAATCCCCAGCGCCGCCGCGATGATGTGCAGGCAGGAACCTGCGGCCACTCCGAGCGTCGAGACCATACCCGCCATCCGTCCCTGGTCGATGCTTCGGGCGACGATGTAAAAAACCGCTGGCCCCGGCGTGACCAGAAGCACCAGGGAGGCGCCGAGAAAAATAAGCAGCGTGGTGCCGTCAGGAAGCAGGTGCATCGGCAAGAACCGTTGAATCGAGGCCGGCTCATGCTACGGCGTCCGGCGGTCGATTTCCATCGATGAGGCAGCGCGCCCCCTTCACATAATCGTCACGCGGAACTGGTTTTAATGTCGGGTTTATACTCGCGTATGTCGGTACGCGTACAGGCTGATGGAAAACACCGAAAGCGGCAGCATTCTCCTGATCGAAGACCACCGCGACATCGCGGAGATGGTCTACGCCTACCTGGAGCACCGCGGTTATGACGTGGACTACGCGGCGGATGGCATTACCGGCCTGCACCTGGCGGTGACCAACGACTACGACGTGATGGTGCTGGATCTGATGCTTCCGGGGATGGATGGACTGGATCTGTGCGAGAAGCTGCGCAAGGAAGCCCGGAGGGACACCGCGGTATTGATGCTGACGGCGCGCGATGCGCTGCATGACAAGCTCGCGGGTCTGAACGCAGGGGCCGACGATTATCTGGTCAAACCTTTCGAGATCCAGGAGCTCGAGGCGCGGGTTCGGGCACTGATCCGGCGTCGCCGCGGGAAGATCAGCCCGGAAGTCCTGCGGGTCGCCGATCTTAGCCTGGACACCGGCACGCTTAAGGTCCGGCGGGGCGGAAAGGACATCACGCTCACTCCTATAGGGCTCAAGATCCTCACGGTTCTGATGCGGGCGTCGCCGCGCGTGGTCAACCGGCGGCAAATTGAGCGTGAGGTTTGGGGCGACGTGCTGCCGGACAGCGACACCTTGAGAAGCCACGTCTACAACCTGCGCAAGCAGATCGACAGACCTTTCGACGCGCCGCTTTTGCACACGGTGCAAAGTACCGGATACCGGCTGGCTGAATCCGATGGCGGGTAAAATCGGGCTCGGCGAGCGGTTCGGACGGGCCTTTTTATTCCAGGCAATTCTGATCGCCCTGGCCGCCATCCTCGGCGTCTACGCCGCGGCGTTTGCGATCGAAGAGCTGCTAATCAAGCAGGCGTTGCGGGAAGAGGCCAGCTACTTCTGGGAAAAACGGCAAGCGGACCCCGGATTCCCGCTGCCGGATACCCTCAATCTCACGGCCTTCATGAGCGGGGATGCCGGGACCGAGCCGGTGCCGGAAGCGCTTCGAGAGCTCGCGCCGGGCTTTCATCATCTTCCCGATCAACCCGATTTCTCCGTCGTCTACGTCATGGAGAAGGAAAATCAGCGCCTGTTCCTGGTCTTCGACGGAGAGCGGGTGGGCGAGCTGGCGCTTTACTTCGGCCTGGTGCCGCTGGCCAGCGTGCTCGTCGTCATCTACCTGCTCACCTTCATTGGCTACCGTCTCTCCAGGAGCGCGCTTTCGCCCATTCTCTGGCTGTCGCGCCAAGTGCACAGGATGGACCCGGAAGCTCCGGACGCGGCAGTGTTTTCAACCCAAAGCCTGCCCGGAAATCCGGACCGGGAGATCGTCGCGCTGGCGGACGCGCTGGAGCGGCTTTCCAGGCGGATCAACGAGTTCGCGGAGCGGGAAAGAAACTTCACCCGCGATGCCAGCCACGAGCTCAGGAGCCCGCTCACGGTGATTAAAATTGCTTCCGATATGCTGCTGAGCGAGCAGGAGCTGGATACCCCGGCGCGAAATTCCGTGCTCCGGATCCGGCGGGCCGCCGCGGACATGGAGGAGCTCACCGAGGTGTTTCTGCTGCTGGCGCGGGAATCCGAGCACGGCCTTTCAATCAATCCCGTTTGCATCAACGACATCATTTCCGAGGAGATCGAGCGCGCCCAGGTTCAGCTTGGGGCCAAGCCGGTGGAGGTAACGGTCGACTCAAGCTGTCGCCTGATCGCCGAGGCCTCCGACAAGGTGGTCTCTGTTCTGTTCGGAAACCTGATCAGAAACGCGTTCGACTATACGGACAGCGGAACGGTAACCGTTCAAATACGCCCAGGCAGCGTTTCCATAGAGGACAGCGGCCGCGGCATGCCGAGAGAAGACGTGGACCGGGTGTTCGAGCCCTTCTATCGCGGCGGGGCGCGCCAGCGCGGCGGCCACGGGGTGGGCCTGACGATCGTCAAGCGCCTTTCCGACCGGTTCGGCTGGCCGGTCCATGTCAGCAGCGAGATCGGCGTCGGAACCCGCGTCATCGTTGAGTTTCCACAGTCCCGCTGCGAGGAGGCCGCGACCCGCGGATCCGCAGAAGCCGGGGTTTAGGCGCCCGCCTTCACGGAATCTTCACGTGTCCTACACCGGGGCTTCACGCCCCTTTAGCGATCCTGCCCGCTCGCAACCTGGGACCGCGCCCGCCGGGCGCGCCAGTAATGCGGACAGGACCGCATGACCACTACCGCAGCAGCAACCATCGATCATTCGCCCTGGCTTAAGGCCTGGCACTGGCTCATTAACGATCCGGGCGCCATGACCATTACCGGCGAGGCGGATGGCCGCCGCCTGGACTGGATGAGACTGCTGCCGTTTATCGGAATGCACGTCGCCTGCTTCGGCGCGATTTTTACCGGAGTGAGCCCCACCGCGCTGGCGGCCGCCGTCGGCTTTTACCTGCTGCGGATGTTTTTCATTACCGCCTTTTACCACCGCTATTTCGGTCATCGCGCATTTCGCGTCAGCCGGCCGGTGCAGTTCATCATGGCCGTGCTCGGTTGCACCGCCGGGCAGCGGGGCCCGCTGTGGTGGGCGGGCCACCATCGTGAACACCACGCGACGGCTGATACCCGCGAGGATCCCCACTCGCCTTCACACCAGGGAATGTGGTTCAGTCACACCCTGTGGTTCTTAACCCGCAAAAGCTTCGCCCTGCAGGAGCAAAGGGTAAAAGACTGGCTCCGGTATCCGGAGCTCAAGTTTCTGGAGCGGGTGGACTGGCTGCCTTTCGTACTGTTCGGCGCTGGCTGTTATTTTCTCGGCGCCTGGCTGCGCGACGCGGCGCCGGGGCTCGGCACCGATGGCCCGCAGATGCTGGTGTGGGGGTTTTTCATCTCCACCGTTCTGCTTTACCACGCTACCTACTCCATTAACTCCCTCGCCCATCGCTTCGGTTCGCGCCGGTTCGAAACCAGCGACGACAGCCGCAACAACTTCTGGCTCGCCCTGATCACCCTCGGGGAGGGCTGGCACAACAATCATCACCGCTTTCCGGCCGCCGCCCGTCAGGGCTTCTACTGGTGGGAAGTCGATATCTCTTATCTGCTGCTGCGCGCGCTGGCCTGGGTCGGACTGGTAAAGGACCTCCGAAGCGTTCCGCGCCAAGTGCTCAAAGACAAAAAGACAACGGGGGCGGAACAATCATGAACGTTGCCATCGTTGGAAGCGGTATCTCGGGTCTGAGCTGCGCGCACGTGCTGTCGCAAAAACACAAAGTGACGCTGTTCGAATCCGGTGATTACCTCGGCGGTCACACCAACACCGTCGACGTTCGCGAAGGCCAGCGCACCATTCCGGTGGACACCGGCTTTATTGTCTTCAACCAGCCGAACTATCCGAACCTGTGCCGATTATTCGGTCATCTTGGCGTCGAGTCGCGGGACTCGGACATGAGCTTCAGCGTACGCTGCGAGCAAAGCGGGATCGAATACAACGGCGGCAGTCTCGACTCGCTGTTCATTCAGCGCGCCAACCTGCTT
>JBFHVA010000178.1:0-7311 GCA_041589735.1 Gammaproteobacteria bacterium | reverse complement strand
CGGCGGCGGGGGCGGTGGCGGCGGGGGTGGCTGGTAAGCCCCATCCCGATCTCTTTCGCTCTACGGGATTGCCAGTGCAAGCGCCCGCGCGCTGACCCGGATCAATATCGCGGTCACATCGGTACCAGACAATTAAGCAGCATTGAAGCCACCTGGGAGCGCCCCCATGGACCGCGTCGAGACCGAGCTGGTCCGCTTTATCGAAGCGCGTCTTCGCGTTACACCCGCTATGTCGAGCAAACTCACCGAGCTCAACCTGGACTCCATCAAGACCGCGGATTTCTTGAGGGAGCTGGAGTTCAAGTTCGATGTCCGCTTCGACCAGGACGTCTTTGAGCTGGAAACAGTCGGCGATTTGGCGGCGTACATTCGCGAACAGCTGACCGAGACTTCCCGACCACAATAACGCTTCCGCCGCAATCTCTCGCCGGCCCGCGTTTTCTTTCGCGGGAAGCGAATTGCTCCAACCCCTCCTCGTTGCGCCAGTCGGCCTGGTGGCTTAGCCTGCCCTGACTCATGCAGTCCGCGGGGGAGAACGATGCCGGCAGATACCGGGCCCGAGAACGACAAAAAATTCATGCGTCTTGCCTATGAGGAGGCGTTAGCCGGTTACGAGGAAGGCGGTGTACCGGTGGGCGCCGTCATGGTGGAAAACGGGAACGTCATTGGACGCGGAAGAAACCGGCGCGTGCAGGACGACAATCCCGTGTCCCACGGAGAGACCGACTGCATGAAAAACGCCGGCCGGCGCCCGGACTATTCAAAAGTCACCATGTATACCACCCTCAGCCCGTGCATGATGTGCACCGGCACCATCATTCAGTTCGGCATCGGACGGGTCGTGATCGGCGAAGACAAGAACTTTCCCGGCAACATTGAATTTTTAAAAGAGCGCGGCGTCGAGGTGATGTTGCTCGATGATCAGGATTGCATTCAGTTGATGAACAAGTTCATCGCCGAACGTCCTGAGCTTTGGTACGAAGACATCGCCGGAAACGAATAAGAACGGGGCCTCGTAGCTCCATTTCCTCAAACAACCGAGAGCCTTCCCGTGAGCACCGAGTGGATCGCAACACTGTTCGCGTTCGTGGCCGTGCTTTGGACCGCTCTGCCACTGCTGCGGCACGAAGCTTGGTGGATCCGGGCCTTTGAGTTTCCCCGCGTGCAGATCGCGGCGCTTACGGCGCTTTTGCTGATTGCCTACGCTGCAGTGGCAGGACTCAGTCAGCCGCATCAAATCACGCTGGCGTTGATCTTTGCCTTTTGCGTGTTCATACAGCTCATTCGGATTATTCCCTACACTCCAGTGTTTCCAAAACAGGTTAGAGATGCAAACAAACCAAATCCTGCAAATTCCATCAGTTTGCTCGTCGCCAACGTCTGGCTGCCAAACCGCGAAGACGAAATGCTGTTGAAACTGGTACGTGCCAAGGATCCGGACGTCGTGCTCTTTGTGGAGACGGATTCGTGGTGGGAGTCCAGGCTGAACGCGTTGGATCCGGATTATCCTTATTCAGTCAAGCATCCGCTGGACAATCTTTATGGCTTGCACCTTTACTCGAAGCTGGAACTGATCGACCCCGAGGTCAAGTTCCTCATCGAGGAAGATGTGCCATCCGTGCACAGCGGCATAGCGCTCCGTTCCGGGCACCGCGTCCACTTACACTGCCTCCATCCCGCTCCGCCCAGCCCTACGGAAAACCCCACTGCAAAAGAACGAGACGCCGAGCTTTTGATGGTCGCAAAGGCACTGGACGACGATAACCGGTCGGTGATTGTCTGCGGCGATCTGAACGACGTCGCATGGTCCTACACCACACGCTTGTTTCAAAAGATCAGCGGATTGATCGACCCCCGAATCGGGCGTGGAATGTACAGCACCTTTCACGCCCGCTATCCATTCATTCGCTGGCCGCTGGATCACATCTTTTTTTCCACCGACTTTACTCTGATCGCGCTCGAACGCCTGCCTTACTTCGGTTCGGACCACTTTCCAATCTGCGCATCCATCTGCCACACGCCGGGCGCCGAGAAAACGCAGGACGCGCCGGATGCGGGAGCCAACGACAACAAGCGAGCGAGGGAGAAAATCGAACAGGTGGGCGTCAATGAAACCCTGCCCTGAAAGGGATAATTCGCTTTTCGCGGCGGCAACTGGCCGGGCGTTGCGGAAATAAGCCGGCGGCAGTAGTCTGCTTGCCGGCATGAATATCGAATTCGCGCCTGCTTCGACAATCGTGGCAGGGCGCACTGGCTAAGAGTGTCTCGGCTTCGGGGGGAATAGCATGAACACTTCGACGCTCGCTTCGGTCACCCAGCCCGACTACAGCTTCACGCCCGGCGGCGCCGTGCTCGGGGTGCAGATGCTGTTCGTCGCCTTCGGCGCGCTGGTCCTGGTGCCGCTACTCACGGGACTGAATCCCAACGTCGCGCTGTTCACCGCCGGCGCGGGGACCCTCCTGTTCCAGCTGGTCACGGGCGGAAAGGTGCCCATCTTTCTCGCTTCGTCTTTTGCCTTCATTGCCCCCATCAGCTACGGAGTGCAGACCTGGGGCCTGGCGGCCACCCTCTCCGGGCTGGTGGCGGCCGGCGTCGTTTACATCCTGCTCAGCATCATCGTCAAGGTCGGCGGGGTCGAAATACTGCACCGCCTGCTTCCGCCCATCGTCATCGGGCCCGTAATTATGGTCATCGGAATCATTCTCGCCCCGGTCGGCGCCAACCTCGCCATGGGCAAAACCGGTGACGGCGGCACGGTATTGGTTCCCTATGGCACCGCCATCAGCGTTGCCGTGATTTCTCTGGTGGCAACGGTGCTCGCCTCACTCTACGGCAGGGGGATACTCAAGCTGCTGTCCATTCTGTTCGGCATCGGCGTGGGCTACGTGGTGTCTCTGGTGCTCGGACTGGTGGACTTTGCGCCGGTGAAAGCGGCGGCCTGGATCCAGGTGCCGGACTTTGTGACCCCGGAATGGAACTGGAAGGCGGTGTTGTTCATCGTGCCGGTGGCGATCGCGCCCGCCATCGAGCATTTCGGCGACGTGCTCGCCATCCGTTCGGTGACCGGACGAGACTACCTCAAGACCCCGGGCGTCCATCGCACTCTGCTCGGCGACGGCCTCGCCACCTCGCTCGCGTCTTTTCTAGGCGGTCCCCCGAATACCACCTACTCCGAGGTCACGGGCGCGGTCGCGCTGACCCGCGCCTTCAATCCGGCGGTCATGACCTGGGCGGCGATTGCCGCCATCGTACTGGCTTTCGTCGGCAAGGTGGGTGGTCTGCTGCAGACGATTCCCACCCCGGTGATGGGGGGCATTCTGATTATTCTTTTCGGCGCCATCGCGGTGGTCGGTCTCAATACCCTGGTGAAAGCCGGCGATGATCTGCTCAAGCCGCGCAGCCTCACCATAGTGGCCATCATCTTAGTGTCCGGCGTGGGCGGGCTCTCCATCGGCACGGCGGAGTGGGCCCTGACTGGAATTGGCCTGGCCGGTATTCTCGGGGTGGTGGCGAACCTGGTCCTTCCCTCTAGGAAGGACGAAAGCTAAAGGCCGCGGGAGTTCAAGCGCTGCGGCGGGGTCGCTTTTCGCCGTCCGGCGCTGATACGTTCTCGGAACGGTCCGATTCCAGGCTGTCCAGGGGCGCGGGCCGGCCAACCCCGTAGCCCTGTGCGAAATCGACCCCAACTTGCTCCAGTCTCTTAAGCACGGCGTTGGTCTCGACGAATTCGGCTACCGTCTCTTTATTCATCACCCGCGCAATTTCGTGGATGGCCGTGACCATGCCGGCGTCCACTTCATCCGTCGCCATATCCCTCACGAACTGACCGTCAATTTTTAGGATATCGACCGGAAGAGATCTGAGATAAGCAAAAGACGAGACCCCGCTTCCGAAATCGTCGAGGGCGAATCTGCAGCCGAAATTATGCAGTTCCTTCATAAAGGCGATCGCGCTTTTCAAATTGGCGATGGCCGTCGTCTCGGTAATCTCGAAACAGACCAACGACGGCGGAACGCGCAAAGCCTGAAGCTGGCCGACAACGAATTCCGCGAAACCGGCATCATTTAACGAGTGACCCGAGACGTTTATGGAGCACATCTCGAGCCGGCTCGTAGACTTGCGGTTTTTGGAGAGCCAGCGGATCGCGCTCTGAACCACCCAGCGATCGAGCTTTGCCGACAGGCCGTAGCGCTCGGCCGCGGGCAGAAATCTGCCGGGCAACAGCAGCTCGCCCTGCTCGTCGACCATTCTGACAAGCAGCTCCATCCGTTCTTTGTGTCCGCCAGAATTTCCGATATGGACGATGGGCTGATAAAAGAGCACGAACCTCTCTTCGTCCAGCGCGCGGTTGATTCGGCCCACCCACTCCATCTCACCATGACGACGCACCAGGTCTTCGTCGTCCGCGTGATAAACGTGGTATCGATTTCGTCCCTGATCCTTGGCCTCATAGCAGGCGGTATCGGCGGCGCTGAGGACGTCTGTCACGTCTCCACTATCGGCCGTGATGGGCACCAGGCCGATACTGACCCCGATTTTGAACTTGGAGTCATTCCATTCGAACTGGAATGCTTCCACCGCTTTCAGAATCACCTTGGCGACCCGCTGCGCCTGAGCAAGATCGCAGTGTTCCAACAGCACTCCGAATTCATCCCCACCAAGCCGCGCCAGGGTGTCACCTTTGCGCACGGTTTCCTGAAGCACCGATCCGATTCGTCGCAACAGCTCATCCCCGGCCACGTGACCACAGGTGTCATTTACGACCTTGAACTGGTCGAGGTCGAGGTAACACAAGGCGTGATTGCTGCTCTGGGCGCGCGCGTTAATCAGCGCGCGCCTCAGCCTGATGTCGAACTCGCGGCGGTTAACCAGTCCAGTCAGCTCATCGTGGGACGCCTGGTAGGAGAGCTCGTTCGAAAGCACGAATTCTTCGGTCACGTCGATGCCGCTTCCGCGATAGCCGCGAAATTTTCCAGCCGGCGAGAACATGGGTTTGGCGCTGATGCGAGCGATGCGCTTCTCGCCGGCGTCCGTCAAATAGGGAATCTCAACCTGATGAAACGGTTGATGGGAGCGGAAATTGCGAAAAAAATGCATCGCCTCTTTCTGATCTTCGAAGGTGAATATATTGAGCTCATTGACTCGATACCCGATCAGCGCTTCTGAGCTGACCCCGGTCCTTTCCATGAATCCTTCGGAAAGGTAGCTGAGTCGAAGATTTCTATCCGTTTCCCAAAACCAGTCGGCAGCGGTATCGGCAAAGTCCCTGAACCGAGCCTCGCTTTCTTCCCGGGCGGCCTGCACCTCATGCTTTTCCCGGTCCCGGGACTCGAGTCGACGCGCCATGGCGTCGACTTCGCCTTGAAGAATGCCGATTTCGTCCTTGGAGAGGTTGTCGCCGATTCGCGCGGAAAGATCCCCGTCACTGAGCTTGCCCAGCACTTCGAGAGTTTGACGAAGTCGGGATTCGACGGTGGATCGAAAAAGCAGAAACACGCAAAGCGCCGTGACCAGGGTTACGAAAACCGATCCGAAAAATAGAAGCTGTTTGATTGATCGCTTCTCGCGACCTGCCCCTACGGTGCTGATTTCAAACACCGTGAAGTACGTCGGGCGACTTAGATCGATGGTGTAGACGGGGGTAACCTTCGCCAGACCGTTCTCGGTCTCGAAATACAACCCCTCCCGCGGCAGGCCCTGAAACGACACGCCGCTCAAGCTGTATAGGTCGTCGATGCGCTTGCCCCGATAAGCGTGGTCGAGGGAATAAATCACGCGATTGTCACTGTCCAACACCAGACCATTGATCAGCTCTTCCCCGACCACGCTCCGAATCACCTCGGGGTTGGCCACGGAGCTGATGCTCATCGCCCCGCGAGCGATTAGATGCCCGGGCACCTCGATGCGGGCGCGGAGCCGCTCGTCGATGGCGGATCCGAGCCGCTCGGTATAGAAAAACCCGCTGACGGCGAGAATCGCGAGCTCGATGGGAATCACCACCAGCAGAACCTTGAACGCCAGCCCCCCGAAGAACCCCCGCCGGTCTGAGCGCTGAGCGCGATGTGGGTCCGAGGGCAGTGCGGGGGGGTCGGTCATCTAGCGAAAAACCACTGGTCGGGGCGGAACGGGTAGGTACGGGCGTAGTTATAGTGATTTATCGTCCATTGGGTGACGTTCTTGAGCCGTTTAGAGACCACCGTGGGGCTTGGGGCGAGGCCTAGGACGCCGATTATGGTCATGTGGTCCAGGTTGATCTGCACCATTTCCGTGCCAATCTCGCGGTAGCGTGCGGACCCGGGCTGAACCGTGCGCCACTCCTCCGCCAGCGCGTGGAGGCGCTTGACCCAGTCGGGCGGTTCCTCGCCCTCCGCGCCGTCACTGTCCATCCATTGTTTCCACGGCACGCCGAAGAGCGGACTCAGATGCGAGTAGGGCGGCACGAAGAGGTAGGGGTCGCCGATCAGGTTGGGCTCGAAGGGCGCATCCCACTCCATGTTGATGTCCATGTCGTTGGCCCAGGCCCGTTCGCGGCTCTCATCCGTCGTAATTTCGCTCAGGCGCGCTTCGACGCCCACTTCCCCCCAGTTGTCGCGAATTCTCTGAGGCAGCTCCGGGGTGCCGGCAAACTGCCGGCTGAAGGCCCAGTTCACCACCAGGGGGCGCCCATCCGGGAGCAGGCGCACGCCCGAGGAGCTGCGCTTAAGCCCCATCTCATCCAGCAGACGGTTTGCTTTTCCCGGATCGAATTCGACGTTGTGCTTGCGCTGCGCCTCGGTGACGAAGGACGTCCGATGCGGAAGCCCCTGGGTGATTTCGGCAAAACCCTGAACGCGGATCAGGTTGAGCGCCTGGCGGTCGATGGCGACAGACATGGCGGCGAGGAAACGAGGATCGGAAAAGACTTTTCTCACCACGGGGTCCTTGTGGGTCTGGTTGAAGGCGAGATAGATCCCGCCCCCGCCCGTAGGGAGCTGCAAAACGTAGCCGCCCTTATCTTCGTTGTCCTTCAGCTGACGATAGGATCCGAAGCCCAGGTTCTGGGCCTTCTGGTCCACGTTTCCGCTGACGATTTCCAGAAGGAACAGCTCATTGGGCACGAAGCGCTCGTGGTGCATCTCGATATAGGGCAGCTGCTGGCCGGAGGAATCCAGCTTGAAATAGTACGGATTGGCAACGTAGCGGCGCTCTTCCCCGTTGGGCGCTTCCACCAGCACATGGCTGTCCAGGGTCGGCACCTTGAGCGATTCCTCGGTGTCGTAAAGCTCGTCCCTCCACTTGTTCCAGTAGAGCCGGAACCGGCCCACCCAGTCG
>JBFHVA010000177.1:0-7363 GCA_041589735.1 Gammaproteobacteria bacterium | reverse complement strand
GACCCGGGCGGATGGAAAGCGACACCCCGTCAAGGGCCGTCTTTGCCCCGTAGGCGTAGTGGAGATCTTCGATTTCGACCCCCGAACCGGATTCTTTCTGGCCCAACTCTGAGTGCTCCTCTGGTAAAGAGGTGGTGATGGTAACGGAAGCAATGAAGCATTTAGAGATGCCGTGCGCTATCGGCATCCGCCCTCCACTGGTCTGGTTAAGTTCTTGATTCATCAAAAAAGCCCGGGCAGCGCCGGTCAAGGCCGAAACCCGGCCCGGGCCGCCTCGCCGCGGCGCCGTGAAATGCGGGACCTAAATGGGAATTGACTTGCCTCCCGGGAGATGGAATAGAATGGAGTTCCTGTTTCTAAGACTAATAATTCACGCCTGTAAGAGGAGATGCTCATGAAGACGTGGACGCGTCCGGTAATTGTGGAAATTCAGGTCGGTATGGAAATCAACTGCTACGTCTGCGCCGAGCTCTGATTTTCGTCCATAAGACTGAACACCGGTCCTCCAGAACTTAGGAGTGATCCGGATTCTCGTGCTGGGAGCCGCCGCCGGTGGCGGTTTCCCCCAATGGAACAGCAATAGCGAAGCGTGCCGCAGGGCGCGCAGCGGCGATCCCGCCGCGCCTCCCGCAACCCAGGCCTCCGTCGCCGTCAGCGCGGATGGTTCGCGTTGGTTCATCCTCAACGCGGCCCCGGATCTGCGTGAGCAGATTAACCGGGAGGCGAGCCTCCATCCCCAAGGCGGGCTGCGTTCCTCACCCATTGCCGGCGTGGTGCTCACCAATGGTGACGTGGACGCCGTTGCGGGGCTTTTGCACTTGCGCGAGCGCACGCCCTTCGTCATTTACGCTCATCGGAGGATCTTTAGCGTTCTAGACGAGAACCCGATCTTCCGCGTGCTGGCTACCGACGTGGTGAAGCGAGAGCCTTTCCAGCTTAATGAACCGTTTCCTTTGTGCGACCAAGCCGGTAACGCCAGCGGGCTCGATGTGACGCCATTCGCCGTGCCGGGCAAGGTCGCGCTCTACAAGGAAGATGCACAAAAAGGCGCAGACTTCGGAACCGAGCAGGGCGACACCATTGGACTCGAGATCAGCGACGACAAGGGCACGAGAATGCTTTACGTCGCCAACTGCGCCGATGTCAGCGACGACTTGAGATCGCGTATTGACGGCGCTGATCTGCTTTTTTTTGACGGCACGCTGTGGCGGGACGACGAAATGATTGCGAGCGGTGAGGGACAAAAAACCGGTAGGCGTATGGGGCACATCTCCATGTCGGGCGACGCGGGCGCAATGGCATCTCTTGCTGCAACGAAGATTCGGCATAAGGTCTTTATTCACATCAACAACACCAACCCAGCGTTGCTATCCGACTCTCCAGAGCGGCGGGAACTCGAATCCGCCGGCTGGTCAGTCGCTTACGACGGCATGAGCATCGATCTACCGTGAGCCTTAATTCTTCCGAAGCGCTGGAAAAACGCCTGCGCCGCATCGGCGCGGAGCGCTATCACGACAAGCATCCGTTTCATGCGTTGATGCGGGACGGCAAGCTGGACAAAGGTCAGATCCAGGCCTGGGCGCTCAATCGCTATTACTACCAAAGCCGCATACCGATTAAAGATTCGGTGATTATGTCGCGTATTACCGAGGTGGAAACGAGACGCATATGGTCGCAGCGAGTGCTGGATCATGACGGCAGCCACGAAGGCCAGGGAGGCATTAGAAAATGGCTGCATTTGTGTGAGCGTCTCGGCCTCGATCGGGACTACGTTGTCTCGGAGGAGGGCATCCTTCCGGCGACGCGATTTGCCGTGGACGCCTACGTCAATTTCGTGCGCGAGCGGCCATTGCTGGAAGCCATCGCCTCTTCGCTCACCGAAATGTTCGCACCGGCGATCATTTCCGAGCGTACCTCGTCGATGCTGGCGCAGTACGACTTCGTCGACGAGGATACTCTGAGCTACTTCACTGACCGCTTGACCCAGGCGCCGAGGGACGCCGATTTCGCCCTGGATTACGTCGAGCGTAATGCAACTACCCCCGAGCTCCGCGAAGCGGCCTGCAAAGCGCTGCTGTTCAAGACTGACCTGCTTTGGGCCCAGCTGGACGCCCTGTATCTGGCTTACGTGGACCCAAAAATGCCGCCTCCGGGCGCTTTCATTCCCAAATCCGCTTGAGCATTCTCGACCGATGGCCAAAGGTGACCAATTGAGCCTCTCGCTCCGCCCACAGCTGGCGAATTTCGTTCGCCTTCAGCACGATGACGCCCGCAACCGGTGGGTGCTGCAGGCGCCGGAGCGCGTCCTGGTCCTGGACGATACGGGCAAGGACATCGTCGACCGCTTTGACGGCAAAGCCACCCTGGGTGAGATAATCGATACCCTGGTCGCCGAGTACGACGCGCCGCGAGACGTCATCGACCATGATGTCCGTGCCGTGGTCGGTCTTCTGGAGGAAAAGCGCTTCCTGCGCGCCGAGGCGGATGATGACAAATAACCAGGGCGAAGTGACGCACGAACTCGAGCCGCCGCTCGCGATGCTGGCGGAGCTCACCCACCGCTGTCCGCTGCAGTGCCCTTATTGTTCAAACCCGACCGCGCTTTCGTCCCGAAGCGACGAGCTCGACGCTGGGGAATGGGCAGACGTGTTGAGCCAGGCGGCGTCTCTGGGCGTGCTTCAGGTGCATCTTTCCGGTGGTGAACCGACGGCGCGAAAAGACCTGGCGGCGATCATCTTGGCCGCAAAAGAGGTCGGCATTTACACCAACCTCATTACCGCCGGTGTGCTGCTCACCCGGTCGCGACTCGAGGAATACAAGGACGCCGGGCTCAATCACGTGCAGATCAGCATCCAGGACAGTGAAGCCGCGAACGCGAACCGCATCGGCAACTACGCTAATGGCCACCGCCGAAAGCTCGAAGCAGCGCGCCTGGTGCGCGCCCTCGGACTGCCGCTCACCATCAACGCCGTGGTCCACCGTCAGAATCTGGACCACCTGCCCCAGATCATCGCTCTGGCGCACGCCCTGGACGCCCAGCGGCTCGAAATCGCCAACGTCCAGTACTATGGCTGGGCGCTCAAGAACCGCGCCGTCTTGATGCCCACCCGGGAGCAGGTTGAACGGGCCACGGCGGTGGCTAAGGCGGCGACGGAAGAATACCGCGGCCGGCTGGCCATCGATTACGTGGTCCCCGACTACTATGCGCGGCGCCCCAAACGCTGCATGGACGGCTGGGGAAGCCGATATTTTGCCGTCAATCCCCGCGGCTTCGTGCTTCCCTGCCATGCGGCGGAGTCCATCACAGGAATGGAATTCTCCTGCCTGCGGGAACATTCCCTCGAATGGATCTGGAAAAATGATCCGGCCTTCAACCGCTTTCGTGGCACCGACTGGATGCCCGAGCCCTGTCGAAGTTGTTCCTTTAAGGAGAAGGACTTAGGCGGCTGCCGCTGTCAAGCTTTCGCGCTCACCGGCGACGCTGCCGCCACCGATCCGGTTTGTGAATTCTCGCCGCACCACCAGGAAATGGCGGCGCTGGTGGCGGCGGATTCCGCACCCACCGAGCCTCACTACATTTATCGCCACTGATCGTCGGGCCGTCGGGGCCGTTGGCATTGGGCCCGGGTTGGCGGTAATCTAATGCCCGCTCCGATTCCCTCAATCGCGGGCACCCAATTTACAACAAGGCGACCGTCACCCTACCACCAAGGGGGAGATCCAATGAAAACCCGAGCATTTTCCATTGCCCGTGCTGCCGGCGTTGCGTTGAGCACCGCGCTTCTGGCACTGGCACCTCAATCGAATGCGCAAGAGACGTCCAGCGGAACCATGTACGGCGACATGCTGAGCGTGACCCAGGACATGCTCAACTTTGCCGCTGGAGACGGAAATAATTTCCTGCATACCAACGGCAACTACGAGCAGACGCGTTACTACCCGAACCGCCAGATCAACGTCTCCAACGTTCACAAGCTTCGGCCCGCGTGGATCTTCCAGACAGAGATCGTGGAAACCATGGAGACCTCGCCCATCGTGGTCAACGGCATCATGTACGCGACCACGGCCTTCAATCACGTTTACGCGCTTAACGCTGAAACGGGCCAGCAGATCTGGCACTACAAGCACAAGATGGGGCCGATCACGACCTATTGCTGCGGACCCAACAACCGCGGTGTCGCCGTCTATCGCGACATGGTCTACATGGGCACCCTCGACGCGAAGCTGGTGGCCCTCGACGCCAAGACCGGGAAGCTCATGTGGGAAACCCAGCTTGCTGATCCGGAGCTTGGCTACAGCGAGACCATGGCGCCCACAGCGGTGAACGGAAAGATCCTCATCGGCACCAATGGTGGCGAGTACGGTATCCGAGGCTTCGTCAAAGCCTATGACTGGAAGTCCGGGAAGCAGCTGTGGCAATTCCATACCATCCCAGAAAATTCGGTTGGAGTTTGGGCCAAGACCGATGCCACCGGCCGCGACATGCTGCGGGACATTGCGAAGGAAAAAACCGATCTCGAAAAGATGGGCGATCCGTACAAAACCCTCGGCGGCGGCGTGTGGCAGAACCCGGCCGTGGACCGGGACCTGAACCGCATCTTCTTTGTGGTCGGCAATCCTTCGCCGGACCTGGACGGATCCTTACGGCCCGGGGACAACCTCTACACCGATTCTCTGGTGGCCGTGGATCTGGATACCGGGAAGTACGTCTGCCACTTCCAGTACATCGCCCACGACGTCTGGGACCTGGACGCGGTGAGCCCGCCCATATTGACCGACGTGCGTGATAATAAAGGCAACACCGTGCCGGGGCTGCTGCACGCGGGCAAGACCGGCCACGTCTACGTGCACGATCGCCGCGACTGCAAGCTGCTGCGCTTCTCTGAAGCCATGGTGCCGCAGGAGAATATGTGGGTGCTGCCCACCAAGGAGGGCGCGCGCATGCTGCCCGGCGCCAACGGCGGCGTGGAGTGGTCGCCGATGGCGATCAATCCCAATCTCCGGCTGACCTACGCCATCAACCTTCACCAACCGATGACCTACCACGTGGAAAGCACACCGTATCCGGAAGGCAAACTCTGGCTCGGTGGCGCCTTCAAGGTCATACCCGGCGAAGAGCAGTGGGGCAACGTCACTGCGGTCAACTACGACACCGGCAAGATCCGCTGGAAGGTCAAGACGCCGCAGCCCATGATTGGCGGCGTGCTGGCAACGGCCGGCGGGCTGGTGTTCACCGGCGAAGGCAACGGCCAGTTCAAGGCCTATGACGCCGAGACCGGAAGCGTTCTCTGGAACTTCCAGGCGGGCGCTGGCGTCAACGCGCCGCCGTCGTCTTACACCGTGAACGGCAAGCAGTACATTGTCGTTGCCGCCGGCGGAAACACCCAGCTCAACTTCAAGCGGGGTAACAACATCATCGCATTCACCCTTGCCGAGTGATAGTTCGATTTATATTTACGGTGGCGGGGCCGGTCGGGCCGGCTCCGCCGCCTCATTTCTGAACGAGATTAATATCTGAATGAAGTCTGGATGGTTGCGACGGGCTCTTGTGCGAGGGCCCGGGGTTTTTTTCGCTCTAACGCTGCTCGCGAGCCCGCCTTCTAACGCGAATCAGCTGGAAGCGAAGATTGCGCTGTGCACCAGCTGTCACGGCGCTAACGGTTTGCCCAACGATCCCGCCATTCCAATCATCACCGGGCAGGAGTTTTACTACCTTTACGTGCAGCTTAAGGACTATAAGGCCGGCCGCCGGGCAAATCCGATCATGGGCGGCATCGTCACTCAGATGGAAAAAGAAGAGATGCAGGCCCTGGCGAAGCATTTCTCCGAGCAGAAATGGCCTACGGTTCAGGTGACCGCCGACGACGAGACGGTCAGATTAGCCCAGCAGGCAACTACCGCCGGCCAGTGCGTTCAGTGTCATCTGGGCGGATACGAAGGTAACAGCAGAGTGCCGCGGCTCGCCGGCCAGCAGGTGGATTATCTCGAGAAGACCATGCTCGAGTTCAAGAACAAGGTGCGGCTCAACTCTCCGGCAAAAGGCTCGCTGATGAACGCTTACCCCGAGGACGAGATCGCGGCAATGGCACGCTACTTGGGAGCGCTTTGACCCGCGCAGAGATCGCTTTAGTTCGTCGCCAAAAGTCTCCGCACGGAATCGTTCGCGGCCAGATCCGTAGCCGTCAATCCTTTGTCGTCGCTGCGTTCTCGATCGGCGCCCGCCGCGAGCAGTGCCTCGACAATCTCCGCGTGTCCGCGTTCAGCGGCGATCATCAACGCGGTGCGCCCGCGGTTCTCGGTCAGTTCCAGCGTCGCGCCACGCGCAAGCAGCAGCTTAACCGTGGTGAGCCCCTCGGTGACGGGAACGTCGTTGGTGTGTCCCGCGGCCCACATCAGCGCCGTAAGGCCGTTGTCGTAGCGCTCGTCAACGCTCAAGCCCGCATCCAATAGCATGGCGACGATTTTCGGGTAGCCTTTCGCGGCGGCATAGACTATCGCGCCTTTTCCTGTAGCATCGCGCGGTTCGGGCCGCGCGCCGGATGTCAGCAACAGCTCGGTCATGCGAACGTTGCCATTGTAGGCGGCGGCGATCAGGGGTGAGACGCTGCGCCGGTTCGGCTGGTTGGGATCGGCGCCCGCTTCGAGCAAAATATTTGCCGTGCGGCGCCGGTTCATCGTGACCGCGCGAAGCAGCGCAGTGCTACCGGCGATGTTCTGGTGATGCACGTCGCTTTGCTTCTCGATCAGCAGCTTGACCGCCTCATCTTCTCCTGCGCGGGCGGCGCGCAGCAGGGCGGTATTGCCAAAGCGATCCCTAGCCCTAACGGAGGCGCCCTCCGAAAGCAGCCCGTTCATCAACTCGATACAGCCGCGTTCCGCCGCGTCGAACAGAAGAAAGTTGCGCAGCCGGTCGTTCATCTGGTGCTGGTCGATGACGCGGCGCTGGCGCAACTCGTCGCACACAACCGACGTTCGGGGGTATTGGGCAGGTATGAGCAGCGCCGGACGCAGGTTTTGGAGTGCCTGCAGTGGTCTCGCGGCAGACACGCTCGGCGACGCTGCCACCAAGAGAAGCAGAGCGGGGCCTATCCCGAACCCTCCGATCGGCTTTTTTCGTCCGGCCATGGCGCGCGAGCATACCATTTCGTTATTAAACAGGAGGATGCAGATCGGGGACGCCTTGCTCCGGGGTCCCGCTGCCGCGGCCCGGAATTCGACCCTGCAAGCTGACTTTTCTTCCCATCGCTCAGACAGTAAGCTTGATATCCGCCGCGGCGCCGGGAACGGCATTCTCGGCCCCTAAGTTACATTGACAAATAAAAATCAGTTGCCATTGGAGGCTCGAAATAACGCTCAGAACTCT
>JBFHVA010000176.1:0-7415 GCA_041589735.1 Gammaproteobacteria bacterium | reverse complement strand
GTCCAGCGCCGCGTCATCGGGAATGGTGAGAAAGTACTCCGCCCCGTCGTGGAGGATCGGCCAGGCCAAAAGCGAAGTTTCACCACAAGACAGTCCCGCCATCACGGTCTCGATGTCACCGGTCAACGCCACCCGCTTGCCGGCGCGGGCACTTTCATAAAGACACGCCGCCTTTTCGGGCTCCACCACCCCGAAGCGCGGGCGCTTGGCGCCGTATTCCCACCAGAATCGAGCCAGCACCGCGGCAGCCGCGCCGCCAACACCGCCCTGCACGAAAATGTGAGTCGGCGGCCCCCCCGCTTTTGCCGCGTGCGCGCGCAAAGCCTCGTCGGCCATCACCGTGTAGCCGTGCATGACGTCCCGGGGAATGTCCGTATAACCCTCGTAAGAGGTGTCCGAGACGACAACCCAACCGTTCTTTTCGGCCTCCTGCGCCGCGCGATGCACCGCCTGATCATAGTTTCCGGGGTGTCGCACCACGCGCGCGCCGTACGCGGCAATGGCCGCTTCGCGTTGCTCGCTCACGGTAGCGTGAATAAAGATGGTGCAGGCGCAGCCGAAGGTCTGCGCGCCCCAGGCAACCGATCGACCATGGTTACCATCGGTTGCGCAGCAAACGGTGATGCGCGAAGTCAGATCCGGATGCTTTCCCGCGGCGAGACTTGCCGCCGTCACTGGACCGGTTCCAGTGCGCTCCGCTTCGCGCGCCAGCAGGCGATAGACGGCGTACGCGCCGCCCAGCGCTTTGAAGCTGCGCAGCCCGAAGCGCCCCCCTTCGTCCTTATAAGCGACCGAGCCGAGTCCCGCCGCCGTGGCAAGACCGGGCAGCGAAACCAGCGGGGTCGGGGCGAAACCCGGCCACGTCCCGATCTCGCGCCGCGCCGCTTCGGCTTCCTCCGGATTGAGGATGGCGCGATGTGCCGGACCGTACTCGCCGGCCTGCGCGGCCCGGGCATTGTGATAGAGATGAGCCCGGTGGGCTGCGAGTACGTCGGTCATGGCGAAGATCTCCGCTTTGGGCCCGGTCCGGCGGTCGCGCCGTGACCGGGCGCGCGTCGCCCGGTCACGGCATGCGCAACTACATCGATGCCTGTTTGATTGCGTCCTGCATGGCGTTGAGCATATCGGTGCCTTCCGCACCAAACTTTTCCGTGATCAGCTTCTGCACCGCCGGTTGGGAAGCGTCAGCGAACTTCTTCAGTTCCGACGCCGGCAGCGCGTTAACCTTCATTTTTTTGGCGAGCCTCGGCAGGCCCTTGTCGGAGGCCTCGATGACCCGAGAAACACCCCGGCCGGCGTCGACCGCCGCAACAGCGGCCCAGTCCACGACCGCGCGCTCTTCTGGCGTCAAACCGTTGTAAAAGTCCTTATTGATGAACCATACATAGGGCGTGATGATGTGGTTGGTAATCGATAGAAATTTCTGAACCTCGTCGAATTTTGCGAAGGCAATAATCGGTATCGGGTTCATCTGTCCGTCCGCCACGCCGGTCTGCAGCGCGGTGTAGACCTCTGCCCAGGGCAGCGGAGTCGGCTGGCCGCCTAGCGACGAAACCACCGTCTCGTGTGTTGGCAGCGTCATGGTACGGATACGCAGCCCCTTCATGTCGGCCACGCTTTTAATCGGCCGCTTCGAGTTGCTGAAGGCGAAGAAACCGCCGCTGTCGAGCAGGCCGATGACCTTGAGCCCCGATGTCTTCCCCTCCAGGTCGGCCGCAAACTTCTTGCCGAACGGGCTGTCGAGCGACATCACCTTGTGCACCACCGCGATGTTGGGAAACGCGAACGGCACGTCGAACACACCGACCAGCGGGTAGTGCTGCGCGACACCGCCGGCAGAGGAGATGCAAGACTCGACGATGCCGTCCCGGACCTGTGCGATCACCTCGTTGTCCTTGCCCAGCTGTCCATTAGGAAAAAGCTGTACTTTGATGGAGCCGTTGGTGCCGGTTTCCACTAAAGACTTGAACACCGCAACCATCGCTCCCGAGTGACTCTCGAACGGGCTCTCCGGGTTCAGATGCCCGATGCGCATGGTCTTTTCGGCATGGGCGGGAGCTGCGGCAAGGCCGACCGCCACCAGCGCGGCGGCGGCGGTCAGGGTGAATCGATTGAAGTATTTCATTATGAAGTCCTCCTGTTGAGTGAAGTTTTCAATCCGTTTTTGTTGCTACTCCGCGAATCCAAGCAGCCGCGGGATAAACAAGGTCAGGCCCGGCCAGTAGGCGATGACAAGCAGCACCCCGACCTCCGCAATGAGGAACGGCCACAGTTGCCGGGCGATGGCCTCGAGCTTCTCGCCGGTAACCGAGGCGAGTACGAACAGACACGCCCCCACCGGCGGCGTCATCAGCGAGATATTGAGCGCCAGCACGATCATCACGCCTGCGTGAACCGGCTCCATGCCGATCTGCAGCGTGAGCGGGGCAAGCACTGGCGCCAGGATCACCAGCGTCGCGTTGATGTCCATGAACAGCCCGATGAAAAGCAGCAGCGCCAGGATCATCGCAATAACCACGTGCGGATTCTCGGACACCGTGAGAAAACCGGCGGCGATCGCCTGCGGGATCTGCTGGAACGTCATCCACCAGCCGAGGATCGATGCGGAGGCGATAATCAGAAAGACGACGCCGGTAATGCGCACCGTGCGCACCAACATGTCGACCAGGTCGGCCCATGTGAGGGCGCGGTACACCAGGCCGCCGACCACCAGCGCGTAGAAGACCGCAATTGACGCCGCCTCGGTCGGCGTGGTGACGCCGCCCAGGATCCCGCCGAGGATGATCACCGGCAGCACCAGCGCGCTGAGGCTGTCGCGGAATGTTTTAAGGATCAGCCGCAGGCTCGGCCCGCCCGCCGCCTTCGGCAGATTCAGCCGGCGGCCAAGCGCCGCGATCACTGACATGCAGAGCAGGCAGATCAGCAGTCCCGGCAGAATTCCGGCGGCAAAAAGGCCCGCGATGGAAACACCCATGAGAGATCCATAAATCACCATCAGCGTGGACGGCGGAATGGTGGGGCCGATGATCGAGCCGGCCGCGGTGACCGCACAGGCGAACGGGCGCGTATAGCCCTGCTTCACCATCGCCGGCACCAGGGTGTTGCCGAAGGCCGCGGCGTCGGCGGTGGCGGCCCCGGTAATGCCGGCGAAAAACACCGAGGCAACCATATTGGAATGCGCCATGCCGCCGCGAAGATAGCCGACCAGCGCGTCGGCAAAGCGCATCAGCCGGTCAGTGATGCCGGAGCGGTTCATGATCTCGCCGGCAAGAATGAAGAACGGCATCGCCAAAAACGGAAACAAATCCAGGCCGGCGAAAAAGCGTTCCGGCGCCATGGGCATGAACCGGCCCGAGCCGCCGATGGTGAACATGCCCACCATGCCGGCAATTCCCAGCACGTACCCCACCGGCATACCCAGCACCAGCAGCCCGAAAAAGGTGAGCGCGACCCAGGTCACGACAACGCCTTTCCGGGCTCTATGGGACCCTCGGTGCTGGTCCAGCGCGCCTGGTCGCGGATGGCGACCAGGATCAGCTGGATACATGCAAGAGCCGCCGATACCGGCACTACCGCGAAGGGAACGCTCTTGGTCATGCCATAGATCATGGTGAAGTGGCGCGCGCCCTTTTCCACCATGCCAATGCCGTAGAACAGAAGCAGCGCGAAGAAGATGACGCCGAGCACGTCGAGCACACCGAGGAGCACTCGCTGTACCTTTTCCGGTAACGCGTCAAACACGATCTCCACCCCGATATGCTCGCGCCGGGAGATACACGACGAGACCGCGAGCAGCGCGGTCCAGATCATCAGGTAGCGGGCTGCTTCCTCCATGAAGGTGAGGGGAAGCGGAATGAGGTAGCGGACGAGCACGCCGAGCCAGACGTCCAGCACCAGAAGGATGGCGAGGAGCACGCAGATCCTCTCCACCAGCCAGCTCAGGCGCTCGCTCGCCCAGGCGGCTCTGTCACCGAGAATCTGCAGCCGGCCGGTCAACTCAGGCTCTCCTAAACTGTCCTTTTTTTTGCGTCCTTTCTATGAGGACGCTGGCGTTACCATATCAGGGGGGCTTACCGCGAACAACACGAGCCAAAGCGCTTGCGGCGATGAGATAAGCAGATCAATCCATGCAGTTGTCCACCAGCGCGGCCGAATGCGCAACCGCTCTCATGATTAAACTTCAGTTAGAGGCGCACATCCGATGAGGCTATCCACCTACGTCTGCCACGACGCCGCCGCTATGACTGCGCTCACCGACGTCGGTAAGATCTTCGTGCGTTGCGAAGCCGGCATCCGTTATAACCCGGCCGAGTCGATCACAGCGGAGGATGCCGACGCCCGGGCTCTGCTTCATTTACAAAGGCCAACGCCCATCGCGCGGACGAGCGTATCGCCCTGGACGACTAATGCCGGGCCACACTGATGGTGGCGCTATCGCCGGCCGATGTGCTCTCCGCCGGAAATCGAAACTAAAAGAATTCCGACGGGCGTGCTCGCAGTCTCCGTTGTTGACCGGGATGGATTGCGCCCGGGTAGTTACATTTCCGTCGAGTGTCGAGCCTTAGGTCCGCGGGCATCTTCAACACCAATCAGTAAAGGGCTACCGGGTTTCCCGGAGATCCGGTAGCACCCTTCATCTTGAGCGGCGACCACACGAGCAGGAACTCGTATGCCTTGTCGGCAACGAGCTGCGACAGGTCGAGATTCTCGATGTTCCAGATCCCGCGCTTGGTCATCATGGTGATATGACACTCGAAGGGCTGCGTGGTCTCGCCGCCGAACCCTGGTCCCACCGCCTCGGAGGCAAACGTATCGGAGCCCCAGAGAATGATCTTGCGCGAGGCGAGATATTCGCAGGCGGACGATCCAAAACCCGGCGAGCCGGCATTGAACGCTGCGATACGTCTTTGTTTTTCGGCAGCGTCGAAGGTGTCCCACTGGGTGGGGTGCCAGATGTCGCCGTGGCCGGTGTAGAGAAACACGCAGTCGCCTACGTCGATGGGATCGATGCCCTGCTTCTTCACCATCGCCTTCACGTCTTCATCGGTGACGATGCCGGGATCTGATCGGTCATTGGTCTTGGGAATAGGCAGCTGACCGCCTCGCAGCGCTACCGCATCCAGCAGCACGCCGCGACAGACGAATCCGATCTTGGCCACGTGCTCAACGCCCAGTGGACCCATGCCATAGGCGTTGATATCGGCGTCTTCGGCGAATCGGCCGTTGTAAAAAAACATGCCCTTCGAGGTAATCACGCCAATGTGTCCGGGGCCGTCGAACTGGGTGCCGACCTGGCCAATCTCGGTGGCGAGATACTCATCGTTATACACAAGTTTCTGCTCGCCAAAGGGCCCACCGCTCGGCAGGCCCGGAATGGTCATGCGCCAGCCCCGCGAACCGAATGTGGGGGCGTCCTGCTGGTAAACCTTCCCAAGGGTCGCGACTTTACCCTGCTTGACCAGTTTCACCGACTTGAGCACCAGTTCCGGCGTGGTGCGGTTGACGGCGCCCGCCTTATCGTCCGCGCCCCATTCCGAGGGTGCCCACCCCTCGATAATCGGTGCGTCATTCACTGCGAAGACAGGCACGCAGAACAGTCCAATTACGATCACTGCCACAGAGTTTGCAAAATTCCCGAGTCTACTCACCGTGAACCTCCGTAGTTTTTTCATTAATGGTCTCTTGAACTGAGAAGCTTCATCCCGAGTCGAAATATGAAGCTTGCCGAGAGGAATACTGCGCGGGCTTGAGTTCCCGCCTACTTTAATCGTTCAAAACGGAAGACCGCACAAGTCCAGCTTGCCGGCAGCCGGGCTTCCCCCTTCCCGCAACAGCGCCATCGCCTCAAAGGGCCACTGCATTTTCTCTTTTCGCTGCTCAATGAAAACAGGGCCCGGTATCCGGCGCCAGCCAAGACGCTCATAGAACGGCAACAGTGCTGATTTGCAGACCAGCACCCCTAAATCGGCCTGTAGAGTATTGAGAATGACGCCACCCGCGGTTTTGACGGCAATGGTTCCGACCCCTTTCCCCTGATGCTGCTTCGAGGTCATCACGCTGCCAAGGCAGCCCATCAGAATCGCGGAATCGTTGATTAGTCCCATACGTGGAAACACATGGGTAAACCCTATGAATTCATCGTCGATGTACGCGTGGATACCGAAGCCCATACCGTCTTTGTTTTGCCAGGTAAATGCATCAACGATGTCCTGGTCTTCGGCAAACAGCTCCCCGCGCCACGCCGCGACTTTAGAAGCCTCAGCGTCGGAGGTCCTTCCGTGGCCACGAGCGATGATTTCCACGCGAATGGTCATCGAGAAGTTTTTGACCTATGCGGTCAGCACATCCGGAGCTATTGCCTTTTCAATCACACACGGGATCCGGGATGCGTCTCGGACTTAAGCACTTTCATTATTTGATCGGAAGGCGCCATCGTGGTTCCACGGAAATCTCCTTAAAACATCGCGGCATGATACGCATCGTAACCGGAGCCGTCTTTCCTCGATGCGTCGGCGCCCGCGCCGATCAATAACTTGACGGCATCCAGCTTTCCGGCGCTACTCGCCATAATCAGGGCGGTAAAACCGTTCGCGTCAGCCTCGTTGGGATCAACGCCTTCGTCGAGAAGACGACGTATTTGAGAAGTTTCGCCGGTTCGAGCGGCCTCGATCAGCCGCACATCCTGGCCGCCATACTTAGGAATTACCGTTGGAAGGGTTGCCATCGATTCCGGCTCGGGGCCGATGGTCGGTCGGCTTGTGCCCGGCGACTAGTCTTGAGCCTGGCACTCCAGGTCTTTTTTGTCAGCAAAAGACTCGACGCCTTCAGATTCAATCGCCTTGAGCCCGGCAGCGAGCGCCATCCGAGCCGTGAGAAAAGGTTCGATCCACACCGACCGGGCGCCGACTTCGTTCTCTATCGAGAGCTCCCACTCGCCCTCTTCCAGCTTCTTCGCTATCACCCCGAGCTTTACGCCGTCCACCTGCACGTCTTTGCGCACCTCGACTTGGTTCACCAGTGTTTCTTCATACATGACACTTTCCCCTTCTGCGCTGTCGGTCATCGAGGGCCGGATCTCGTATTTTTTATTTTCGGCTCTCCCCAGCCGATTTGCACTAATTCCAAAAGTGCGGCAGCCCCGTTGTCCTGAAGTCCCCTAGTTATTCTCCTGGCCGCTCAAAACCCCAGTGCGACCGTGAATAACGCCGCGGCAGCAAGCGACGCTATGGTACGTACATGGTTCCAGGCAGTCCAGCCAGAGACATAGCCGTCCCAAAGGTTCGCACTTGTCGCATCCGTCGGTGCAACAGCGGCGAGCGCGTTGTTTCTGGGAACATTGCACACGAGTGTCACCACGATGCAGCCCACCAGGTAAAGCACGCTGCCGGCGAGCATGAACATGGCCCGCGGATCGG
>JBFHVA010000175.1:0-7482 GCA_041589735.1 Gammaproteobacteria bacterium | reverse complement strand
CGGGCGCATGTGATTATTTCATGCCGGACGCGGTGAAGATTGGCGGCGTCAGCGGCTGGCTGCGGGCCGCAGCGCTGGCGGAATCTATCGGCATGCCTGTTTCATCGCACCTGTTTCCGGAAACCAGCGCCCACCTGCTTTCCGTCACGCCCACCCGCCACTGGCTCGAGTACGTGGACTGGGCGAATCCGATCCTGCAACAACCCGTCGCCGTGGAAGACGGGTGTATCGCGCCGTTGAAGACACCCGGAAACGGTATTGCCTGGAACGAAGAGGCGGTCAGCCGGTACGCGGCATGACCGTGGATTGAAAAAAAAAGCGGCATTCAGCCGATTTTTTTCACCATTAGATAAGGCGACGGCGCCGGCTGAAATGCCGGGACCGCCGATTACCAGACTTACGCGGCCACGCGCTCTTCCAGCCACGCCTCCAGCGCATCGGCGCCGCCGATGTGCTGGCCGTTGACAAAAATCTGTGGCGTAGTCGTCGCGCCCGATACCGCGCGCAGGCTGCGGTCGGTGTAGTCGCGATTGAGCACCAGCTCTTCAAAAGTCAGCCCGTTGTCAACAAGGTGAGCCTTGGCCCGACCACAGTGAGGGCACCCCATGCGTGAGAACACGGTGATGTCGTAGGGCCTGGGCGACTGAGGAGCAATGTGCGCGAGCATGGTGTCGGCGTCCGACACCTCGTACGGATCGCCAGCCACTTCCGGCTCGATGAACATCTTTTTAATCACGCCGTCCTTGACCAGCATCGAATATCGCCAGGAGCGCTTGCCGAAGCCCAGGTCGTCCTTGTCCACGAGCATGCCCATTTTCTCGGTGAACTCGCCGTTGCCATCCGGCAGAAAGCGGATGGCGTCGGCGCGCTGGGCCTGCTGCCACTCGTTCATCACGAACGCATCGTTGACGGAGATACAGATGATCTCGTCTACACCGTGACGCTTGAACTCCGGCGCAAGCTGATTGTACCGCGGCACGTGGGCCGAGGAGCAGGTAGGCGTGAACGCGCCCGGCAGCGAAAACACGACCACGGTCTTGCCGCTGAACACATCCTCGCTGGCGACGTCGCGCCACTCATGATTTTCCCGCACCCGAAACCGGGCGCTGGGGATTCTTTCCCCTTCACGGTTTCTCAACATGTCAGTTCAACTCCCAATTTCACGAAATATTTGGACTTGCCGCGCCACAAACGAGTGCGCGGCTATTGATCGCCTGATCTGAACTTCAGTTCGGCAGCATGCTTCGCAGCATCCATGCGTTTTTCTCATGCACCTGCATGCGCTGCGTAAGCAAATCGGCTGTTGGCTCGTCGTTTGCTGACTCCACCGTAGGGAATACTTCGCGCGCAGTGCGCACCACCGTTTCCTGCCCGACTACGAGCTCGCGAACCATGTCGTCCGCGTTGGGCGTTCCCGTTTCCTCCTTGATCGAGGAGAGTTCGGAAAAGGCTTTATAGGAGCCCGGGGCAGGGAAGCCGAGCGCCCGAATGCGTTCCGCGATCTCGTCCACCGCCTGGGCCAGCTCGGTGTACTGATCCTCGAACATGGTGTGCAGCGTGTTGAACTGAGGTCCGGTGACGTTCCAGTGATAGTTGTGAGTTTTGAGGTAAAGCGTGTAGCTGTCGGCGAGCAGCTTGGACAGGCCGCCCGAAATGGCCGCCCGCTTTTCCTTTGAAATTCCGATGTTGACGTTCATGCCTCGCATCCTTCTGCGTACTCTGAAAACGGTGGTGATCATAGGGTCCGCGGAGAAATCCATAAATCAGTTTATATATGATATTATATTCGATATTTTCGATGATCACCCAAGCCCCCGCGAGGCCCCCTAAGAGGCCATGAAGCTGCCTACAACCAAGCAGTTACGCTACTTTGCGGCGCTGGTGGAGCACCAGCATTTCGGACAGGCGGCCCAGGCCTGCTTCGTGTCGCAATCTGCCTTCAGCTCCGCCATACGGGAGCTGGAGAGTCAGCTGGAGGTGCAGCTGGTCGACCGCACCAACCGGCAGGTGACCATTACCGCTGTCGGCCAGGAGGTTGCCACCCAGGCGCGCCTCTGCCTGCGTGACCTGGAGGACCTGGTCAATGTCGCCCGCAGTCAGCGCGAACCCCTAGCGGGACCCTTGAGGCTCGGGGTCATCCCCACCATCGCGCCGTTTCTGCTGCCGAAAATTCTGCCGAGCGCGCGCAAGGCCTTCCCTAAGCTCAAACTATTCCTGCGCGAGGATACTACCGAAGCGCTGCATGACCAGCTGATAGCGGGGGATCTCGATCTGATTTTGATTGCGTTCCCCTATGAGATTCGTAGGGTGGAGATCAAACGCCTGTTCAAAGATCCTTTTTTGCTTGCCTGTCGCCAGGGGACCAAGCTGGTTGATCCAAAAAATTATCGCTTCAACCGTCTCAACGCCGACAGCGTGCTGCTGCTGGAAGACGGGCACTGCCTGCGCGAGCACGCCATCGACGCCTGCAGGCTGCGCAACATGGAAACCGTCAGCCGCTTTGCCGCCAGCAGCCTGCTCACCCTGGTGGAGATGTTGGACGCGGATCTCGGGGTGACCTTCCTGCCGGGGATGGCGGAAGGATCGGCGATGCTCAGAAACACGCGAGTGAAAACGTATTCGCTCACCGGCGGCAGCCACCGGGAAATCGGGCTCGCATGGCGCAAGGGCAGCGCCCGCGGCGAGGAGTTCGGGCGGCTGGGCGAGCTTATCGCCGCGTGTGGTGCAAAATGAAACAATGACGGTCCGCGAGAAATGAAAACACGGTGATCAAACCTCAACTCGAAAATCTGCGGCATGACGTCACCACACTGCTGTTCGATCTCTACGGCACCGTGGTCGATATGCAGTCGGGATTGACCGAGGTGGCGCGGCCGTTTCTTCGGAAGAAAAATTGGGACGGTGACCCCCACCGCTTCGTCACCTGGTGGCGGCGCACCCATTTCGAGAACTCGATGATCGATGCGCTCTGCGATCGCGGCCACACGCCATACCGGGAGATCGGCCAGCGCGCAGTGGCTTTTGTCATGGACCGGGCGGGTATCGACTATAGCGCCAATGAAGTGCGCTGGCTGGTTTCTCAAATCGAGCGGCTGAAACCATTCGCCGACGTACTCGATGCGCTTGGCCGGCTCAAAGCTCGCTACCGGCTGGCCATTCTCTCCAACGGCGATCGCGACATGCTCGAAGCCGCCTGTTCCCATATTGGCTTCGATTTCGATGCCATGATTTCAGTGGAGGAGGCCGGTTACTTCAAACCCCATTTCGCCACCTACGCCAAGGCTTGTGAAATTCTGAACGAGAAACCTTCGGCAATTCTGTTCGTCGCCAACCACGCCTTCGACTGCATCGGCGCCAAGGCCCAGGGTATGCGCACGGCCTTCATCGACCGGCGCCGCCGGCCGTTCGGTGAAACGCCCCACGGGCCGGATCTGATCGTCGAAGATTTTGGAGCGCTGGCAAAGATCATGTGCGCTGAGGATTAGGTTCGCGACGTCCGGCGAAATCGCGGGCTGACAATCACTCCCGGCCTTAGCTGTCCCGCATGCGCCGAGACAGCTTCCAAACAGCGTCTAGACTGTTCAAAAAGGCACCTCAGCGCGCGTTTCTTGTGCCTTGCGCGAGCCATCCACTCAGTCGGAGAAGTTGCGTTGACCAGATTCGGACACACCATCGGTTGTCTCGCTTCAGCGATTCCGTACTTCCTCCTGGTGGTGGTTCTGATGATGTCCTGGATAGATCCCATGTCGGTGGACGAAGGCACATGGGTGCCCCTGGCGGTGGGTCTGATGGTGCTGGAGTTCATCCTGCTGCACTCCGGCGTGTTCATGGGCATGGTGGCGTCGAAGGCGAGGTCTGCGGCCCGCCGCGTCGGGCTGTTTGCGCTGCTGGCCAGCTTCTACGCGATCTTTGCCGTGGTCTTCAGCATGGTGACCGGAAGCTGGGAGGTGCTGAAAATTTTCGGCTTTCTGATGGCCGGACGGATGCTCACCGTGATCATCGCCAGCGGGGAAAGCAGCCAGCAGCTGATTGCGCGATCCGCCGCCGGCATCGCTATCTACATCCCAGTGGTATTTTTGAGCGTTTCTGTGCCGTTTCCCGAGCTCGGCGTGAATGCAGAGGTGTTGCGGGAGGTTTATCCGAACCGCGGCGGCGGTGTGTGGGAACGAAATCCGGAGTGGGCCATCGCCGGCGCGATTATCTACTTCGCACTCATGGGCATTTTCGAGCTTAGGCAGCTGACGCGACCTCTCGAAGGTGATCCCGTCGCCTCCACGGTCGAGGATCAGAACTCCGGCACGGCGGAACTACCCGGAAACGTCTGAAAGCCCTTTGCAATCGAACTGTGACTTTCGCGCCGGGCCATTAGGCCTATTCTTGAATCCAATCTGAAGAACCTGCCGACAGGAGTGCGGCCATGGCCTTCATCAATATTGCCGAGCCCGACGTAACCCTGACGGACTACGGTCTGGCGCTGGAATGCGCCCTGTTCGCGGTGCTGATCTACCGCTTGCGGGACAGCGCTGGCCCCGCCCGCACCTGGTTCGCCGTCTTCTTCGCCGCGCTTTCATTGGCTGCGGTTACCGGCGGGAGCGTCCACGGCTTTCTCTACGACGAGACCACCCGGGCCCACCTCATGGCGTGGAACGCGACCCTGATCGCCATCGGCGTGGTCGCCCTGTCCGCGTGGATGATTGGGAGCCGGTTCGAGTTTGCCCGTGGCGCGGGCCGCTTTTTGCGCTGGACGGGCACCGCTCTGTTCATCGCCTATGGTCTGGTTGTCCTCTTTGTGCGCAATACCTTCGCCGTCGCCATCATTCACTATCTCCCGGCGGTGTTTTTCCTGTTGTTCGCCTTCGCAAGCAGCTATATCTGCAACCGAAGGACCTATTTGCTTACCGGGCTGGTTGGATTGTCCATGATGCTGGTGGCGGCGGGCGTCCAGCAGCTTGGTATCGCGCTGCATCCCGTTTATTTCGATCACAACGCGCTTTATCACCTGATCCAGGCCATCGCGGTGCTCATGCTGTTCTTGAGCGCCCGGCGGATCGTTCGTCAAGGAGCGTAAAGATGATATCTCGTCGCAGCATGCTGAATCTGATTGCAAAGGGTGGAGTGGGATTCGCGCTGGCGCCCTACGCGCTGCCCGGCGGCGCGACCATGAGCACCCGTTCCGTCGTCAACGACGTGCACTCCAAGCTCAACCCGACCCTGGTTCACGACATCGTACCGGTGGACTCAGTGGCCGCGGTGCAATCCGCCATCCAGCGTGCCCGCGCGGAAAAACTCTCCGTCAGCATCGCCGGCGGCCGCCACGCCATGGGCGGTCAGCAGTTCGGAACCGACACGCTCAACATCGACACCCGGAGCATGAACCGCGTGCTGCATCTGGAACAGGACCCGGGCGTGGTGGAGGTGGAGGCTGGGATCCAGTGGCCGCAGCTCATCAGCCGCCTCGGGGAGATGCAGGCAGGAAATGCGAGGCAATGGAGCATCATTCAGAAACAAACCGGTGCCGATCGGCTGTGCCTGGGCGGTGCGCTGGGCGCCAACATTCATGGCAGGGGGCTCAAGCTCAAACCCATCATCGATGACGTGGAGTCCTTCGTCCTGGTGGACGCCAACGGCGAGGCCAAGGTCTGCAGCCGGAGTGAAAACCCCGAACTCTTTCGCCTGGCCATCGGCGGCTACGGCCTGTTTGGCGTCATCACCAGCATCAAGCTGCGTCTCATGCCGCGTACGAAGCTCCAGCGGGTTGTCGAGCTGGTAGACATCGATGCATTGATGCAGAGATTCGAAGAGCGGATCGCCGCCGGCTATCTGTATGGCGACTGCCAGTTCTCCATTGACCCGAACTCGCCGGATTATCTCAGGAAAGGGGTATTCTCCTGCTACCGTTCGGTGGACAATTCGGTGCCGGTGCCTTCATCGCAGAAAGTGTTGAGCGCGGACGACTGGCGAAAACTTTATCTTCTATCTCATAACGATCCCGCGCGCATCTTTGACGTTTATTCGTCCTACTATCTCAGCACCTCGGGCCAGATCTACTGGTCGGATACCCATCAGCTCAGCACCTATATCGACGACTATCATCAGCTCGTGGACCAGCAGATGGGCGCGGTATTTCCGGGAACCGAAATGATCACCGAGGTTTACGTCCCGCGATCCGCTCTGGGCGCGCTCATGTCAACACTGGCGACGGATTTCCGCCGGCATGACGTGCAGGTGATCTACGGAACTATCCGGCTGATAGAGCAAGACGCGGAATCGTTCCTCGCCTGGGCGAAGCGCGACTACGTCTGCGTGGTAATGAATCTCCACGTGGACCACAATCCACAGGGGATTTCAAAAAGTGCCGAAGATTTCCGCCGCACCATCGACCGCGCCATCGAATTGGATGGCAGCTACTTTCTCACCTACCACCGCTGGGCGTCGCGCAGGCAGGCGGAAACCTGCTATCCGCAGATTCCAAAGTTTTTGGAGCTCAAGCGCCGCTACGATCCCGACGAAGTTTTCCAAAGCGACTGGTACCGCCACTACCGGCGGCTATTCAGCTAGCCTGCATTCATGATGCGGGCTCGCTCGCTGACCTGATCCGCACGGTTAGCGCGAGAAATTCGCAACCTTCGGCTTGGCCAGCCGTTCAAACTCGGCGTAATCGAGCTGCAGCAGCTCGGTGTGCGACCCGGCATTGAAGGCGATTTGTGCGTCTTTGGTCAGCGCCTCGTCGGCGAATACGTCCATGCCATAGAGGTTGCCGAAGGGTGGCATGGCGCCAAGCTCGACGCCCTTGAACGCGTCCCTGAAGTCGTCCTCGGTAGCGAGCGTTACGGACTTTGCGTTCGCCGCTCCGCGGAGAAGATCCAGATCCACCTGGTCGGTGGCGCGAAGCACCGCCATCGCCATCTTGCCATCCACTTCGACCATTACGGTCTTTGCCACTTCACGGCCGGGAATGTGCGCCGCAGCAGCAATTTTCTGCGCGGTGTAAGCCGGTGAGTGGCGAATTGTGACGTACTCCACCTTGTTGTCGTCGAGGAAACGGGTGAGCGTGTTGATGGGCATGGGACCTCCCGGGCCATGCCGCCGGCGCTAAACGCGCCTGCGGCCGGATTAAGGGTGTGAAAGTATTATCCGCCCGCTAGAGGAAGAAGAAAACGATCTGGATCAATGACCGCGAAGGTTCAAAATGCAGTAATTTAGAGCTTGGAGGTGCCCCGCTCAGTTCGCGTATGGCTGTTCGCAAGAAGCACATGGACACGGACCGGCTCGAGCGCGCGGTAAAAGCCGCGCGACAGGACCATGAACGCCGGGTACGTGGCTTTCGAGAGCAGGCGCTCAAGCTTTTTCCCTGGATCTGCGCGCGCTGCGGGCGGGAGTTCACCCGTGACAACCTGCGCGAGCTTACGGTTCACCACAAAGACCACGACCACGACAATAACCCCCCGGACGGCAGCAACTGGGAGCTATTGTGCCTTTACT
>JBFHVA010000174.1:0-7501 GCA_041589735.1 Gammaproteobacteria bacterium | reverse complement strand
GACCCGATCTCCGTCATTTCCGGAGCGACGCCGGTAGAGCGGGAATCCGAGCATTATTTCGTCCGGCTCGGTGACTTCGAGAACTTTCTGCGTGCCTGGGTATCCGGTCGCGACCAGGGCGCAAAAGGGCGGCAGCGGGTTCAGCCGGGCATCGCCAACAAGCTTGAAGAGTGGTTTAAAGCCGGACTCAAAGACTGGGACATATCCAGGGATGCCCCGTACTTCGGTTTCGAGATTCCGGACAAGCCCGGCAAGTTTTTCTACGTCTGGCTCGATGCGCCCATCGGTTACATGGCGAGCTTCAAGAATCTCTGCGACCGCAGCGAAGGGCTCGACTTTGATTCCTACTGGAGGCCCGGCGGTGATACCGAGGTTTACCACTTCATCGGCAAGGATATCGCGTACTTTCATACCCTTTTCTGGCCGGCGATGCTGCACGGTGCCGGCTTCCGCACGCCGGACGCGGTTCACTGTCACGGCTTTCTAACAGTCAATGGCCAGAAGATGTCCAAGCGCCGGGGGACCTTCATCATGGCGCGCACCTATCTCGAACACCTGAACCCGGAGCATCTCCGCTACTATTTCTCCTGTAAGCTCGGCGACGGCATCGACGATCTGGATTTGAGCGTCGATGATTTCATACAGCGGGTGAACTCGGACCTGGTAGGAAAAGTCGTGAATATCGCCGCACGCTGCGCCGGGTTTATCAGCAAGAAATTTGGCGGCCGGCTGTCCGATGATTTGGCGGAGCCAGAGCTTTACGCGGAGGTGGCGGGCGCGGCCGAGCGCATCGGCGCGAGTTACGACGCCCGCGAATTTGGCAAGGCCGTTCGTGAGATCATGGCCCTTGCCGATCGCGCTAACCAGTATATCGACGAGCGCAAGCCCTGGGTGATGGCAAGGTCTGCTAAATCCGCAGACGACGTTCAGGCTGTGTGCACCATGGGCCTCAACCTGTTCCGGCTGCTCATGATTTATCTCGCGCCCATACTGCCGCGCACTGCGGACAAGGCAGGCGAGTTTCTTGGCTGCGGAACGCTGTTGTGGAAAGATGTTGACCAGCCGCTGTTAAAGCGCCGCGTCAATGCCTACGAGCCGCTGCTCACCCGGATCGAACTCGACAAGGTGAACGCCATGATCGAAGCATCGAAAGGCGCCGCACAGGCGCCGCCTTCATCCGTCGCCAACGACGCTCAAGCGCAACAGATTGACATTGCGCAATTTGAAAAGGTCGATCTCCGGGTGGCGCGTATCGAGGCGGCGGCGGAAGTGGACGGCGCCGACAAGCTGCTTAAGCTCGATCTTGATCTCGGAGGCCCGCGCCGCACCGTCTTCGCCGGCATCAAGGCAGCCTACGATCCTTCGGACCTGGTTGGAAGACTGACCGTCGTAGTCGCCAACTTGAGGCCGCGCAAAATGCGCTTCGGAACCTCTGAGGGCATGGTGCTTTGCGCCGGCCCGGGGGGAAAGGACCTCTGGCTGTTGAGCCCGGACAGCGGGGCAAAGCCTGGAATGAAGATTAAATAGTGATTGATGTTTCGTGATTAGCGATGCGCGACGTGGCTAGCTGACAACAGTCGTTCAGGGATACATCGCGCTTCTAATCACAGATCACAAATCACTTTCCAGTGCGGTAAAAAAATTTCTTTCGAACCTGTTCGCTGAGTACCCAAGTGGTTCAGTTGCTGGCAGATAAAATCGACGCCCTGCTGCCGCAGACCCAGTGCACCCGCTGCGGCTATGAAGACTGCCGCGCATATGCGCAGGCCGTCGCTGAGGGGCGCTGTGGTATCAACCGCTGTCCTCCAGGAGGCTCGAGCACCATCCAGCGGCTGGCGGCCTTACTCGATCGCAGCCCGCTGCCCCTGGATCCGGAATGCGGCCGGGAGACGCAAAGGGCAGTAGCGGTGGTGGACGAAGCCTGGTGCATCGGTTGCCGGCTTTGCATCGAAGCGTGTCCAGTGGATGCCATCGTCGGCGCGCCCAAGCGGATGCACACGGTAATCGAAGCAGAGTGCACTGGCTGTGAGCTGTGCCTTCCTCCGTGCCCGGTGGACTGCATCCGCATGGTGCCCGCGCGGACGGGACCGGGGTCCGCACACGCCTGGCTCGAGACCCGGGCGCCAAAAGCGCGCCGGCGTTATGAATTTCGAAAACTTCGTCTTGCCGACGAGGCGCAACGGCGCTCGCATCACCGTCATCGCGGACAGGTGCCGCCGCTCACTGAGCGGAAAGCCGACATCGATGCGGCGATCGCGCGGGTTCGTAATCGACGTGCCGCGGGCCGGCCGGATCGTTCCGGCTGATTGCGTTCGGCACTGCGCCGGTGGGAATCAGCGTGAACCGAGCCAAGCGGTTGCAAATCTTCGAGCGTTTCCGCAAGCGCGAACCTGATCCGGTCACCGAGCTGGAATATTCCAGTCCGTTTGAGCTGCTGATTGCGGTGGTGCTTTCTGCTCAGGCCACCGACGTAAGCGTCAACAAGGCAACCCGCAGATTGTTTCTGAGGGCCAATACGCCGGAAAAAATTCTGGCTCTTGGCGAAGCGGGTCTCAAGCGCTACATCAAGACCATCGGTCTTTTCAACTCCAAGGCGAAAAATATTATCGCCACCTGCCGTATTCTTATCGATCGGCACGGCGGTAAGGTGCCGCGTGACCGGGAGGCGCTGGAGGCCCTGCCGGGTGTCGGCCGCAAGACCGCTAACGTCATTCTCAACACTGCTTTCGGGGTCCCGACCATCGCCGTGGACACCCATATCTTCCGCGTCGCGAATCGAACCGGATTGGCTCCGGGAAGGAACGTGCGCGAGGTCGAAGACAATTTGCTCAAGGCGGTTCCGGATGAATACAAGAAGAATGCGCACCACTGGCTGATTCTGCACGGCAGGTATATCTGCACCGCGCGGCGGCCAGCGTGTAACGCATGCATCATTTCGGATCTTTGCGAGTATCCGCAGAAGACGGCGGCCTGAGGCACACGCGTAACTTTTGTCAGTTTCCCGTGATAACTCCTTCTGATCGCAGCAGTCTCAGTCGCGTCTTCAGCTGACGGTCTAGAGTGCCAACTTGAGGCGCTGCTGCGAATAGAGAACATTGGCCGTGCTCAAAAGCGTGATCAAGAAACAAGGTGTGCGGGTCCTGATCGGTCTTTGCATCCTGGCGCTATTTGCCGCCCAGACGATAGGGGTGACTCAATGGGACTTCATGGCGCGGCTTGAGAATTTCGCTTACGACAAACGCCTCCTGTTGACCATGCCGCGCACCGTGGACGATCGCATTGTCATTGTCGATATCGATGAGAAAAGCCTTGCCCGCGAAGGACGCTGGCCCTGGACCAGGAAGACCATGGCCAGGCTGATGGACCAGCTTTTCGAAAGGTATGAGGTATACGTGGTCGGTTTCGACGTCGTTTTCGCCGAGCCCGAGGAGACCACTGCGCTGCAGGTGATCGAGCTGTTGCGGCAGTCCGAGCTGGGCGACGAGCCGAGATTCAAAAATCAGCTGCCTCTGCTTCTGGAAGCCTTTGACCACGACCGAATGTTCGCCCGCAGCCTCGAGGGAAGAAATGCGGTGCTGGGACTTTTTTTTGGCGACGCCGACGCCAGCGGCGAGATCCCCAGCGCCGGCGTGCTGCCGGAGCCCGCGTTCGCGGTGGAGGAGTTTTCCGGGCGGGATATCCCGTTCGTTCGCTCCGCCGGCTACGCCGGTAATTTGGGAATGTTTCAGGCCGGCGCCAAGGCCGCGGGCCATCATATGTATCAGCCCGACAGCGACGGCGTGGTACGCCGGGTGCCGATGCTTCATCAGCACAATGGTGGTCTCTACGAGGCCCTTTCGCTGGCGGTCACCCGGGTGGCGCTGAAGGCGGGCGAATTGGGCTACGGGCCGCCCGAGGAGGCCACGCCTGCGGGTTACTCGGGACTGGAGTGGCTGTCTCTTGGCGGAATTCGAATTCCGGTTGACGAGCGCGTCCAAACGCTGGTGCCGTATCGCGGACGTAAAGGCGGCTTCCGCTACGTGTCCGCCACCGACGTTTTAAGCGGCGTCGCCCAGCCGGAGGTGCTCAAGGGACGGATTGCGCTTATCGGCGCCACCGCGGAAGGATTGCTTGATCTCAGGGCCACACCGGTGGGGCCGAAGTTTCCCGGGGTCGAGGTGCACGCCAATCTAATCAGCGGCATCCTCGACGACAGCATCAAGCACAACCCAGCCTACGCGCTGGGGGCGGAGCTGATGCTGCTGCTGCTTTGCGGCGTGTTTATGGCCGTGTTGTTACCGCTACTGACGCCGCTTTGGGCTTCCGCCACCACCCTCGCGCTGACCGCTGGAATTCTCGGGGTCAATCTGGCCGCCTGGAAGTACGCCGATCTATCTTTCCCGCTTTCCGCCGGGCTGCTTGCCATTCTCGCTCTGTTTCTTTTCAACATGTCGTGGGGATTCTTTGTCGAATCCAGGGGCAAGCGGCAGCTCGCAGATCGATTCGGCCAATATGTTCCCCCGGAGCTGGTCGACGAAATGAGCGAGAATCCCGAAGCCTTCACCATGGAAACGAGGAGCAGCAACCTGACCGTCCTTTTCTCGGACGTACGCGACTTCACCACCATCTCCGAGAGGTTAACCCCGAGCGAGCTGTCACAACTAATGAACGCATACCTCTCGACCATAACGCGAATCATCTACGATCATCGCGGCACCATCGACAAGTACATGGGCGATGCGATCATGGCCTTCTGGGGCGCACCAATCCCGGATCCGGATCACGCCCGGCACGGGCTGCAAACCGCAATCTCCATGGGTAAGAGAATGAGCGAGCTCAGAGCTGAATTCCGCCAAAGAGGCTGGCCCGAGCTCTATATCGGCATCGGGCTGAACACGGGATTGATGAACGTCGGGAACATGGGTTCGGAGTACCGTGTTGCCTACACAGTGATGGGCGATGCGGTCAATCTCGGTTCTCGGCTCGAGGGGCTGACCAAGAGCTACGGTGTGGACATCATCGTCAGCGAAACCACCCGGACTGCCGTTCCCGACTACGCATACCGGGAACTTGACCGGGTTCGGGTAAAGGGCAAGGACAAACCGGTGACAATCTACGAACCCATTGGCCCGCTGGAAGAATGCGACCAGAGCACGCGCGCGCGGCTGCTGGAGTTTTCTGAGTTCCTTGACGCCTATCGCGGCATGAAGTGGGATATTGCCGATTCGACGCTTAGGCGTTTGGCGGAGCAGGAGCCAGAGCATCGCCTTTATTCGCTCTACTTGGAGCGCGTAGAGGAATACAGGGCTTCGCCGCCCGACGCCGACTGGGACGGAGTCTTTACTCATCGCAGCAAGTAAGCGCCCCTGCGTGCGAGTCGAGTTAAGCGCTGATCGATGTCCAGGGGGAGAATTAGTCCAGACAGGATCGAAACGCGTCGCAGAAGCGGCGCGATCGTATAAGCATCTAACCGGTGTTCAGCGGCTGGCGATCTTTCTCAAGCGGAGACGAAAAACTCCATTTTCACGCCGGCAAGTTCAATGACATCGTGGTCTTTAAGCGATCGTGCCTGTCCGCCGATGGACTCACCGTTCACTACCGGATGTTTGCCTTCCACGTGAGTAATGAAATAACCCTGCGGACGACGGGTAATCACGGCAACCTGAACCCCGGGCCTGCCCAGCGTCACCAGCGCTTTTTTGAGCTCGAGCTCTTTACCCGCCCCGGGACCGCTCAACACCTGGATCTTTCCCATGGGAAGGCCTGATTCGCCTTTGGCGATCGCCGGGCCCGCGTCTTTGGTTTCCATTCCCGGCGCCTCCGCCGCCGCTTTGGCTTCGGCCGCCGCGTGTCCCGCCATGCCCGGGCGAATAATCATGGTCTTCTCGAAGTCGTCTTCGTCAGTGGCGTCGTCGTTGACGTATTTGAGCTCGTGCTTGCCGATGGTGATCACGTCACCGTTTTTGAGCGCGTGCTTTTTTACCAGCTTGCCGTTGACGTAAGTGCCGTTGGTGCTTTCCAGATCTTCGAGAAAGGAGTCGCTGAGTATCGTGATAATCGCAGCGTGCTGCCCGCTCACGGCGAGGTTGTCGACCTGGATGTCATTCTCCGGGCGGCGTCCGAGGACAATCCGCTCCTTATCCAGGGGATACTCGCCGAGAATTGAATTGTTCAGACTGAGAATCAGTTTCGCAGGCATATCAGGTCTACTCGGTGCCCCTGGTAATTATTAATGAAATTAGAGAATTATCCACTAAAATTAATACATATTTAAGGTTAAAACCAGTCAAAAACCTTGGAAACCCAGGTCTTCTGGGAAGTGAAGGTCTTCAAACTCCTGGCGAGGATGACTGAGATGTTGTCCCGCCCCCCGTACTCGTTGGCTTTTTCTACCAGCGCCCGCCCGGCTTCTTCAAGGTCGCTCGTCTTACTCTTTAGTATTGCAGCGATCTCGTCGTCGTCCACCGGATCGGTGAGCCCGTCGGAACAAAGAAGATAAATGTCGCCGGGCTTCACGAACTCTTCCTGAAAATCCGGCGCAACCTTGTCCTCGACCCCGATCGCCCTGGTCACGAGGTTCTTATTCAAGGACTTACGCGCCTCCTCCGGGGTATAAAAGCCCTTGTCGATGAGTTCCTGCAGGAGTGAGTGATCCGAGGTGACCTGCTCGAAATGACCATCCCGCAGGCGATATAACCTCGAATCACCCACGTGGGCAACGGTGAGCCGGTTTTCGAAGAAGCCGACCGCCACAACCGTGGTCCCCATACCCTCGCATTCGGGTTTGCTCTGGGCCGCCTTGTAAATAACCTTGTTTGCCTTTTCGATGGCAGCCTTGAACAGGAGTGTTCCCCTGCTGAAGCCGGTGTCATCGTCCACCTCGATGGGAGAAGTATCCTTCAGCTTGGCTCGCACCTCGTCGAGAATGGTGTTGACCGCAATGGCGCTCGCAACCTCGCCAGCCTGGTAGCCGCCCATTCCGTCGGCGAGCACCGCGAGACCATGTTCAGGATCACTCCCAATCGCGTCTTCGTTGTGCGATCGCTTTCTCCCGACGTCCGTGACGCCGACGATTTCCAGTTTTCCGTCGAGGCTCATCCTGGCGGTGCAAGTTTCATATTCAGGCTGTGAATCTGGCGATGGCAGCTGGGTTTGGGTCTGTGTCGCGTATTAAGTTGCCTAAATCGCCGACCCTGCGAAGCTGCAGCTGCTCGCTCAAATTATAATCACAATACTGCCGGGGAGTTGGTCGGATTCGAGTTCAAACGGGTCGCTTTGCCTTTGTTTGAGTTTACCGCTGACCATTCGTTGTGAAGGTGATTTTGTATCGACCGGCTTCATTTGCACCATTGGTCCACACGAACGCGTGCCCGCGCCAGGACCTGGCTCCGCTCCTCGTCGCTGAGATAGCTCCGTTCTCCGTCAGGTCCTGGGCGGGAAATATTGTTGGCCCGCTGGTACAGCGCCACCTGGCGGCGGGCAGTCAGGCAGTTACTCTCCTGGCGGGCTTTCTCAGCACTGG
>JBFHVA010000173.1:0-7510 GCA_041589735.1 Gammaproteobacteria bacterium | reverse complement strand
GCAAAGCGCCGCTCGCCCGCATGGATGCCGCCCGCCCTGCGCCTCGTCGACGCAACGGGTTGGTGAGACCGCTGTAACAAGCGCTCAGACCTTGAGGATCTGATCGATCTTCTTCTGCGCTTCCCTTAAAGCCTCTTTCGGCGTCGCCTGGCCGACCAGGGCCGACTGGATCGCGGTCGCCATGGTGTCACCGACCGCGGGCCACTGCGGCAGACGCGGACGCCAGTCGGGATCGGTGTCCTTGGCAAAGGATTCGGTCGAGGCCTCTACGTAGTTGTGGCCGAACTTGCTCATCAGATCGAGGAACTTCGGATCCTTCCACAGCGAGGCGCGGGTGGCGCCGGTGCGCTTGTAAGCGCCGGCAAAGTCGTACGAAGTCGCGATCTGAACTTCTCTCGAGCCCGCCCACTGGGCGAACAGCCAGGTGGCGTGCTTGTCTTTCTTGCTCAGCGCGCCGTTGATGGGGAAGCTCCAGTTCCAGATCGACGTCACCCGCTTGCCGGAGGGCCCTTTGGGCCAGCGCGCGAACCCAATCTTGCCGACCACCTTGGACTTCTCCGGGTTGGCGACCACCGCCGCGCTGCCGTGGGCGTCGATGTAGGAGCCGAGCGTACCCTGACCAAACGCATCGGCGATATCCGGCCAGTTCCAGTTTTCAACGCCGGACGGCGCGTAAGAATTAAGCAGACTGACGTAGTACTCCAGCGCGGCCAGCGCCTCGGGAGAATCGACCACGACGCGCTTGCCGTCGAACCACTCACCGCCGTAAGCGCGGAAGAGCGAGGGATAGATGTACATGTTCTGACCCGCGCCTCGGAAACCGCGCAACGCGCAGCCCCATAGGCGATTGGCCGGATCGTGCACGGTCTTCGCGTTGGCGGCGTACTGTTCCAGCGTGTCCGCTGGCCCGATCCCTTTCGCGTCGTAGACGTCCTTGCGATAGATCTGGATGGTCGCTTCACCGTCGTATGGAATCGCGTACGGGCGTCCGTCCACTGAGGTCGCGCCGCGATGGCCGGGCTGGATGTCGTTGAACTGGAACCACGAGTCGTCGGTGAGCTTGGCATCACCAAGATAGTTGTCCAGAGGATCGATCCAGCCGTTGGCGACGTAGAGGTTGTAATACATGGGATCGGCCGCATGGGAGGCCCAGGTTCCGGTCTTGCTGGAGAGATCGAGCACCGCTTTTTGACGGATCTGCCCGGGCGGGGTCATTTCGAGGCGGGCCTGCACGCCCGTGAGCGCTTCGAAATCGCTCATCACCGCCTCGAGGTTCTGGAAGTAGCCGGCGGGGATCACGCCGACGGTGATTTTCGATCCTGCCGCCATGCGCCAGTCGATATTGGCGGCCTTGAAGGAGTCGAGATTCATATGCTTGCCGGCGGCATGGGCCTTGCCGATGAGCAGCCCGGGGACGGCGAATGCGGCAGCCGCGGCCAGCGGTGCTTTGATGAGGGTGCGCCGCTGAACGGTGCCGGCACCTGGCTTCTGATTGTTGTCTTTATCCTTTTTCATGAGCGTTCTCCGGTGATGGTAGCGGGGCCACTGGGCGTGGCCGGAGCGGATTCGGACGGAATGAAAAACAGCCTAAACAGCGGCTTCAAACGTACTTGATATGGGCGGTTTGCTGCAACCGCGGATCAGAATTCCCGCAGGTCCTGGGGAAGATTCGATCCCGCCCATTCAAAGCGCTGACTGAAGATTATTTAGCTAGGGAAAGAGGATGTTTTTGAATACCGCTCAGACAAGAGAAGGCCGCATCAGAGGCGGTTTTCTTGAAATACAAAGTACCTCCGTGATCCGTCTTCTTAACGACTACCCGTCGCCGAAGTGAGACACAGCGAGTGGCGCTGTCAGTTATCCCCGCTATTGCCTTCTTTTTTTTCTTCCAACTCGACTCGGCCCGGCATCAGCCAGATCAGATGCACTTGCGAGTAGAGATCTACGGTGTAACGCACGTTCACCGGCGCGGTGATGGTCGAGGGCAGGACGATGCGATTTTCGAGATCGCGGATCTTGGAACCCGGCGCCAGCCTCATCACGGTGTCGTCGATGGCGACCAGCCGACCCCGGGGCGGGAACATGACCCCTTCGGCAGCATTATCGGGGATGGGGCGCAGGTCTTTGCCGCTGGCGGCGGTCTCGGCCTGGGCCGCAACGGAGTCGGCAAAGTCCTTGAGGATGTCGGCGCGGGCCGTCTGCATACAAAGCAGTCCTGCGGTAAGGGCCGCAGCCATTAATCTCTTCGTTGTATATGCGGACTCCACCTGCGTGTACCCGGTCGTCTGAAGAACTCCGAAATACTCTATGCCACAGAGCGTTACGAGTTAATTCTAGACGCAATTCTTACCGGACAAGGCCGCTGCCTGTTCGGGCGAGTCGTGCACAAAAACGCGCCCGCAATTCAGAGAATCCTGGCGGGCGCCTAAGCGAGTAGTGTTAGGGGAAATCGGGACGGCGAAGCCTCGAGCCACCGACGTCGGAATCTTAGGGTTGGGCCGCCGGCTTCCCTGCCAGCGGCCACATGAGGTAATTCGGTTAGCCGGCGACGACCATCATCAGCGCGGTCAGCACGACCAGCGCCAGGGCGTACGCCAGACCCACTCGGGTTGCTGCCTCGACCATCATGTTTGTTGCTTCCGGTTTCATCTCCGTCGTCACCTGTAATAGAGCGGCCCACGCCGCTGACGGTGTGAAGTATTGCGGTGCACCACATATAATACAAATTATATTTTTATATCACGGATATAATCTCTTCTTATCAATTCCGGAACCCCTGAATGAACCTCTCCCAGCTCCGAGCCTTCGACATGGTGGTCCGCACCGGCAGCTTCACCGCCGCCGCCAAGGCCATGCACGTGTCCCAGCCGGCCGTGACCAGCCATATCCGGGCGCTGGAGGACTACTACGGGGTGAACCTGTTCCGGCGGGTGGGCCGCGGGGTAGAGCCCAACGAGCTCGGCCGGGCCCTGGCGGAACTCTCCCGCCAGCTTTTCACCCTGGAGGAGGAGGCCACTGATCTGCTCCAGGCGAGCAAGGCGCTTCGCCGCGGCACTCTGCGCATCGCCGCCGACGGGCCCTACATCCTGATCCCCCTGGTGGCGGCTTTTCGCCAGCGCTTCCCCGGGGTGCGCGTGGGCTTGACCATCGGCAACACTCAGACGGTGCAGGAGGCGCTCATGAACGAGCGCTGCGACGTTACTATCCAGGCTCAGCTGGAGCGCGACGAGCGCCTGTATGTTCAGGAGCTGAGCAGTTACCAGGTCATCGTCTTCGTCAGCACTTCGCATCCTTTCGCCGAGGCAAAGCGCAGCGAGATCGGCATGAGCGAGCTCGACGGCGCACCGGTGATTTTGAGGGAGCGCGGATCGTCCACCCGCCGAATGTTCGACCAGGCCACGAAGAACGCCGGCGTGCGACCCGACTACGTGATCGAGACCACCAGTCGGGAAACGGTAAAGGAAGCCGTCGCCGCGGGATTGGGCATCGGCGTCATCTCGGAAGCGGAGCTTCGCCAGGACCCGCGCTTCTGGCCACTGCGGATAAAGGATGCCGATTTGAAGTACACGGAATACGTGGTGTGCCTGGAACGAAAGAAAAACCTGAGGCTCTTGAGCGAGTTCTTCCGCCTGATTGAGACCGTAGGCTCCCGGGCCGTCCCCTAACAAGGCCCCCTGCCACCGGATTCAATTCACCGGTGCACCGCCTTCCGCGGTTCGCTTCTCCACGAAAGCATTCAGCGCCTCGCGTACGCCTTCATCCAGCGGCGGCGGTTCATAATGGGCGAGCACGGATTTGAAGATGCGGTTCGCGCGTAAGGTCGCATCTTCCGCGCCGGCTTCGCTCCAGGTCTCGAAATTGCGCCAGTCGGAGAGCATAGGCTGATAAAAGGCCGTCTCGTAGCGCTCCAGGGTATGCGCGGCGCCAAAGAAGTGCCCGCCGGGGCCCACCTCGCGGATGGCGTCCATGGCCAGGGTATCCGGGTTCACTTCCACGGGCTTCAGCAGCTCGGTCATCATCTGCACCATCTCCGCGTCGATGATGAATTTTTCGAACGAGGCGCATAAGCCCCCTTCGAGCCAGCCGAGGCCGTGATGGATCATGTGGGCGTGGCCGAGCACCGACGACCACAGCGCCATCTGCGACTCGTAAGCCGACTGCGCGTCCGGAGCGTTGGAGGCGTTCACGTTGGAGGATCGATAGGGCACGTCGTAGCGGCGTGCCAGCTGTCCGCCGATGAGCGTCGCCTTAGCGTACTCCGGCGTGCCGAAAGCCGGCGCGCCGGATTTCATGTCCACGTTGGAGGTGAAGCCGCCGTACATGACCGGCGCGCCCGGATTGACCATCTGACAAAAGGCCATGCCCGCCAGCGCCTCGGCGTTTTGCTGCGCCAGTGCGCCGGCGAGCGTTACCGGGGCCATGGCACCCGCCAGGGTGAACGGCGTCACCACCACCGGCTGGTTGCGCGAGGCAAGCTCGATCATGCCCCACAGCATGGGGATGTCGTACTGAAGCGGCGAGTTGGCGTTCACCATGGTGAACACCGAGGGATGCTTCGACAGCTCATCGTCGTCGAAGCCACGGGCGATCTTCACCATCTCCAGCACGTCCAGCACCCGCTGCCTGCCGAGCGAGTAAAGGCGGAAGATCTTGTCGGTAAGCTCGATCTTGGCGCGGGTCGCCACCAGATGGCGTACCGGAGTGTCGATGTCCACCGGCTCGACGGCGTGGCCGGAAACAATCTGCGCCACGTTGACGCTCTGGCTAAGCTTCAGAAAATTGCAGAAGTCCTCGAAGTTTCCCGTGCGCCGACCGCGATCCAGGTCCGAGGCGTTGGGCGGGCTGCTGACGGCAGCAAAGTTGATGCTGCGTCCGCCGAAGTGAAGACTGTGTTCGGGATTTCGCGCACTGATCTCGAAAGACGACGGCGCTTTGGCCATGGCGTTAAGAATCAGCCCGCGATCGAAGCGCACCCGGTTGCTGTCGGGATCAACTTCTGCGCCGGCCTCTTTGAGCCGCCGTCTCGCCTCGTCCAGCAGAAAGTTGACTCCGATGGTTTCCAGGATCTCGAGCGATGCCTCGTGTATTGAGTCGATTTGATCGGCGGAAGCGATTTCAAAGGGTGGGTACGGGTTTTCGTAGCGGCCGAAAGGCAGCTGGCGCAAACCCGCTCCCGCGGTCTGCCCGCGACGCGCGCGCAGGATTGAGCGTCGGCTCATGGGTTTAGATCTAAGCTCACGGCTTCACACTGGCGTAAAGCCTGCGCCAATCCTGTGCACTTCGGTATCGAAAAGGCGACGCGTTCTTGTTTCAGCAGCTGGTTGCTCAGTGCCGGGTTGCGGACGCACCGCGGTCTTCGCCCGGCGTTTTGCCGAATCGCTCCCGGTAGCTCTTGGTGAAATGGGAGGCGGTGGTGAATCCGCAGGCAACGGCCACCCCGATGACGCTCATGCCCGTTTGGCGAAGCAGGTCGCGGGCACGGGCCAGGCGGTGGTCGCGGGCGTAGCGCGAAGGAGTCGTGTCCAGGTACTTGCGGAACAAACGCTCGAGCTGACGCTCGGAAAGCCCGACGCCACAGGCGAGCTGGCGCTGACTGGTACGGTGCTCGTGGGAAGTTTCGATCAGCTCGATGGCGCGAAGCAGCTTGGGATGACTCACGCCCAGCCGCAGCCTCAAGGGCATGCGCTGGGGATCGCCGCGGGTACGAATGCGATCGAGGATGCAGGCGTCGGCCACCCGAAGTGCCAGCGACCGGCCGTGATGGGAGCCGATGATCTCCAGCATCAGATCCAGCGCCGCGGTGCCGCCCGAACAAGACAGTCGGTCGCGATCAATCTCGAACACCTCGGCGCTCACTGTAATCCGCGGGAACTCCTCTCTGAACGCGACAAGATTTTCCCAGTGGACGGTGCAGCGGTAGCCGTTCAGCAGGCCCGCGCGGGCGAGCAGGTAGGGGCCGAGGGAGACGCCGCCGAGAATTATGCCCTTACGCGCCAATCGGCGCAGCGCCTCGATCGTGCCGTGGTCGCCGTTACGCTCTCCATTGACGCCGGCTACCACCAGCACCAGGTCGGAGTCGTGAGCATCGTCGACGCCACCATTCACGTTGATGCGCACGCCCGCCGAGCTTCTGACCGACGCCCCATCGCTGGAATACATCTTCCAGCGATAGAGGGATCGGCTGCTGATGCCGTTGGCGTAACGCAGCGCGTCCAGCGCGGAGGCGAAGCCCAGCATGCCGAAGTCGTCCACCAGCACGAAGCCGACGCGGGTGGTTTCACCGGATGCCGTGTCCGACGCGTTCATCGCCATGTGCCGTGTCCCCGCTTGGGCGCCGCTCATTGTGGCACGGCAACGGGGCGGTGACGATCTACTGTTAAAAAGCGGACCGAAAAATCTGGAATTATGTCAGTTCCCATCTTCTGCGCCGTGGACAACTCTGACAGAATCCGAGGGCCACCACCCCGGCCGTCTTGGCGGCAGAAATACGGGCAAAGATGAACGACGTCTCGGAAGACCTTCGCCGCATCCGCCAGCACGGCGCCATGGAGTATTCCGATCCACCGGTGAATCTCGATGCCGTGCGCCGCTACCGCATTGGCCGGATACGCGCAGAGCTTAAAAAGCGCGACTACGCCGGCATCGTATTGTACGACCAGCTCAATACGCGCTACGCCACCGACGTCACCAACATGCAAATCTGGTGCTCGCACAACGAGAACCGCTACGTCTTCGTCGCCACCGAAGGCCCCGCCATCGTTTTCGAATACGGCGCCAAGGCGCACCTGGCGGAAGGCATTTCCACCGTGGACGAGGTGAGGCCCGCGCAGCCCTGGTACTACTTCGTCGCCGGAAACCGCTATCAGGAGCAGGCAAAACGGTGGGCGGCGGAGATCGCCGACCTGGTGCGACAACACGGCGGCGGCAACAAGCGCCTGGCCATCGACCGCACGGGCTACGACGGCATCGCCGCGCTGAAGAGCCACGGCATCGAGCTCTTTGACGGCTTCGAGATCATGGAGCTGGCGAGAGAAATCAAGTCGCCTGACGAGATCGTTCTCATGCGCAAGGCCATCGACGCTTGCGAACGCGGCCTGGACGCCATGCGTGCGGTGCTTCGTCCCGGCATCACGGAGAACGCGTTGCTTTCCAAGCTTCACGAGACCAACGTCGCGCTCGGCGGCGAGTGGATCGAGGCGCGCCTGCTTTCGTCCGGCCCGCGCACCAACCCGTGGTTTCGTGAGTCCAGCATGCGGCCCGTAGAGAAAGGGGACATGGTGAGCTTCGACACTGACCTTGTGGGGCCTTACGGCTACTGCGCCGACATATCCCGCTCGTGGATTTGTGGTGAAGGCAGGCCCTCGGACGAGCAGCGCCGGCTATACGCGCTGGCCGTGGAACAGATTGAATTCAATAAAACGCTGATCAAACCCGGCGTGTCTTATCGCGAGGTCACCGAAAAAGCCTGGCCGATGCCGGAGGAGTTCGTACCCAACCGTTACGGCGTCAT
>JBFHVA010000172.1:0-7546 GCA_041589735.1 Gammaproteobacteria bacterium | reverse complement strand
TATTCAAAGGAGCCCTCATGGCCGCCTATCTCATCGTGCAAGTGAACGTGAACGACCCGAAGCGCTACGAAAACTATAAAAAAATGGTGCCCCCGTCGCTCGAGCCCTACGGCGGGCGTTTTCTGGTCCGCGGCGGAAAAGTGGAAAATCTCGAAGGAAGCTGGAATCCGGCGCGCTTGGTGGTGATCGAGTTCGACAGCGTGGAGCGGGCCAAAGCCTGGTGGGGCTCCGACGAGTACGCCGAAGCCAAGGCATTGCGCCAGGCCACCGCCGACACCGAAATGGTCGTGGTTCAGGGCGCCTGACTTCGTTCCATAGCGATCAGGAATGAACAAATCACGGATTGGAATTGGAAGGAATGGCGGCAAAAACCTTACCATTGAAAGGGAGGCAGGCGCGAAACATGCACATTGAACATGGCCTGCTGTGAGCGCGGGGTCGGGAGTGATTCCCTGGATCAGGCGAATCGGAAACAGACGCAGTAACAAAAAATGACGGTCAAAATCAAAAAAGGCTTTCAGCAGCTGGTCGACGAGGCGCAGGCGATGATCGAAACGCTCTCAGCCGAGGAGGCGATCAAGCTTCACGGCGCCGAAGACGTCGTCATCGTCGACCTGCGCGACGTGCGCGAGCTGAAGCGCGAGGGCAAGGTGCCGGGCTCCTTTCACATGCCCCGCTGCATGCTGGAGTTCTGGATCGACCCGGAGAGTCCCTATTTCAAGGATATTTTCAGCCAGGACAAGCGCTTCGTCTTCTACTGCAACAAGGGTTGGCGCTCGGCGCTGGCCACCCGGACCGCCCAGGAGATGGGGCTGGAAAAGGTCAGTCATGTGGGCGGCGGATTCAGCGCCTGGCAGGCGGCGGGCGGGCCGACGGAGGACGATGGCAAATAGTTGCGCAGCCACCGGTTTTAGTCGGGGCGACGGTGGCTCGGATTGATTCCCGCGACCCTTTAGCCCGTTGACACGGCGAACCCCGAGGCTCGAAATTGCCAGGTGCGGGTAAACAAAAACAGGTAACCGTTTTCAGTGCTTTCACACGAATATGGAGGTGAACCATGCCATTGCGAATAGGCGATGAAGTGCCGAACTTCACGGCGGACACGACAGAAGGAAAAATCAATTTTCACGAGTGGATTGGAGACGGCTGGGCGATTCTGTTCTCGCACCCGAAGGACTTCACACCCGTGTGCACGACCGAGCTCGGATACATGGCGGGCCTGAAGCCACAGTTCGAAAAACGCAACTGCAAGATCATTGGCCTGAGCATCGACTCGGTGGACGATCACAAGAAGTGGTCAAAGGACATCGAAGAGACCCAGGGTCACGCGATCAACTATCCGATTATCGGCGACACCGATCTCAATGTCGCCAAAGCCTTCGACATGATCCATCCCAATGCCAAGGGCAAGGCCAAGGAAAGGACCGCGGTCGACAATGCCACCGTGCGCTCGGTTTTCGTCATCGGTCCGGATAAAAAGGTCAAGGCGTTGATTAGCTACCCCATGAGCACGGGACGCAACTTCGACGAGGTGCTGAGACTGCTGGATTCCTGCCAGCTCACCGCCAAGCACCAGGTCGCGACCCCGGTGAACTGGAAGCAGGGCGGCGACGTAATCATCATTCCAGCGGTTTCCGACGAGGACGCGAAGAAGAAATTCCCCGGCGGCTGGAAGTCGCCCAAGCCGTATATCCGCATTGTCCCGCAGCCACGCTGAGGCCGGTTTCGGTGACGATGCTAAAGAGGCGCCGCAAGGCGCCTCTTTATTATGGTAATTAAGAAAGCCTAAGGGCGAAATAGGGGGACAGTATACTTAATTGCCTTGGAAAAGAGCCTTCCGCCGTGGAATCAACGCCTGGTCGCAAAATTTGCGTCGATTGCAATTAAGTATACTGTCCCCCTATTTCCTAATCCTTTACGAATAACTTCCTGGGGAAATTAGAGAACGGCTCCGCGCCCCTCTCGGTGACGCGGAAGCATTCGCTTATCTCGATACCCCAGTCGTCCATCCACACTCCGGGGATCATGTGCAGCGCCATGTTGGGCTTGAGCTCGGTCTTGTCGCCCGGGCGCAGGCTCAGTGTGCTTTCACCCCAGTCGGGTGGGTAGTTGAGCCCGGTGGAATAGCCGATGCGCGAGTCCTTGACGATTCCGTGCTTCTCAATGGTTTCGCGCCAGGCGCGCTCCACCGACTCGCAGGTGACGCCAGGCTTGACCGCGTCGAGCGCGTTATTCAGCCCTTCCACAACCACTTCGGCAGTGTCGGCGAGCTTTTCCGGCGGCTCGCCCAAGTGCACCGTGCGCGCCATCGGGCAGTGGTAGCGAAAGCGCACCCCGGCGAGCTCGAGAATGGTGCCTTCTCCGGCGTTAAACGGCGCGTCGGTCCAGGTGAGGTGGGGCGTCGAAGTGCCCACTCCCGTGGGAAGCATCGGACAGATGGCGGAATAATCGCCGCCGAACTCCGGGGTGCCCGCCACCATGGCTCGGTAGATCTCGGCCACCGCGTCGCACTGCCGCACCCCCGGGCGCACGTTCTCGATACCGATCTGCATCATGCCCTCGACAATGCGGGCCGCCTGGGCCATGTAGGCGATCTCCTGCTCGCTCTTGATGTTGCGCACCCAGTTCACCAGGGTGGTGGTGTCCAACAGGCTGCAGTTGGGAAGATTGCGGCTCAACGAGGCGAAACAGGCGGCGGTGAAATAAAAGGTATCCATTTCCACGCCGATCGGTCGCCGATCCCAGCCTTTTTCCTTGATTAAATCAGCGACGAAGTCCATCGGGTGTTTAACCGTGGACTGAACGTAGTCGTCCGCGTATGGATGAATGTGGTCTTCGCTCAGGAAGGTCGTGACTTTTGCCGCGTTGGCGTCCATTCCGCGACCGATCCAGTGGGGATCCTCGTCGTCCAGCGCCACCAGGACCAGCTGATGGACATAAAAAGACCAGCCGTCGTAACCCGTGAGGTAGCACATGTTGGCGGGATTGGTGCACAGCAGGATTTCGACACCACGCTCGGACATGCGGGTCTTGGTGTTCTCGATGCGCTGGCGGTATTCGGATTTGTCGAAGGGGTGGGTGTACATGGTCAGGTGATGCGCAAGGCGTTATGTGTGACGCGAGTTTAAACCAAGGTGGCAGTAAGAGCGCGCTTGCGCGCGATTCCTCGGGTCAAGTCGCTCGAAAAACTTCGATGCTGATTTAGTAACATGCAAAACGCAACAAGAAACGAGTGGCATATGACATGTTACATGTCACTTGTTACCTCCCAGAGCGCGGGACATCATCTCCTGCGCGTCTGCCGGCGATGGCGAATTTGACGCCCCCTAAGCGTGCGCCGGTTCCCGCGCCAGTTTCTTGAGGCAGTCGTCGGGTAGAGGCTCGATGGGTTTGAAATCACGATGCGCAATCCATTCCGGGCGCTTGAAGCGGCGAATGTGGTTATCCACATGACACAGGCTCAAGTAGACGATGGTGCGGCCAAAAGGTGAGATGTTGGCGGGCGAGGCGTGCACCAGGTTGCAGTGGAAGATGAGCACGGATCCGGCCGGGCCCTTGGGCGCGACGATACCGCCTTCGTCCACCAGGCGCCGAACGGTGTCGTTGTCCAGCGTCCACAGCGGGTAGCTGGTGGTCTCGAGATCGTGGCCGGCCTCCAGCTTGCCCTGATTGTGGCTGTTGGGGATGAGCATGAGCGGTCCGTTGAATTCGGTCACGTCTTCGAGAAACAAAGCGATGTTCATCGCCCGCGGTTCCGGCATCAGATCGTCACGGGCCCAGGTGCCGTAGTCCTGGTGCCACTGCCATACGTCTCCATCGAAGGCGGCCTTGGCGTTGATCTTGAACTGGTGCATATAGACGGGGCCGTCCAGCAGCTGCATCACCGGCTCGATCAGCCGTGGATGTCTGCCTAAGCGGGAGAACGCCTGGTTGAAGGTATGCGCGGCAAAAGTGGTGCGAACGGCGCGGCCGCCCTTCTCACGCACGTTTTCCTTACGATCCTGAGCAAAGATGCCCGGTACTTCCTGCATCAGAACGGCGACTTCCTCGGCGTCGAACACCTCTGGAAGAAACACATAACCCCGATTATGGAATTTTTGGATTTGCTCCTGGCTGAGTCGCATGGCTGCCCCCAACTATTCCGCTAAAGAATGCGGCCGAACTACATCCGGAAAACGCGATCAGGATATTCGAAAATGCGTGCCGGCGCGACCGGTTGGGATTTAGCACTGCTTCTCGGCGGTGCTCCCTTCCCCGCGGGACGCGGGGGAGGACCGGGGAGGGGGATGGATAGGGAGCGCAAAGCAAAAAACGTCGACTCGAATCGCCGTTATGATGTCTTACTGGGGCAATCAATCGAAGCCCAAGGTGCGCGTAGATTCGGGCAGCGCGTCAGTTTGCAGGTACCGTGCGCTCCCGGGCCCAGCCTCTCAAGCGGGCGATGCGTTCGGACATGACCACCGAGAGCGGGCGCGTGCGCCCGATCTCGTCCATCACGGTCTGCTCAGTCAGGGCCTGCTTGCGCGCGTGCGCGGAATACAGCGAGGAGACCACAGCCTGCTCGATTTCAGCGCCGGAAAAGCCCTCGCAGGCAGCGGCGCATGAAGCAAGGTCGATTCCATTAGCTTTGACCTTGCGCTTTTTCAGATGGATTTCGAGGATCTTGCGCCGCGTGCCCTCGTCGGGGAGGTCGACGAAGAAAATTTCGTCCAGCCGTCCTTTGCGCAACAGCTCCGGCGGCAGCGATTCAATGTCGTTGGCGGTAGCAACAATGAAAACGCGAGAGCGGTTTTCCGCCATCCAGGTGAGCAGGGAACCGAGTAGGCGCCGGGAGACTCCGCTGTCGCTGGAATCGACGCTCACGCCCTTCTCGATTTCGTCGATCCAGAGCACGCAGGGCGCCATGGCTTCCGCCTGGCGAAGCGATTCGCGCAGGTTGCGCTCGGTCTCGCCGTGGTACTTGTTGTATAGGGTGCCAAAATCCAGGCGCAGCAGCGGCGTGCCCCAGGCGCCGGCCACCGCCTTGGCGGCGAGGCTCTTTCCGCAGCCCTGCACCCCGAGAAGCATGATGCCTTTGGGCAGGTCAAGGCCATCGGCGCCGGCCCGACCCTGGAATATCGTCTTGCGAATTTCGAGCCAGGACTTGAGCTTTTCCAGACCGCCGACGTCGGCGAACTGCGCGGTGTCGAACTCGTAGGCGAGCACGCCGTCCTGGCCGATGAGCCGGAACTTGGTCTTCATCACCCCCGGGAGATCGGATTCGGTGATGGCGCCGTCATCCTCGATGGCGCCGCGGGCGAGGCGCTTGGCGTCGGTGACCGGCAGTCCGACGAGGTTGTCCACCAGCCGATCGAGCATCCGCTGACTGCTCTGGATCGCGCGGCCGGCGTTTTTCTTCGACCAGTCCCGGGCCTCTGCGGCGACGATGTCGCCGAGTTGGCGTCGCGTCGGAACCGACAGGTCGAAACGGGCCGTGAGCCACTGGATTTCGGCGGGAATTTCCAGCGAGTGGGAGATGAAAACCAGAGTGTGGGAAACCTCCTCGTAGGCCAGGGCGATGTCCTTGATCAGGCGCACGTGAAGCGGGTCGTCGACGTAAGGATGAAAATCCGAAAGCAGGTAGATCCCGGCCTGGCGGGTGGATCGGATCTGGCCCAGCAGCTCTTCCGGCTTTCGGGTGTGCATCTGGGCGCCGAATTCCTTGTCCAGGCGGCGCAAGCCCTCGGTGATCGACCAGCGGTAAAGCGGCTTCCTGTGCAGCACCATGACGCGCTTGAAAAGCTCGATAACGCGGCGCTCCTCCCTCGTCTCGATGACGATGAGCGGCACCGGGGAGCGCAGCAATACTTCGAGGTCGTGGATATCGGGCATGGGCGTCTCTGGGCCTCTACTAAATAGTTTAGGATATGAAAATCGGGTAGGTAGTAGATGGTAGATGGTAGATGGGGACAATCGGCGCAGGTGGCCGACACCGTGCTGCCCCATCTATCTACTACCTTCTACCACCTACAAAATGTCAATTTAAGCTGATCGGTCACCCGTAATTCCCATGTCCAATCCTTCACCGAAACCTGAAACCGCCACTAACCCCTACGCCGAAGGCGCTGCTTTTATCGACGGCGAATACCTGCCTATTGCCAATGCTCGCCTTCCGGTGCTGGACTGGGGGTTCACCCGTTCGGATGTAACCTACGACGTGGTGCACGTGTGGAAAGGGAGCTTTTTCCGCCTCGAGGATCACCTGGACCGATTTCTCCGCTCCTGCGAAAAGCTTCGTCTCGCACCCCCTGGGCGAGATGAGATCCGGGAATCGTTGATTCAGTGTGTTCGATTGAGCGGGCTGCGAGACGCCTACGTGGAAATGATTTGCACCCGCGGCGCGCCGGCGCCGGGCTCGCGGGATCCGCGTACCTGCGTCAATCGCTATCTCGCGTTCGCCATTCCCTTTATCTGGGTGATCACGCCGGAACAGCAGGCGCGCGGCGCTCACCTGATCATTTCCCAGGTGCCGAGAATTCCGCCGGCGTCGGTAGACCCGACGGTTAAGAACTTTCACTGGGGCGATCTCACCCGGGCGCTGTTCGAAGCCTACGACCTTGGCGCCGATACCGCGGTGCTGGTGGACGCCGATGGCTACATATCGGAAGGACCCGGCTTCAACGTATTTAGCGTCCGGGACGGCCGGGTGCGCTCGCCCGGGGAGACCGTGCTCGAGGGCATCACGCGCAAATCCGTGAGAGAGCTCTGCGGGGAGCTGAGCGTTCCCTTCGAGCTGGGACGCATCACTCCGGACGAGCTGAGAGAAGCGGACGAGGTTTTTCTCTCCACCACGGCGGGAGGCATCATGCCGGTCAGCCGGGTGGACAATCGTATTCTGGGCAACGATCGCCCCGGGCCCCTGTCGATTCGCTTGCGCGATCTCTACTGGGCCAAACACGATGAGGGCTGGCACGCTACGCCGATAGATTATCGCGACTGAATAACTTCGTCGCCGGGGTGGCGATGGCGCCGGGGCAAACAGTATCTGGCGAGTTGCGAAGACTGATTAATATTAGAGTTCCGAGCTCGCATTTACGGTAGGATTCCTGCGGACGAAAACGCGAGAGTTCTCGCCCATGCTCCTCGACTATCGTCTCGCTTTCGAATCCTCGAAAGCTGACGCCGAAAAAGGTGACCCGGCGGCACAGTACAAGCTCGGGGTCATGTACGGACTCGGACTCGGCGTGGCCCAGAATTACGCCGAGGCGGTTCGCTGGTATCAGCGCGCCGCGCGGGCGGGAGATGCCCGTTCTCAGTCCAATCTCGGCTTCATGTACGGGACTGGACGAGGAGTCCCTCAGGACTACATCCAGGCTTACGCCTGGTACAACGTAGCCTCCGCCTCCGGAGAAGACACCGCCCGGCACAACCGCGACGCCGTCGCCGGGCGCATGAGCGCGGGCCAGATCGAGCAAGCGCAAAAGCTTTCAGCAGAGATTTTCGATCAAATCAAAGAGGACCGGAGTTAAGGCCGGTCCGCATAACTTTCCAGCGCAACGCCGTAGGT
>JBFHVA010000171.1:0-7609 GCA_041589735.1 Gammaproteobacteria bacterium | reverse complement strand
TCGCGCTCGGTTATGACATAGGCGCACGCGTGTGTCACGCGCTCGGTACCGATCAACTTTACGCCGCGGGGCACAGCACCCACACTTTTGCACCGACCTTTGGCGCTGCGGCGGCCGCCGGCTCGCTGGCGGGACTCTCGGAAACGCAGTGCCGCTGGCTGCTTTCATATACCGCGCAACAGACTTCCGGAGTGAACTGTTGGCAGCGTGACCGGGACCATATCGAGAAAGCTTTCGACTTTGGCGGCATGGCCGGGCGCAACGGCGTAACTGCCGCCACCATGGTGCAGACGGGCTTCACCGGGGTGGATGACGTGCTCTCCGGCCCGCGCAACTTCCTTTTCGCCTTCTCGCCCGAGCCGCAGCCCGGGCGCTTTGTCGAAGCACTGGGCGAACGGTACGAGATCATGCACACCAACATCAAGAAATGGTCTGTGGGATCGCCCGTGCAGGCGGTTCTAGATTCGGTACAGGCGCTGGTTGTCGAACCGGGTCTCAGCGCCGGCGACGTGGACGCGATCGTCATTCGCATGTCCGACCGCGAATCTCATGTCGTCGACGGATCGGGCATGTCGAACGTCAACGTTCACCACTTAACGGCGCTCATGATCGTCGACGGCACGGTCACATTTGCCTCTGCCCACGACTCGTCGCGTCTCGAAGACCCCGCGGTTCAGGCGGTCTGCGCGCGTATCGAGCTTCGTCCCGATCCGGCTCTTCCCCGGCGCCACCCCGTCGTCATTCTGAAGACGCGTGATGGCAACACGCGGGAGCATGCCACCCGGGCGGTGCGCGGCACCCCCGACAATCCGATGAGCCGTGACGAGGTGGAACACAAAGCGCGGGAACTGATGTCACCGATACTGGGTAGCGAACGGACCACCGCGCTCATCGCCGCCGTGTGGGAACTGGAGAATGTTGGAAATGTTTCTGAACTGCGCGCCTGGCTGAGTGCATGAAAGGAAACTAGATTTCGCCATCGCGGGAGTCAGCCGCGAAGGCGCCGAAGATCGCTGAGATCCTCAGACTCGAACAACGCCTCGCATAACGCTGCGTTTTGCTCGATACGCTTCTTGCCCCAGCCGCCGAAGCGCGCATTGGCCTGATACTTGGACGCAAGCTCCTCTGCAGAAAGCGGCGCCCGCCGGCCGCCGCGGAGATGGGGCTGGTTGAATTCACGCACGCTGCCGTCGGTGAACTGGACCCGCAGGTGACCCGTGTAATTCGCCGGGTATTCGTTGCGGGGATCGATCTCGTAGTCGATGCGCGAGGCGACTTCGAGCACGCTCGGATCCGCGATCCGCGACTCGGTGAACTGGCGCAAGCCCGCCGCGCCGTCGACAAAGCCGATGGCGATACAAAAGGGCACGCTGAATTTCGCCGAGTAAGCGGTGGTTGGCTTTCGCTTTTCCGCCAGCGGCTCCCAAAGCCGATGCACCGTGCCTTCACCGACCTTGCAGGTAATTGAGCTGATTTGATCCGCGGGCAGCCCCGACGCCCGCAACGCAATCGCGCAATCGATAAAAGGCTGCGCCATGGTCCCGCAAGCATACGGCTTGAAGGCGATGGCCTCGGCGAGCCAGCGGCGGCCGAGACCGTCGGTGAGGATATCGAACTCCGGCTCGATATCGGGGTGACAGAAAGCGTGAACAAAGCCGTGCTGGCCCTCGATAACGGTGCGCGGACCGGAGAACCCGGCCTGCGCCATCAGCGCCGCGCGGATCCCGCACTGCGCCGCCCAGCCTGCGTGCAACCGCTTGGTTGAGGTGCCTTCGGCCAGATACTCGATGATCCCGGAGGCCAAGCTTCCCGAGATACCGAGGGCGCTGGCGAGATGCCGCGGCGGCAATCCGAGCGCGGTACCCGCGCCCAGGGTTGCGCCCAAAGCTCCGATGACGGCGGTGGGGTGAAATCCGGCACGATGGACCCCGGTTTTCACAACCAGCGCCATCCGGCACATCAACTCGACCCCGACCGCGATACCGCGAAGCAGATCGGATCCGGAGCGCCGATAACGCTCGCACGCGGCGAGCACCGCCGGAACCACCACCGCTGCCGTATGCACCGGCGTGCCCTCGAACGTATCGTCGTAATCTTCGCCGTGGGCGGCGGTGCCATTGACCAGCGCCGCGTCCAGGCAGGACAGCGCCCGGCGGTGGCCGACAGCGGTACAGTTACCCCTGGGTTCGAAAGTTTCAAGCAGCGCTTCGACGTAATCGCTTCGCCTTGCCGCCACGCATAAGCCCACCGTATCCAGGAGTTGCCGGTGAACCACCCGCGACACCTCCGCCGGCAGAGTCGCGGGCTCGACGCCGGCGGCCCACACGGAAACGCGCTCTGCCAGGGCCTCGCCGGCTGCGGGTAAAGCCATCTCTTCGTCCTTCTCTTATACGCTGAATATCAAAAATGAAATTACATGCCTCAACGGCCGCCGAACGCGGGGTCGACGCTCATGCCGGAGTTCCAAGTTCTAAATCCTACTGATGAGGTGCGGCCAATGGATACCGTTTCTTTTTAATTTTCATGTTTCCACTTCAGCCCGCTTTCATCTCGGCTTCGGCAGAGGATGCTTTTCTTGAATGTAGCCAGTTACGCCAAAGCGAGATGCCGACAAACAAAACGGCGGTGAACAGCAGGCCGGCGGATACGGGATCGTCGATAAAGATCGCGTGATCGCCTGCGGCGACCTGAAGCGCCCGGCGGTAGTTGGACTCCACCATGTATCCGAGGATCACGCCCAGTACCAGGGGCAGGAACGGAAACCCCAATGCTCTGAACAGATAGCCGATGACGCCGAAGCCGAGCGCCAGCGCGACGTGGAATATGCTGCCGTCCACCGAGTACACGCCGGACAGTACGAGCGCATAGATAAAAGCAAGCAGATATGGCTTCGGCCGATTCACCAGCCAGATTAGCGGCGTCATGATCAGAATCCCGATGGGCAGCTGGGCGAAATTTGCGACGAACAGCCCACCGAAAAGTCCGTATACCAGATCGGGATACTTCTGGAACAAAAGCGGCCCCGGAAGCAGGCCATGCATGAGCAGTCCGGCAAGCAGAATGGCGGCAGAGTTCGATCCCGGAATGCCGAACACGAAGGTGGGCACCAGCGTGGTGGCGGTGACGGTGTTATTGGCTGCTTCCGGCGCCGCGATGCCCTCCGCCGACCCTTGACCGAATTCCTCGGGCGTCTTCGACCAGCGCTTGGCCTCGTTGTAGGACATGAAAGATGCGATGGTTCCGCCGGCTCCCGGCATTGCGCCCTCGAAAGCGCCGATTCCTGATCCGATACCCAGGGCACGCCGGCAGCGCCACATGAGTCGAAGACTCGGCAGCTTTACGCGGGTATCCCGGTCAGTCTGCCGCCACGGCGGCAGACCCGCCTGCACTAGCAGCTCGCTGACCGCAAACACGCCCACCATGACCACGATCGGAGGAATACCGTCCATCAGCTCCGGTCGACCAAAGGTGAAGCGCATGACACCGGTCTGGGGATCGCTGCCAACGGTCGCAATCAGCAGCCCGATGACCGCGGCCATGAATCCCTTGAGCGTCGATCCTTCGGTAAGCGTGGCGATGACGCTCAAGCCCAGGATGCCAAGCGCAAAGTAGGCGGGCGGAGTGAAAAGCAGCGCCACGTTGGAGAGCGGCTCGGCAAGCATCACCAGTAGAATGATGCCGATCAGTCCGCCGATAACGCCGGCGACCAGGGAAATACCGAGCGCCTCTCCGCCGCGACCCTGCTGGTGCATCGCGTAACCGTCGATGGTGGTCGCGGCAGCGGCGTTGGTTCCCGGCGTGCGGATTAAGATAGCCGGAATCGATCCACCGTATTCGGCGCCGACGTAGGTGGACACCAGCAGCACCAGCGCCACCACCGGCTCCATGGCGAAGGTGAAAGGCAGCAGCAGCGCCATGGTGATCGAAGGCGAAATCCCAGGCAGCGCACCTCCGAGAATCCCCCAGGCGACCCCGCCCACCGCCGCCAGGGCGGCGGGTGTGGTCGTCAGCACATTCCAGGCCAGGGAAAGCGGATCGCTCACTCAGACGCCTCCGGCAATACGGCAAGCGCCAAGCGCCTATCGAGGTGCGGCCACCGGATATTTGCTTGTCGCGCGCCCGGCATCACTTTAAACGCCGAGCGAGTTCAACAGCCGCGACCAGAGTCCTTCGGGCTGCCCGATATTCAGCAAAACAACAAACAGAAGCCAGAATGAAACCGCGCCGCCCACCGCGATGGCGGGCGCCTGCCAGCTCCGCGCGGCCCCCTGGTAAAGCGCAGTTGCGAGTATGACCAGCACGATTCCGACCACGTAGCCGACGACTTCGGCGATGAGCACGTATGCGCCGCCGATGGCAAACATGCCGGCGGCCAGAAGGTGGCGGCGCCACTTACTCTCCGAGGGCTCGATTGGGGCTCTGCGTCGGGCTTTGAACAGCTCGATTGAGGACTTTGCGATCAGAAGCACGGCCAGGCCGCCGAGCACGATGGCGAGCATCTTGGGCAGGCCGGCAGGCCCGATTGGGTCGGACATATAGCTGGTGCCGATTCCGCTGGCACCGAAATACACCACCACCGAGAGCGCGAGCATCCCGATCCCGGAAGCGAGATCCTTTCCCATGGTAAAAGCTCGCGCCGGCGAAAACGCCGGCGCGATTCGGGCCTCAATCCTTGGTGATACCGTATTTCTCGAAGAAGGCTTTCTGCTTCTCCACAAACTCCGCCAGGAACTTGTTGTACTCGGGATGATTCATGACCTGGGGAATCAGTCCCGCGGATTCGTACCACTGCTTGAAGGCGGCGACTTCAAGCACCTTCGGTATCGCGGTCTCCCAGGCCTTGATCACCTCCGCCGGCTGCCCCTTGGGCGCCGCGATGCCGCGAAACTTGTCGAGCACCACGTCGACGCCCTGCTCGCGGGCCGTCGGCAGGTCGGGGAACCGGTCGGTGCGCTGGCGGGTGGCGACCGCAATCAGTCGCACTTTACCCGCCTCCAGCTGGCCGAGCAGCTCCTGGGTCTCGCCAACGCCGACGTCGACCGTTCCGTTGAGCACGCTGATCAGAAGATCGCCGCCACCGTCGTGGGTGACGATTATGGCGTCGACTCCCGTCTTGCTCTTCACTTCCTCCATCATTTGACGCTCGGCCGATCCGGGTGAGCCGGTGCCGAACTTCACTTTCCCGGGATTGGCTTTTGCATCTGCAATGACCTGGGTCAGCGACTGATACTTGCTCTCGTTGCGCACGTACATGATTTGAGGATCAAGAAAAATGTTGACCACGCCTTCCAGATCCTTGTACGTGTGCTTCGGTTTGCTTAGGAGCGAAGTGTTGATGAACGTGGGCGTGGTGCCATAAAAGATCGAGCCGTCGGCGGGAGAGTTCGCCAGCTTGGCCATAGCCTTCGCGCCGCTGCCGCCACGCACGTTCTCGACCACGAGATTGGTGCCGAGAATCGGCGCCAGGTGCTTGATCATTTCGCGCAGATATACGTCTGTGCCGCCGCCGGGACTGGAATGAGTTACCAGCGTTACGTTCTCATGGGGATACGACATCTGGGCTTGCGCTGGTCCGATTACTACGGCGAGTACGGCGCCAAGCAGCCAGATTGCGGGTCGAAAAACTTGTTTGATTTGCATCACCTGTCTCCTCTGGTCTTTTCTATGATTTTTAATATTTCCGTCAAACCGCGCGGTGTATGCACCTGCGCGGCCGCATCAGTCGGCTGAGTTTGATGGTCACTGAACTTCGGCGCTCAAATTTTACGCCGCTGGCGGAGTTCAGGCTTTCGAGGATACCAAACAGGCTCCATTTCCCTTTTTATCCCGATCGAAACCCGCGAATCGTACCCGTCGACTGACGCGAGAAAAGCTATAAGACAGAATGGCGGAGCCGGTGTCAACGGCAATGGAAGCAGCTTCCTGGCGACCTGCCGTAGGCCTATTGACGGCGCGGCCGCCGGGATGGAGACTCCAGCCCTTGGCAACGGGCCTCGAGGAGAGCCGAGAATCATGAAAATTGCGCATCTAGCCATCCGGGTGGACGACCTGAAAGCAGCCGGGGAGTTTTACGAGAACGTGCTCGGTTTCACCGATGTTCGCCAGGGACACACCCGGGACCACTACTCCCGTCACCTTACAGATGGCAACCTCGATATCGCGCTCATTCAGTACGACCAGGGAACGACTTCAAAAGAGTCCAAGGCCGCCGGTGAAGGGCCCTGTATCCACCACTTCGGCATGGAAGTCGAAGATCTCGAACAATGGCTAAGCAAGATCAAGGCGTTGGGTTGCGAGATCATCAGCAACCCCGGTGTCGTCCCGGTCAAGTTTCGGGCGCCCGGCGGCATCGTCGCGGAAGTTGCGCCCAAGGGGCACTTCGACCTGACGCCGCGCTGACTGAATCTTTACGCCCTTAATCCACGATACCGCGCCAGAGGAAAGACAACCCACCGCCGAAAATCAGTACTTCGACGAACAGCGTGTGAAGGTGCACGGCGGTGTGGTCCAGCATCCATCGAGCCAGGTAGACGCCGGGCACGGACACCACACCTACCAGCACACCGATGAGTGCAAGCTGCAGAGTCAGCAGCTCCATCGTCCCGAACGCAGCAACTTTGGTGGTCAGAATCGTCAGCCCGATGACGGCGTCGGTGCCGATCAAGGCCGTTCCCACCAGCCCGTTTCCCAGCAGCGCCGGTATGACGAGCATGCCGCCGCCCAGGGTGGTGCCGGAAAGAAATCCGTAGACGCTGCCGATACCGGCGAGGCCCGCGTGCCCCACCCGCCAGGCGCGGCGGGCAAGGTAGCGGCGTAGCGGCACGAAGGCGATCAGGAATACACCCATGACGATCGCAATCGCGCGCGGCGGCATGCTCACGTAGACCATCGATCCTAGGATGGTGGTCGGCAGCGCGGTGACCAGAATCGCAGCGACGGGCGGCCACTGCACGCCGTGCCTGAAGACCCAAACCCGGGCCACGTGATTGATCATCATCGTCACCGCGATGGTGGGTATCAGCGCCTTCACCCCGATCACCGGAGTAATGGCGATGGCGATCAGAATTCCGCCACCCATTCCGCTCAAGCCCGCCGCCACGGAACCGACAAACGTGAGCACGGCGATGATCGCAAGCTGCGCGCCGTTGATCTCCGCCAGGACTGAAAAGAGCTCGGGCATTTTGCCGCTAGGGAAAGGAATCAGCGATTGGGAAAGTGATCAGACCCAACCGGGCCCACATCGACGGACTGGAAGATACAGATTTGTAAAAAGCGTGTGGCAGAATGGGAGCTTGGTGCACTTCTACTGAGAAAGTATGTCGATGACGTTACCATTCTGACCGATGGTGAGAAAAAATCATTAAGAACAGCCCGATTTCGTGCCCGCTTCTCGTACGGACTCTGCTCGCGGGCGACAGTAGCTGGATTTCGTCATTAATTTCTATAAAAAATCGCCGGACCCGTCCCTAGGCCCGGCAGCTCCTTTACTGCTTGCCCGTTGTCGTTACGACTTAGGTCTTGCGTTCTCTGGGTCGTACAGCGCACGGTAGCCGACTGCCTCGACCTTGACCGGATACTGCTCGTGAAAGTATTCCACCAGAAGTTGCTT
>JBFHVA010000170.1:0-7644 GCA_041589735.1 Gammaproteobacteria bacterium | reverse complement strand
GCCGAAACATCGGCGCCCGCGGCCACCGTCGAGCGCCTGCACTCGGCGTTGCTGGAGGCGATGAAAGGCGCTGACGCGCTGGGCTTCGGGGGGCGCAGGGATAAGCTGGCGCCGGTCATCACGGAAAGCTTCGATTTGGCGTTTATCTGTAAGGTCATCCTCGGCCGGAATTGGGACGAATTATCTCGAGTTGAGCATATTCAAATGATCGACACGTTTACTCGTCTGACCATTACTACGTACGCTGCCCGCTTCGATGGTTTTTCGGGTGAGAGTTTTCGCACCGTGGAAGAAAAGCCCATGAATCGCGGACGAAAGCTGGTGCGTACCGAGCTCGTCAGGCCGGCAGACGAGGCAATTCAATTGGACTACGTTTTGCATCAAGCACAAGACCGGTGGCGCATCGTCAATGTCGTCGCCGAGGGTGTCAGTGATTTGTCGCTCAAACGCGCGGATTACGGATCGGTCATCAAGCGCGAAGGCTTCAAGACGCTGATGCAAAAATTGGAGGGCCAGATTGACGATCTTGAAAAAGGCGCCTGACGCGCCACAAGACGTGATTGATCTGAAATGTCAAACAAAGGATTATTCTCCAGCGGCAATCAAGGGGTTTTTCATGGATCGGAGAACGCGGTGTTCGGCGCTGCTACATTCGTTGTTTTTGTGTACGGTTCTCTCCGCTTGCGCCACGGCTCCGGCCGACAAAGGCGTCAATACGCCGGATCCGCTGGAGTCCATGAACCGCGCCTTCTTCGCCTTCAATAACACCCTGGACAAGGCCATTCTCGGGCCTGTTTCCCGCGGCTATGCGAAAGTGACCCCTGATCCCGCGCAAACCGGGATTCGAAACTTTTTCGATAACCTCGCCTACATCGAAACCATCATCAACGACTTTCTGCAGGGAAAGATCGAGGATGGCCTGGAAGACATTCTGCGCGTAATCATCAACAGCACTTTCGGCATGGGCGGGCTGAACGACTTTGCAGGCGACATAGGTTTTCCGCAGCGGGACGAAGACTACGGCCAGACGCTCGCCGTCTGGGGGGTTGGCCCGGGGATCTATCTGGAGCTACCGTTCTTCGGTCCAAGAACCTTGCGCGACGCGACCATGATTCCAGCCAGCACCGTGAGCCGCCCCCTTTTCTATGCCGATACCGCCGTGGCGCTGTCGGCCGGGGCGGTGGATCTGGTGGACACGCGGGCGCGGCTGGAGTCCGCCATCAGGCTCCGTGACGAAACGGCCCTGGACCCCTACATCTTCCAGCGCGACGCCTGGCTGCAGCGGCGCCGGAATCTTATTTTCGACGGCAACGCGCCGCTGGAAGAGCTGGACTTTTTTGCGCCGGCGCCACCGTAGCTGCAAAGCCCGGCTTTTCGAGCGAGGTCGAAGGCAGCCTGTCCGGGGTTGCTACCCACTATTTACTGCCTAGTCGCCGACGTATAATCCGCCGCCAAGCACCGCCAAGAGCGCGTGTTTGTCTTCTTTTGGGAATAGCGGCCTCCCTTATTCGAGCTGCGTTCTGCAGCGACCGCAGGAGTCCATTGACGAACCCGGGCCTCGGAAAAGCGGTCCGTGTCCCTCGTGTACTACGGGCGCCATGAACCGTCAGGCGCCGGGCTCGTTAACGAGGAAAATCGTTTTATTGTGCCTTGTGGCTAGGAGAGAGAAATGTATTTCTTAAAGCTTGCACTAAATAGCGTTCTGATTGGATCGTTTCTAGTGCTGGGTATTGCTTTCCAAGCGACTGAGGCGGATCAGCAGGCTTACATTCCGAATGCAAAGATCACGCCGTTGACCCAGAAATCCCTGCCGGGAGTTGAGAATAGAGAAGTCATCGTTCAGCGCATGGAGCTTCCGGTCGGTTACATCGGCGGCAGGCATTTTCACCCTGGTCCAGTTTTTGTGTATGTGGTGCAAGGAGAACTTGCAGTCGACGTGGACGGGTTAGAAAGACAGGTCATTAAAGCAGGCGAGCTGTATGAAGAGCCGATAAATCGTGTCATGCAGGGCCGGAATCTGAGCGCAACCGAGCCTCTCCACATTGTGGTCTTCCAGGTAAATGAGCCTGGAAAACCTCTGATGATCAAAGCTGACTGAAAACATCGCGAAGATACTGCGCACGCTTTGACAGCCGCGCCGTATCGCGGGCAAACCGCGTTTGGTATCAAGCAACCCCGCCTGGTGGCCGGATCCAGGCGGGGTTTTTCTTAACAAATTTCCAATAGAGTATCGTTTGCCGAGGGCGTGCAAATGTTTGCATTCCAACGGCAATGCTGGAAAATGCCGCCCCGCACCGAACCCTGACAGTTGATATCCACTCGCCTTTGGAAGAATTAAGGCGCTCTCGAAATTAACGGACTTATGGCGCAGTACATTTACACCATGAACCGGGTCACCAAGGTGGTGCCCCCCAAGCGAGAGATCCTCAAGGACATATCCCTGTCCTTTTTCCCCGGCGCCAAGATCGGCGTGCTGGGATTGAACGGCGCCGGTAAATCCACCCTGCTGAAAATCATGGCCGGCATCGACACCGAGATACACGGGGAGGCGCGGCCTCAGAGCGGCATTCGAGTCGGATATCTGCCCCAGGAGCCGCAGCTCGATCCGGCCAAAGACGTGCGCGGCAACGTGGAGGAGGGCATCTCCGAAGTAAAGTCGCTGCTGGAGCGTTTCGACGGGGTCAGCGCTCGATTCGCCGAGCCCATGGACGATGAGCAGATGAACAAGCTGCTGGAGGAGCAGGCGAAGCTTCAGGACGCCATCGAGGCGGCAAACGCCTGGGAGATTGACCGCAAGCTCGAGATCGCGGCTGATGCTTTGCGTCTTCCCCCGTGGGATTCGGCAGTGGACCACCTCTCGGGCGGTGAGCGCCGGCGGGTCGCGCTTTGCCGGCTGCTGCTCTCGGCGCCGGACATGCTGCTGCTCGATGAGCCCACCAACCACCTGGACGCGGAGTCGGTGGCCTGGCTGGAGCGATTTCTGCACGAGTATCCGGGGACCGTGGTGGCCGTCACCCACGACCGCTATTTCCTCGACAACGTGGCCGGCTGGATCCTCGAGCTGGATCGGGGCGAGGGCATACCCTGGAAGGGCAACTACTCCTCCTGGCTGGAGCAGAAAGAGCAGCGTCTGGCCCAGGAGAAGCGCGAGGAGAGCGCCCACCGCCGCGCCATCAAGGCGGAGCTGGAGTGGGTCAAGGCCAACCCCAAGGGCCGGCGGGCCAAGGGCAAGGCGCGCCTTTCTCGATTCCAGGAGCTCGCCTCGCGGGAGTTTCAGAAGCGAAGCGAGACCAAGCAGATCTACATTCCGCCGGGGCCGCGGCTGGGCGAGCTGGTGGTGGAAGCGGTGGACGTGGAAAAACGCTACGGCGACCGCCTGCTGTTCGAGAATTTGAGCTTCAAGCTCCCCGCTGGCGGAATCGTCGGCGTCATCGGTCCCAATGGGGCGGGCAAGACGACCCTGATGCGCATGTTCGCCGGACAGGAGAAACCGGACTCCGGCGAGCTGCGGATCGGGGAAACTGTTGAGCTCGCCTACGTGGACCAGTCCCGGGACTCCCTGGACGGTGACCGCAGCGTGTGGGAGGAAATCTCCAACGGCGAGGAGCGTATCGTTGTCGGAAAGTACGAGGTGCAGTCGAGGGCCTACGTAGGCCGCTTCAACTTCAGGGGGCCGGACCAGGAGAAACGGGTCGGCAATCTTTCCGGCGGTGAGCGCAACCGGGTGCATCTGGCCAAGGTGCTGGTCAAGGGCGGGAATCTGCTGCTGCTGGACGAGCCTACCAACGACCTCGATGTAGAGACCCTGCGCGCGCTGGAAGATGCGCTGCTGGACTTCCCCGGCTGCGCCGTGGTGGTGTCCCACGACCGCTGGTTTCTGGACCGTATTGCCACCCACATGCTCGCCTTCGAAGGCGACAGCCAGGCGGTGTGGTTCGAGGGCAACTACGAGGAATACGAGGCGGATCGGCGCAAGCGACTGGGCGCAGAAGCGGACCAGCCGCACCGGATCCGCTACAAGCGCCTCGAGGCCTGACAAAGCTTCGAAATCCTCGGGCCCTCACTGAAGACCCGCGCACTGCGTTTATAATCAGGCCCATGGCCAAAGAACAAAAAATGTCCCACGTGCTCGACCGTCTGGAGTCGCTCATCGATCGCGTCGAGAGCATCGTGCCTGCGCCGCCCGCATCGCCGGATCTTTCGACCGCGGTGGCGTTTCGATGGCGCAAGATAAACGGCCGGAGCTTTCTGCAGCCGGTCAAGTATCCGCACCAGGTGCGGCTCGCGGATTTGCACAGCATTGACCGTCAAAAAAACGAGCTGGTGAGAAATACGCTGCAGTTCGTGTCCGGGCTTCCGGCCAACAACGCGCTGCTCTGGGGCTCCCGCGGCACGGGAAAATCGTCGCTGGTAAAGGCCCTGCTCAACGAGTACTCGAACCGGGGCCTGCGGCTGATTGAGGTGGACAAGCACGATCTCATCGATTTGTCGGAGATCGTCGATCAAATTCGCGACAGCTCGGAACGCTACCTGATCTTTTCCGACGATCTGTCTTTCGAGGCGAATGATCCAAGCTACAAGGCGCTTAAAGCAGCGCTCGATGGTTCGGTGCACGCGCCGCCGGAGAATGTGCTCATCTATGCGACCTCCAACCGCCGCCACCTGCTTCCGGAGTACATGAGTGAAAACCTCGACGCCCACCGCGTAGACGGGGAAATCCACCAATCGGAAGCGGTGGAGGAAAAGATTTCGTTGTCGGAGCGATTCGGATTGTGGATCTCTTTTTACCCCTTCAAGCAGGACCAGTACCTGGAGATCGCTTTTTACTGGCTCGAATATTTCAACGCGCTTCCCAAAGACACCGAGGAAGCCCGCCAGGCCGCATTACAATGGGCGCTTACCCGGGGTTCCAGGAGCGGTCGAAGCGCCTACCAGTTCGCGCTGGACTGGGCCGGAAAGAATCGCCTCGGGGACTGAGCCGACCTCGCGTCTTCAATGGGCCTGGCCCGCCGATACTTGGTCGAGAATGAATGGGGGAATGAAACATCAAAGTCTCTTCAAAGCCGACCACTGACCCCGAGCGGGTGCTGGCCGAGTCCGAGGTCGTGTGCTCGGAGGAGGAGGTCGCGGCGGCGTTCGACCGCATGGCAGCGGAGATCCGCGCCGTGCTGAAGGATGCCAACCCGGTGGTCTTGTGCGTCATGCTCGGTGGCCTCATTCCTACCGCGCGTCTGCTCGTTCGCTTCGATTTCCCGCTGGAGTTCGATTATCTTCACGCTACCCGCTACCGTGGCGATACCCGCGGACATGAGCTGCACTGGCGGGCGCGGCCGGCGACGGCGCTGGCCGGACGCGAGGTGCTGGTGATCGACGACATTCTCGACGAAGGCATCACGCTGGCTGGAGTGCTCGATTTCTGTCGCGACCAGGGTGCGAAGACGGTGCGAAGCGCGGTTCTGGTGGACAAGCGGCACGAGCGTAAGAAATCGCTCCAGCGAGCGGACTTCACCGGGCTCGAAGTGGACGACCGCTACGTCTTCGGCTGCGGTATGGACTATCGGGACTGCTTCCGTAATCTCAGATCCATACACGCAGTGCGAGAATCCTGATGCCCGACGCAGGCGCCAAGCTGGCAATCATTGGAGGGACGGGCCTCACCTCGATCAAAGATTTACAGATCATCCGCAGGGAGATGGTGCACACGCCGTGGGGCGAGCCGTCGGGGCCGCTGACCCACGGTATTCTCTACGGAAAAGAAGTGGTGTTTGTCGCCCGCCACGGCTACGCGCACACCATACCGCCGCACAAGGTCAACTACCGGGCAAACATCTGGGCGCTGAAGCAGATAGGCGCCGGTCGTATCGTTGCCGTGGCGGCCGTGGGCGGCATTCACTCGGACCTCACGCCCGGGCGGCTCGCGATCCCTGAGCAGATCGTCGATTACACCTTTGGAAGAGGGCACACCTTTTTCGAAGACGGGCTCTCGCACGTCGTACACGTGGACTTCACCCGGCCCTACGCGCCGGAGCTTCGGGAGATGCTGATTCAGGCGGCAAGGGCCGCAGGGGTCGATGCCTGGGAGCGTGGAACCTACGGCGCAACCCAGGGCCCGAGGCTCGAGACGGCGGCGGAGATCGACCGACTGGAACGCGATGGCTGCGACCTGGTGGGGATGACCGGTATGCCGGAAGCAGCGCTCGCCCGGGAACTCGAACTCCGGTACGTCCACTGCTGCGTGTGCACCAACGCCGCCGCCGGACGCGGCGAAGGCGAAATCAGCATGGCCAGTCTCGAAGTGAACCTCAAGACCGGGATGAAAAGCGTGCGTAAGGTTCTGGAGCGCCTGTTGGCCCTGGTCTAAAAAATGGTGCCAGGCACTATTTTTGTGTCAGCGCAGAATGAAATCTTAGCGTCGGAAAATAGTGCCTGGCACCATTTATCTGGTGCGCGGCGCTACTCGCTCTTTTTGGATTCGACGGGGATCACTTTGACCAGCACCCCGAAGACCGGGTGATCCAGATAATGCAGCTCGCCGGATCGCATCCGGCGGCTGGTGGAGAGTCGAAACGGTGTCTCGACGTCTCCCCGGTGGTAGACCAGATCCACTTCTGCGTGCAGGTACCGGGCCAGGTGCACGCGGATTGTCCCGTCAAGCACCGGCGGAAAGACCATCGGTTCCTGCAGCGCATCCAGCGGTACCAGTGCCGGCTGGCCGCTCGCGGCCGTGTTCTGAACCCCCGTTCTCTGCGCCATGCCGAGGAAGCTGCCCTTTGTCCGCGCCGCGCCGCCTTCGCGGGGAGGCAGATAGAGATTGACCCATTGAGCCTCTTCTTTGGGCACCCCGGGCTGGCGCCACGCTACGTGTAGGATCGGCGTGGTTTCGGCGCCGTTTTCCAGATGGCCGCGGGTTTTCGAAAGAATCAGCGCGTCGGCGGGCAGAATACGGAACGCGTGGGGCCCCGGACCCTCCAGCGGCGACTCCCCTGGCGCGATCAGGGCAACAGATTCCTCGATCGGGGGGCGGCCAGGATCCGGATCCCAGCTTTCCTCTGTCAGCACCCGCTGACCCCGGCGTTCAAAAACGAGCACTTCTACCTGGTACCACTTTTCCTCCACGCCATTGGCCGAACTCTCCTGCGCTCCGCCGGCGGGTGGCAGCATCAGTCCCAGCATCCCCACGCTCGCCGCGACGACAATCGCGCCGATCCATCTTGGCCTCATTGCGTTCACTCCCGGTTCAGATCGTCTTTTGCGACCCCTGCATTATTCAGAGGTTCCCGTGACAAACAGAAGCACCGTCGTTTTTTCATACCTAGCAGGCGTTGGTAACGTCGGGTGCTCGAAGATCGTTTTTTCGATCTACAGCTTTGAGTATATACAGACATGGATTGTTCACAGGCTGTACGAAATACCTGCACTCGTCAGGCGGCGTCCCGGGTTCTCAGCGCATCGAGAAGATCGCCCAGGGCAACCAGCCGTTGGCCTTCATTCGGCAGCGGCATCGATATGCGCAATTTGTTTGCGCCGTCCAATCGGAACTCCGACGGCTTGCTCTGCACCAGCCGCACAATGCAGGACGGATCCACCTCTGCCTGATCGCGAAACTCGATGCGTCCGCCTTTCGCTCCTAAATCTGCCTTGCGG
>JBFHVA010000169.1:0-7663 GCA_041589735.1 Gammaproteobacteria bacterium | reverse complement strand
GCGGCGGCAGCGTCAGCCAGCATCAGGGTAAGCTCAGGGACCCGCCGGCAGTGGTTTCCCGTATACGGTGACTTGTCGTCGATGGCGCCGGCGATCAGCTCGATGAACGCTTCGAATAAGTTTCTTTGATCTTCCAGTAGCCGGCTGTTCGACATCGCGATGGCGGCCTGGGAAGCCAGCGACTCGACGAACTCCTGCTGCTCGCGGCTGAACTCGATGACTTTCCCGGAATCGTCCTTGGCGTTGATCAGCTGAAGCACGCCGATCACTTCGTCCTCATGGTTGCGCATGGGAACGGAAAGGAAGGACTTGGATCGGTAGCCGGTTCTCTCGTCAAAGGCGCGGGTGCCGGAAAGGTCGTATCCGGTTGCATTGTAGGCGTCGGGAATGTTGACTGTTTCCCCGGTTACCGCCGCACGGGCGGCAACCATTTTTTCGTTGGGCGCGCCTTCGGCGTCATACAGGCGAATATTGGGAAGCCCGACCTCCGCTCCGCTGGCTCCGCCGAGATAGGTGCCGAGCGAATCGGTGAGCATGATCTCGAAAACCAGCTCGTTGTCGTTGCGGGTATAAAGCGTACCCCCGTCAGCGTTGGTCAGCTCCTTGGCGCTGCGGAGTATCAACTCCATCAGCCTGGTGCTGTCGCGCTCGGCGGACAGGGCGACGCCCACCTCCGAGAGTTTCCGGACGACGTCAAGCTGTTTCTGAAGATGATCGACCATGTCCCGGGCCGCCAGGCGGGAACGAAAATCGTGCGCCTTGCAATAGACTCAAATTGAGTTTAGCGGGCCATATGGGCGTTTGCAGGAAATCGCCGGCTTCGGCCGGTCCCGATTCGAGCTCACAGAGTCAGGGCTGAATTCCGGGCTCGAAGTAGGGGCTATTTCTGAGCAGCTTTGCTGGAGGAAGGCCGCTTTTTCGTCGTCTTCTTCGCCGAAGATTTTTTCTTTTTCTCGCGGGAATCTTTTGCGGAGCCTGAAGGGCCTCGGGCGAGCATCTCCGAGTAAACGAGCTGGTTGAGGCGCTTTACGAAGCCGGCCGGATCGTCCAGCTGCCCACCCTCGCTCAACAGCGCCTGGTCAAAAATAATGCCCGCCCATTCCTTGCGCTTGTCGGCGTCGGCCGCTTCCGATACGTGCCGGACCATGAAGTGATCCGGGTTGATTTCCAGTATCGGGCTCGATCTCTGGATTTCCTGCCCCGCGGCTTTAAGGATGCGCTCCAGGTGCGCGCCCATGTCGTGCTCGTCGGCGACCAGGCAAGCGGGCGAAGCGGTGAGACGGCCGGTGACGCGCACGTCCTTCACCTTGCTGCCCAGCGCTTGCTTGAATCGCTCAACCATCTCCTGATGGACCTGTCCGTCTTCGCTTTTCTTTTGCTCCTTCTTTTTGGTCGCCAACTCGTCGAGATCGATTTCGCCCTTGGTGACCGACTGAAGTTCCTTACCTTGATACTCGTGCAGATGATTCACAAGCCACTCGTCGATCTCGTCGGTAAGTAGAAGCACCTCGACTTCATGCTCTTTGAATACCTCAAGATGCGGACTGTTTCTCGCCGTAGCGTCATTGTCCGCGGTGATGTAATAAATTTTTTTCTGCCCGTCACGCATCCTAGAGACATAATCGTCGAGGGACACGGAATGCGCTCCCGGGTCCGAGCGCGTGGATGAAAATCGCAACAGCTTGGCGATACTCTCGCGATTCTTCGCATCCTCGACAATACCTTCCTTCAGCACCTTGCCGAACTCTTTCCAGAACTTCGCGTATTTGTCCGCGTCGTTCTCGGCAACGTTCACGAGCAGGTCCAGAACCTTCTTAACCGAGCCCGAACGGATGCCGTCAATTTGCTTGTTCTGCTGCAGGATTTCTCGAGAAATATTGAGCGGCAGGTCCGAGGAATCGATGACGCCGCGGACAAACCGCAGGTAAGCCGGCATTAGCTGCTCGGCGTCGTCCATGATGAAGATGCGACGCACGTAGAGATGGACGCCGCGTCTAACGTTGCGATCCCAGAGATCGAACGGCGCCCGGGACGGAATGAACAAAAGGGAAGTGTATTCCAGCTTGCCTTCCACCTTGCTGTGCACGTAGACGAGCGGATCCTCGAAATCATGAGCCACGTGCTTGTAGAACTCGTGGTATTCCTCCACTTTAATTTCGTGCTTGGCACGGGTCCAGAGCGCGGTAGCGCTGTTGACGGTTTCCTCGCCCTCTTCGTCGTCCTCTTTGTTCATCAGGATCGGTAGCGAAATATGATCCGAGAATCGCTTGATGATCGATCGGATCCGGAACCCGTCGAGGAACTCGTCCATGCCGTCGCGCAGATGTAGAACTACCTCGGTGCCGCGTCGGGGAACTTCCATATGCTCTACGCTGAACTCGCCTTCACCGTCGGACTCCCAGCGCACGCCGTCCTCGGGCCCTGTTCCTGCGCGCCGTGAGGTCACCGTCACCCGGTCGGCGACAATGAAGCTTGAATAGAATCCTACGCCGAACTGCCCGATGAGCTGGGCGTCCTTGGCCTGGTCCCCCGTCAGCGCCTCGAAAAACTGACGGGTTCCGGATTTGGCGATGGTGCCCAGGTTGTCGATGGCTTCCTGGTAACTCATGCCGATCCCGTTGTCGCTTACGCTGATGGTGCGCGCGTCCTTGTCGTAAGCAACCCGGATCTTGAGATCACCGTCGCCCTCGTACAAAGCGTCGTTTGAAAGCGATTCGAATCGAAGCTTGTCCGCCGCGTCGGACGCGTTGGATATGAGCTCTCGAAGAAATATCTCTTTATTGCTGTAAAGCGAGTGGATCATCAGATCGAGGAGCTGGCGGACCTCGGTCTGGAAGCCATGAGTTTCTTTCGCCTGCGATTCAGCCATTGCTATGAGTGACTCCCTGGGCTTTCCGGATTGTTGCATCAGCGGATTACGCGCCCCCGCGCGGCCCCGCCGGTACGGGCGCCGCGCGTGCTTTCAAATATGGGTGCGGTGCGGCGGGATTCAAGTAACCGCCCGCCGCCCGAATTCGAGGCGGCTGTATTTGACCAGGCCCTTGGTTACACTGCGGGCACGCATCAGGGACGATTGGCATTTCTCGCTTAGGACCCGGTGCCCCGAATCCCGACCATGATCTTAAGCGCCGAAGCCCGACACACGCCCGTCATCCGGCAATATCTCCGTATCAAGGCGGAGCACCCCAACACCCTCCTTTTCTACCGCATGGGGGACTTCTACGAGCTGTTTTTCGACGACGCCCGGCGAGCCGCCTCGCTTCTGGACATCGCGCTGACCCGCCGCGGCCAGTCCGGGGGCGAGCCGATCCCGATGGCCGGGGTGCCGGTGCACGCGGTGGAGTCCTATCTGGCCAAGCTGGTGCGGCAGGGCGAATCAGTGGCCATCTGCGAGCAAATCGGGGACCCGGCGGAAAGCCGGGGACCGGTGGAGCGGCGCGTCACGCGCATTATCACGCCGGGCACCCTCACCGAAGAGGCGCTGCTGGAGGAACGGCAGCAGAATCTGCTCTGCGCTCTGCACGCGGCCGACGGCCGCTTCGGCCTTGCGGCGCTGGAGCTTTCCAGCGGGGCCTACGCCTGCATGGAGCTCGACGGCCCGGAGGCGGTGACCTCGGAGCTGGAACGGCTGCAGCCGGCGGAGGTGCTTTTGAGCGAGGACACCCCCTCCGTGGAGGGGCTCGAGCGCCGCCCCGGTGTGCGGCGCATGCCGCCCTGGCATTTCGATACCGACACCGCGAGGCGGTCGCTGTGCGCGCAGTTCGGAACCCGCGACCTCACTGCCTTCGGGCTTCAGTCCGCGGATCTCGCCGTCGGCGCGGCGGGCTGCCTGCTGCAATACGCCAAGGACACCCAGCGCGCCGCCCTGCCCCACATCCGCAGCCTCAAACTCGAGCGCCGGGAGGACTGCATCGTTCTGGACGCCCACACGCGCCGGAACCTCGAAATCGTTCGCACCTTGAGCGGAGAAGCCGGCACGACCCTGGTGGACATTCTCGATCGCACCACCACCAGCATGGGCAGCCGCCTGCTTCGGCGCTGGCTCGCCGCGCCCCTTCGCGATCGCGAACTTCTGCGCTTTCGCCATCATTGCGTCGGGGCCTTGCTCGAGTCGCCCCGGCGAAACGCCTTAAGTGATCTGCTTGGGGAAATCGGCGATTTGGAACGTATCTTGTCGCGAGTGGCGCTTCGGTCGGCAAGGCCGCGGGATCTGGCCCAGCTTCGCGCGGCTCTTTGCGTACTGCCGGAAATCCGGCGCCTCGCCGGTGAGATAGACACCCCGCTGATGGACGACATCCTCCAGCGGGCGCCGGAGTTTCCTACCGTTCGTTCGCTGCTGGAAAAGGCGGTGGTCGAGACCCCGCCGGTGCTGATCCGGGACGGCGGCGTCATTGCCGAAGGCTACGATGCGGAGCTCGACGAGCTCAGGGGCTTGAGCACCGACGCCGACGCTTTTCTGAATGACCTGGAGAAACGCGAACGGGAGCGAACCGGGATCAGCACCCTCAAGGTGGGCTACAACCGAGTGCACGGCTATTACATCGAGTTCGCTCGCAGTCACGCCGAGCGGGCGCCAGCGGATTACGTTCGGCGTCAGACGCTGAAGGGCGCCGAACGCTACGTGACGCAGGAGCTGAAAACTTTCGAGGACAAGATCTTGAGCGCCCGTGAGCGCGCGCTGGCCAGAGAGAAAGCGCTCTACGACGGGCTGCTGGACGCGCTGGGCGAAATGCTTCCCGAACTGCAGCGCGCCGCTGGTGCGCTGGCCGAGCTCGACGTGTTGGCGAACTTTGCCGGGCGTGCCGAGGCGTTGGACTATCGACAGCCTGAGCTCGACGACGCGCCCGGAATGCATATCGTCGCCGGGCGCCATCCGGTGGTGGAGCAAAGCCTGGATGAGCCCTTCATACCTAATGATCTGAGTCTCGACGAGTCCCGGCGCATGCTCATCGTCACCGGACCGAACATGGGCGGTAAATCCACCTACATGCGCCAGACCGCCCTGATCGTATTACTCGCCCACGTGGGCAGCTACGTGCCCGCGAAGCTCGCCCGCATCGGACCCGTGGATCGCATCTTCACCCGCATCGGGGCCGGCGACGATCTCGCCGGCGGACGCTCCACCTTCATGCTGGAGATGAGCGAAACGGCCCACATCCTGCACAACGCCACCCCGCAGAGCCTCGTCCTCTTGGATGAGATCGGCCGCGGCACCAGCACCTACGACGGGCTTTCGCTGGCCTGGGCCTGTGCCGCGCACCTGGCGCAGAAAGTACGCGCCTTCACCTTGTTCGCCACCCATTATTTCGAGCTCACCGAGCTGCCGTCGCAGTTCGACGCCATGGCCAATGTGCATCTGGAAGTGCGCGAACACGGTCACCGAATTGTCTTCATGCATCAGGTGCTTCCCGGTCCCGCCAGTCGCAGTTACGGACTTCAGGTGGCGGCACTGGCAGGCGTCCCCCAGGAAGTGGTTGCACGCGCCAAGGGGATACTCGAGCAGCTGGAGCTCAAGCCGCGCGCAACCGGTCTTAAGAGCGACGATGAGCAGATCGATCTTTTCGCCGAAAGAATCGGGAATGGACGGCTTGCGTCACTGCTCGAAGATATAAACCCGGACACTCTCAGCCCCCGCGACGCGCTTGAGCTCGTTTACCGCCTCAAGTCGGCGATGAAACAGGATAAGTCCTGATTAACTCAGTCGCCTGGTTTCGGGACCAGCCGCTCCAGGCTCGCCCGTATGAGGTCGGGGATCGGTCGCGGCCGTCGCGTGTGCCGGTCCACAAAGACGTGAACGAAGTGCCCCACCCCGGCGGCGTCGTCGCGGTTCTTGTGAAACAGCCCGATCTCGTAACGCACGCTGGAGGTTCCCAGCGCCCCGACCCGCATTCCAGCGTCGATGATCTCTGGGAAAGTAAAGGAGCGATGGAAGCGGCACATGGTTTCAACCACTACACCGATGACGTTGCCACGATGAATATCGAGTCCGCCTTCGCGAATCAGATATTCGTTGACCACGGTATCGAAGTAGGCGTAGTAAACGACGTTGTTGACATGCCCGTAGTTGTCGTTGTCCAGCCAGCGGGTCGGGATTTCCAAAAAATGCACGTAATCCGCGCGGGTCTGCGGGCGGTAGTCTGCACGACGTTCGTTCATTGCTAACTAGATCCTCCAGCGATATCACGGCGCAGGCTTTGGTTCGACCCCTGGGTAAGTCGCCCTCAAGACAATTCGAGGGCATATTTCTTCCCGTCGCTCCATTTCTAACCCGCTCCCTGCCGGGCCCCCGCGCTTTGCTCTCCCCCGCGTTCCGCGGGGGAGAGCGCGGCGCCGAACCGCCCGTAATCTACAGTTTGAAACAGCGAATAAGATTTCACTTGGCCAGATCGGCGTACTCGCGACGGAGAAGGTGTTTCTGAACCTTTCCCACCGAGGTGCGCGGCAGGGCATCCTTGAACACGACGTGCCCCGGCACTCGGAATCGGGCCAACCTTTCCCGGCACCATGCGATGACCTCGGATTCGCTCAACTTCTCGCCTTCCCGCAAGACCACCACCGCCACAATAGCCTCGTCGCGGATCGGGTCCGCAACACCGATGACCGCGCAGTCGAACACGGAGCGGTGTTCGAGAATCACGGCTTCCACTTCGCTGGCCGCGACATTCTCTCCCGATCGCTTGATCATGTCCTTGGCGCGGTCAACGAAATGAAAATAGCCTTTCGCATCCTGGCGGGCATTGTCTCCGCTCATCAGCCAGCCGCTCCGGAGCGTATTCGCGGTGGCTTCCGGATTGTCGAAATAGCCTTTCATCAGCGTCCAACCGGGCTCGCCCCGGACCGCAATCTCGCCCACCTCCCCCCGTTTCACCGGACTGCCATCGTCGTCGACAAGCGCGACTTCGTAGCCCATCACCGGAAAGCCGATGCTCATGTTGTTGCGAGCGAAGTCAATGGGATTCATCAGCGGAGGACCCATGGTCTCGGTCATGCCCCACAGTTGGAGAAGGGGAGCACCGAATCGCTGCTCCCATTCTTTTAACTGGGACTCGGTGATGTTCTGGGCAAAAATCACCACTCTGAGCGCGTTGCGCCGATGTGACTCTTCGCGGGGCTGGGCCAGAATCATGCGGATCGGAGCGGCGAACAGGCTGGCCACGGTGCAGCCGTGGGCAATCGCCTGATCGAAGTAGCGGCTGGCACTGAAACGGGCCATCAACGCGACGCTCGCTCCGGTGACCAGCGCGCTCATGGTGGAATAGTACTGAGCGTTGCCGTGAAACAGCGGCAGCACTGCCAGATGCCGGTCCCTAGGCGAGAGGCGAATCGCTTTGGCCACCGTCTCCCCGGCGTAGATATAGTTGGCGTTGGTCACCAGCACCCCCTTAGGTTTGGCGGTGGTGCCCGAGGTATACAGGATTGCCACCAGGTCCTCGCTTCGCGGCGCAGCCTTCGGCGGCGTATCCGGTTGTGCCGACAGGCGCGCTCGAAACTCCGCGCCCGAGTCTCCATCGCCGCATAGCAGCACGTCTTCAACGCCTGCGCATCGTTCCCGTGCCGCCTGCGCCGTGAGTTCGAATTCCGACTGGGTGAAAATGAGCCGGCTGCCGGAGTGACTGAGTAGATATTCGAGCTCTTCCACGCTCGCCTGGGTGTTGGTGGGCAT
>JBFHVA010000168.1:0-7669 GCA_041589735.1 Gammaproteobacteria bacterium | reverse complement strand
GTCATGGGACTGCGGGTCAATCCGGACGAAGAGGAAGAAGGCCTCGACATCGCCCTGCACGACGAGCGGGGATACATTCTCTAAGCGTCGGGCTTTGCACAACGGAAAAGGCCGGGAAGCGATTCCCGGCCTTTTTCCATTCGAACGCGAACCCGGATCCAGCTGTTCAATAGGGCCGCACCTATTAATTCCAGAATTTGCAATTAGATAACTTCCAAGAGAACCGACCGCTCGAAATTGCCTCCCGGCAAGAAATCGGGAAATAAGTATACTGTCCCCCGAATTCGAGGATGAGGTTCCGATGGAAATCCGACGCCTGCTGGTTTTGATGCTATTCGCCTCGGCGCTGCTGTCCGTTGGCGGATGCGGCGGCACCACGCGCACCATCGACGAAAATTTTCCAGCGGCCAGGGACTGGTTCGAAGGCGCTCCCGGTTCTATCGCGGTGCTGCCGGGAGATTACATCGCGTTTTTACAATCTTCGCCTGAGGCCGCACCCGATGGCGCGGCTACGGGCTCGAATAATGGAGCCACAAACACCACGAGCGTTGTCGTCGCGGGATGCGGCTCAGATCCCGTATCGGGCTGTAGCGACGGAGGTCTCGCCGCTCCGCTGGGGGCACTCGTCGAATCCATTAACGGATCAGAGACGACGGGCAACTGGTCGATATACGGCACAGCTTCGCTAAAGCAGGCGAACGAACATTTGAAACACAGCCTCGCCAACCGCCGTCCCCAGCTGTTGGTCAGTCATGCCGTCGTATCACGGATACGGGCACGGACGGCTTACGACGCGCAGCTGAAAGCCTTCCGCGGCCATCCGGAGGAATTCGTTCCCGAAGGGCCCTTCAACGGTTTAGTCGAGATCGAATTGACAAAATTTAGATTAACAACAGACGGTCCGTTTGACGAAACCGTCGAGGATCCACGGGTCGCTCTCGAGATTGGCGTGAGGGCAAACGTCTACTCCATGCGCGAAGGAGAATTCGTGCCTGAAGCGCGGGGCCGCTGGGAGTACCTGGGAGCGACCCGCAGGTTGTCGGATTTGATCGCGGAAAACGGCCGCTTGTTGAATGAGGAGCTGGAACGCGCCGCAGGATCGCTGGCCAAGCGTATCGTCAACTAACGAGAAACAGTTAAGGAACGTACTGTTTGACTATCTGATCGTGGTAAGACTCAGGTAACCACCACATAAGCTTCGCGAATTCGCGAGCGGATCGATAGCGTCAGGCGGCTTCGCCAGTTTCCAGCGTCGTCTCTTTGCCCTTCGCGTCCAGGGTGCGCATGGTGACCGGGCGCCGCCACACGCGGTGGATATACTCGATGACCTTCTTTGCCCGCTCGGTATCGAGGCCGCGGCCGTCCACATCGCTTTCGTGCTTGAGCTCTAGCGCGCCGTCTACGCCCATCTCCGTGACCCGTACCCGGGGTGCACCGAAATTGAACTTCTTGCTCAAGATTGCCTCGTGCAGCTGGTGGATCTCGTTGGCTGTGACTTTGATCTCTCCGTTTTTGTTGGCGTCATAAACGAAGATATTGAGCTCGTCAGCAAGATCGGAGTCAAGGTAATTTCGAACGAAGCTGAAGTCGTCCTCTGACTGCATGATGGTCCTGGCTTTTTCGACGCCTTCGGCCTCGATGAAACGGTCCCAAATCGAAAACCCCAGGTGGTAGGGATTGATATTGAGCGCGATCTGCTTTTCACCCGCGGTCGGGCGCACCACATCCGAATGGGTCTTCATAGCGTCCAGGTAAAGGTCCTGGGGCAGGAAGGCGGCCTCACGCAGCAGCCGCGCGTGCCAGTAAGAGGCCCAGCCTTCATTCATGATCTGACACGCGAAGACGGGGTAAAAGTAAAACGACTCTTCGCGGACGGCGAGAAAAATATCCCGCTCCCAGTCCTCCATCTCCGGCGCGTACTGGGCGATGAACCACAACAGATCCTGTTCCGGATGGGGCGGAATCGGAATTCTCGACGGTTCCTCGTCGCCGGATTCCTCGTCTTCGTTATCGCCGCCCAAAGCGACGAAGCGCTTGACGAAGGTGCTGAGCAGAGAGTCTTCACTTTCCTTTTCCGTCTCGCTGTAGCGAGCGCGGCTCAGCGACTGGTTGATGTCGATGTGCTGCTCCAGCGACAGCGCCGCGTCCAGCACCCGCTCCACGTGTTCCTGCCCGTGGCGCTCGATGGCGTCCCCGATGCGGCGGGCGTGATGGGCGGCCATGTCTATGATGCGCGTGCCTACCTGCTTGTGGACGCGACGAAAGAGCTCGTTGTTCTTGGAGAAATCGGCGTGACCCAGCACGTGGGCGCACACCAGGGTGTTGTCCATATCGGAATTGTTGTTGGCCAGGAAGGCGTGGCCGGGATCGCCGGGGTAGACCACTTCGAAGATGCGCGAGTGGCCCATCTTGTGCTGGACCAGCTGGTGGATGTAGCGAACGCCGAAGGACCAGTGGGGCATGCGCACCGGCAGGCCGTAGACCGCCACCTCGGTCATGAAGCTCGGCGGCACCACCTCGAATTCCACCGGATAGAAATCGAGCCCGAAGCTGCGGGCGAGCTCTTCCATCTCGGCGCGATAAAATTCGTTTCCCCCGGCCATCGCCTCAGGCCTCCTCTTCCTGCCTGGCCTGATGGGTGAAAAAGCCGCGTATGGCTTTCCACACGTCTTCCTGGCCGCCGATGGGATAGCTGTCCACCGGGACGTCGCCGGCGGCAAGCTCCTTGAACAGGCGCCCCATCTCGGTATTGAGGCCGGTGCCGGTGCGCCCCACGGTCTCCACGTAACCCATGAAGCTGCAAAGCCCCGAGAGTTCCGTGAGCAGATTTTGCGAGGCTTCCCGATCGGCGGCGAAGTTGTCGCCATCGGAGGCGTAAAACACGTAGACGTTGTACTGGGACGGATCGAAGCGTTCGTTGATGACCTGGAGTGACAGGTCGAAGGCCACCGACGCTTCGGTGCCACCGGAGGCGCGCACCGAGAAAAATTCTTCTTCCGAAAACTCCCACGCGCTCACGGTGTGGCCGATGAAGGCGGTTTCGATGCGCGTGTGCTGGCGGCGGATGCCCTGCAGCGCCCAGAAGAAAAACGACTTGGCGAGCTGGCGGGAAGCGTCGTCCATGCTCGAGGAGACGTCGAGGATGAAAACGATCGCGGCCTGGGTCAGCGGCTGCGGGCGCTTGGCCAGCTGGCGAAAGCGCAGATCGTCGTCGGTGAACGGGATCGGGTTGGCCTGCACCGCGCGGCGTTTTACCGCTTCCTTGACCGTGCGCCTTCGATCCAGCCTGGCGCGAGGGCCGCGCCGATCGATGCCTTCGCGCACGTACTCCGAATTCTCGATGCTGTCGGCGGTTTTCGGCTCGAGGTTGGGAAGTTCCAGCTCTTCCCAAAGCCAGTCGAGAATATCGTCGACCTTGAACTCGAGCACGAACTCGAGACCGCCCTCGCCGGTGCCCGCGCCGCCGTCGCCCTGGCCGCCTGCATCCGCGGGACGCAGCACGTCGCCGGGCTTGGCGCCCCGGCCCTGGCCAACGCCGGTTTCCGAGTCGCTGTCGGAGAGACGGAAACGATAGTGCTCTAAGAACTTGACCGGCACCCGGACGGTGCGGTTTTCGGGATTGGTCAGCACGTCCGGCCCCGAGACCAGCTCGGGCAGGGATTTCTTTACCGAATCGCGAACCTTCTCGTTGTGGCGCAGCCAGTCCCGGGCGCCGCGGGAAAAGAGGTCGTACCAGCGCACCGAGGGAACGATGGCGGAATGATGGCGGCTATCCGATGACATGGCACTTCTGTCTTGTCCTCGCCCCTACTCCTGGCTGAGAAGAGTAGTCACGTAGCTCAAGGCCTCCTTGGCGCTGTGGGCATCGTAGCCATACTCGCTGACCAGTCGTTCCTCGACCGCCGAGATCTTCGCCTGCACCTCGTCGTCGGGGCGGGTCACCGAGGTCACCAGCCGCAGCACGTCGCGACGCTCCTCGAACAGGTACTGCTCGACGGCTTCTTTCAGCTTGGCGTGGCTGCCGAGACGGAACTTCTCGCCCTGCTTGTAGGCGACCATGGCCTTGCGCACCACTTCCTGGCGGAAGCTCTCCTTGCCGGCATCGGAGATGTTGATTTTCTCCTCCACCGAGCGCAGGAAGCGTTCGTCCGGCGGGCGCGTCTCGCCGGTCATGCTGTCGGACACCTCGCGGTTGTCGAGCATCGCCTCGACCTCGTCGAGGTATTTCTCCAGCAGCCCCTCCGCCTCTTCCTCGAAGGAGGCGAACAGAGCGCGGTGGATGTCCTCTTTGACCCAGCGGTTGTAGAAGTCCTTGCGCGCCGTCACCAGCAGATCGATCCAGCGCCGCTTCTGCTTCACGTCGATTCGGGCGTCGGACTCGATGGCATCTTTCAGCGTCAGCAGCACCTCCATGGTGGTAAGGCTCTTGGCCTCGCTCTTGATAATGGCGTTGGAAAGCGCGTTGATGATGAAGCGCGGGCTGATCCCGCTTAAGCCTTCGTCGGGCGCCTCGGCATGAATCCGGGCGACCTCCGATTCGGAGAATCCTTCCACGTCGTCTCCGGCAAACAGGTGGGCCTTTTTCGACACGTCCAGGTTCTCGCGCTCCGATTCGGCGAAGCGGGTTAAGACCGCGAACACCGCCGAGGTCTGCAGCGCGTGCGGGTCCAGGTGGACTTCCTGGAACGCCCGCGCCGAGGAAATGAGCTTTTTGTAGATGCGCGCTTCTTCTTTAAAGGAGAGCGTGTAGGGCACCTGCACGATGACCATGCGGTCGAGCAGCGCCTCATTCTCCTTCTCCTGGAGAAACTTGCGGAACTCCGCCATGTTGGTGTGGGCGATGATGGTCTCGTCGAGATAGATCAGGGGGAAGCGCGAGACCTTGACGTTCTTTTCCTGGGTGAGGGTGAGCAGCAGGTAGAGAAACTCGCGCTTGACCTTCAGGATCTCGATCATTTCCAGCACGCCGCGGCTGGCGGCATACACCGCGCCCGACCACGACCAGGCGCGCGGATCGCCTTCGTCCCCGATCTCCGCCACCTTGGACAGATCCACCGAGCCCACCAGATCGGCGATGTCGGCGGTGGTCGGATCGTGGGGCGCGTAGGTGCCGACGCCGATGCGGGCCGCCTCATTCAAAAAAATGCGCTCCACCGGCATTTTCATGAAGTCGCCCTCGAACTCCCGGTCTAGGCGCGCGCGGTTGTGCGGACACAGCTCGCCCTGGATGTCGACCCCATAGTTGTCGCGGAACTCGGCGCGCATGCTGTGGGGAATCAGGTGCAAGGGAGATTCGTGCACCGGGCAGTTTTCGATGGCGTAGATCGCGCCCTCGTCGGTATGGCTGTACTCCTCCAGGCCGCGCTTCAAGAGCACGACGATGGTGGACTTGCCGCCCGACGGCGGTCCAAGCAGCAGCAGAAGTCGCCGCCCGACCTCGGAGCCAGCGCTTGCCGCTTTGAAGTAATCGGTGACTCGCTGCAGCGCGTTGTCGACGCCGAAGAGCTCGGAGGAAAACAGGCCAATGGCGGAGTCCAACTGGTCACTGGGGGATTGCTCCGTTTTCCAGCGCAGCATGTCCCAGATGTACTGGTGACTGTTGCGGCAGACCCTGTCGGGGTTTTGGGGGAGAACGTCTTCTAAGAATTCGGCGAAGGTGCCTTTCCAGTGGCGCGCCTTGTGGGACTGGGCATAGCTGCCCAGGGACTCGATGAACCTAGATTTCGTGCCGTTGCCGGAACGAACCGTGGACTCCGTCATCTTTCAGTACCTCTACGCACGCGAAGGCCTGATGCGGCGGAGCCCTTTCCCAATCGGGATAACCGGACCCGTGTGTGACTACGTCCAATCGGGACAGCGTCATCTGACCGCGCTCAGCCTTTTGCGCATCCGAAAACACGTAGCTACGCAACACACTCCTTTCAGTTACAGCTCCTTGCCGCCAACAAACCTACCAACTCACATCGGGCGCGGAACGATTTCGTAGCAATTCGTACCCCCGTTGCCCATGTACTTAGAGTAGTAGTTTCATTTCATTGTTCCATGACAAAGAAGTCATCGTGATTTCGAACGCCTTGATGCACCGTAGCGGGCTTTATCATCTGTGACGGGCGTCACCTGCGCATTTTCAGCACCTGATTGCGCGGGTTCAGCACCCATTTGAACGGAAATTTCGTGAAAAATTCGCGCCAGGCTGTGGATAACTGCCTGAAAAGTATTGGTATTGCGGATTACAGGGGTGGATTTGCGCCACCGGAGGCGTAATTACGGCCGAAATGCCGATCTGGTGTGGTTTAAAGGGGTCGTAAAGGGAAAGTTGTCGCAAAATTTACAATTTGACACACATCTCCGCGCGCAAACACGCTGCGCGGTGCGATCAGGGGGCGGAAGTTGTCCATTTAAGGGGCAGAGTGCGGTGATCTCAGTTTCCACCGCAGGATGGCTTACGAGAGCGCCGCGTTCCGGCGGTTGCCGCGCTGCACCAGGCGCATCGGGGGAACTCAGGCAGGTGGAGCCTCGGAGCACGTGTCGTCGGCGATTCCTTTTACTCGGGTCAGCGGCCATCCCTTACCCGCCGAACTTCCAATCCTCGCATAAAGGTTGGACCCCGGCCCATTGATTCAATGCCTGCGTCCCGTTCAACGCGCTACTGCGACTCCCACTCAATCGACCTCTCCTTGCCCAGGCTGCCTTCCAGGTAGTAAGCGAGATCGATGGAATAGTAGTACCCGCCATCGTCAACCGGCCGGGGGTAGTCGATATAGATATAGGCGCGCCGCATCTGTTCATTGGACAGCTCGACTTCGACATACGGGTTCGACCGCTCACCCGATTCGGACTCCGTAGTTTGCTCCGGAAATAACTGAATGTAGCGCTCGATATCGTGGTTCTCCGCATGAGACCAGAGCACATCTCTAAACTGCTGCCTGCTTGAATCCACAGGCGTTTTGCAGATGATCAACCAAACGCGTTGCCCTCCGCCGACGTCGCCAATGACCCTTACTCGTGACCGCTCACCGAGGCCGGCCACTCCGTTGACTTGAACCGAAAATGAATGTCGCGCCTCGTTTTCGGGGGTAATCACAACAAGCGCGCTGAATGATGCGAATGCGGCGCTCGCAAATGACAGCAGCAGAATCAATATCAGTTTTTGCTGGCGCGTACTCATCAGTAGGATTACTGCACCCTAGCGGCGACCTGGCGAAGGAAACATCGAAAGAAAGGGATCGAGCCGAAATGCATTGGTGTTTGAATTAGACTAGTAAATCTAGAAAGAAACTCTAGATCGATTGCGTCATCTTCATCAGCGAAAAAGTCCAGTGACGGCGTTTGACCCGCTGTGTGCCGGGGTGCGGGTAGAAAGGCACAACAACGCGGACCGTCCTGGCCGTCTCGATCCTTCCTTTGGACAAGCTGCCTCGTCGAATTAAGTACACGGTCACCGGAATTCCCGCTCACCGGGAAAGTAAATGTTGAACCTGCTCCTTTTTTTTGTTTTTCGAGCTTAGAGCCCCTTTCCATTCCTTCTCTTACAGAAATCCCCCAGGCTGTCGCGGTATTGCTTTGCCTGCCGCTCCATCTCGGCGCATTGAGCGCACAACTCGCCAAAACAGCTGGCACAAACCGAAGGACCCTGCCCGGCGACCGGGTCGTAGTCGGGGTTCAATCG
>JBFHVA010000167.1:0-7671 GCA_041589735.1 Gammaproteobacteria bacterium | reverse complement strand
CCAGATAGATCGTCATCCCCGCGAAGCTTGTCCCCGCGTAAGCGGGGAGCGGGGATCCAGTCAAGCAAACCGTTCCAGTGGCAGGCTGGAACGCATTCGAATCACGCTCTTTTATGTAGTTGGTCGCACGAGCGTACGAACTTATCCCAATATGCTGACACTCATAAATTACTGGGATGCCTTGATGAGATGCCGGCCTTCAGCCGGCATTTAATTAGATTACTGGATTCCCGCTTTCGCGGGAATGACGAAAGTACAAAAATCACGCGTTTGCGTTGGCTGCTTTCACGGGAATGACGATGGAGGAAGATCATGCATTCGTTCCACCCGCTTTTCGCGGGAGCCGCGGCGAGAAATATTCAGGGGAACGCGTTGCTGCTCGGAAAGTACAATCCGTGTCGCCGAGGATCCCATCCAAGCTGCGGAGATTCTCTCAGCGATCGACGATCTGATAGTAGGTCTCGTCCTCGTGCACCATGCCGAGTTCCCGGCGGGCGCGTTCTTCCACCGCTGCGAATCCGGTTTTGAGATCTTCGACCTCGGCGGCCAGGCGCTCGTTGCGCCGCCTGAGCTCGACGTTTTCCAGCTTCTGCCGCTTGGTGGCCTGCTCCAGTCGCCAGACCCCGGCGAGGCTGTCTTCGCCCACCCAGAGCTGGAACTGGACGATAACGAGCAGCAGCACCAAAACGAAAGTCAGCAGTCGCACTTGATCCGAGGTTCCATTTAATCAGTGGCCAGATGTCCCTCGCTGAAATACGCGCATTCCAGGGTAAACGCAGTTCCCGCTCGAAGCCAGCCGATCCTCGATCCGCAGCAGGCGGTTGTACTTGGCAACGCGGTCGGACCGCGACACGGAACCGGTCTTGATCTGGCCGGTATTGGTCGCCACCGCAAGATCGGCAATGGTGGTGTCCTCGGTCTCTCCCGATCGATGCGAGATAACGGCAGTATAGCCGCCGTTGAAGGCGACGCGGATCGCATCCAGGGTTTCGCTCAAGGTTCCGATCTGATTGAGCTTGATCAGCACCGAGTTGGCAACGTTCTCGCTGATGCCTTTCATGATGGTTTCCGGATCGGTGACGAAAAGATCGTCGCCCACCAGCTGAACCTTTTCACCGAGCCTTTTGGTGAGCTTGCGCCACCCGTCCCAGTCGTCCTCCGCCAGACCGTCTTCGATGGAAACGATGGGGTACTTGTCTACCCAGTCGGCCAGATACTCAATCATGCCGTCGGCTTCGAGCTCCTTGCCCTCCGATTCCAGCCGGTAGCGTCCGTCTTTATAAAATTCCGAGCTCGCCGCATCCAGCGCCAGCATCACGTGCCTGCCGGCCTCATAGCCAGATTTTTCGATGGCCTCGAGAATGACTTCAATCGCTTCCTCGTTGGATTTCAGATCCGGCGCGTAGCCGCCCTCGTCACCGACCGCCGTGCTCAGGCCGCGGGCAGAAAGAAGACCCTTCAAACTCTGGAACACCTCGACCCCGCAGCGCAGCGCCTCGCGGAAGGAATCCGCGCCCACCGGAATGATCATGAACTCCTGCAGGTCGATGCGGTTGTTGGCATGCGCCCCGCCGTTGATCACGTTCATCATCGGCACCGGCATCCGATAGGGACTGCCGCCGCCGATGTATTGAAACAGCGACTGGTTGCGGTAGCGCGCCATGGCCTTGGCGACAGCCAGTGACACGGCGAGAATGGCGTTAGCGCCAAGATTGGACTTGTTTGCGGTCCCGTCGAGGTCTCGCATCACCCGGTCCACCTCCTCCTGGTCCGAGGCGTCGCGATTCTTCAATGCGGGCAGGATCTTGGTGCTGATATTTTCGATCGCTTTGCGCACGCCCTTGCCGTGGAATCGCGTCTCGTCACCGTCGCGGAGCTCCAGCGCCTCGCGGCTGCCGGTGGACGCGCCCGAGGGCACCGCCGCGCGGCCGATAGCGCCGTTGTTCAGGATAACGTCCGCCTCGATCGTGGGATTGCCGCGCGAGTCGATGATTTCGCGCGCAATGATGTCGCGGATCAAAGGCATGGCGTGCTCGTATCCCTCACCGGGTCCGTGACCAATCTCCTAACTTGAATAAAGCTAGACAAAGTACGAGACAAGACAAAAACAGGCGATAAAAGCGGAGTCTACACGCCAGTAAACGAGCATCGTGAACCTGTTTTTAATGCCATTTGGCCGAGCACAGTATCCGGGATAGGTTCTAGGCTCTTTTGCGCGGCGGCTGTGTCTGTTCGCTCTCGGCGAAAGGACGGGACTTGACCACCCGGTCGAGCTCCACCAGCGTTTCCAACAGCCCGGCCATCCGGCCGAGGGGCCACGCGTTCGGCCCGTCGCTCAACGCCTTCTCCGGATCGGGATGGGTTTCCATGAACAGCCCGGAGACGCCGGTGGCCACCGCCGCGCGGGCCAGCACCGGGACGAACTCGCGCTGCCCGCCCGACGCGGTGCCTTTGCCGCCCGGCATCTGCACCGAGTGGGTGGCGTCGAACACCACCGGGCAGCCGGTCTCGCGCATGACCATCAGCCCGCGCATGTCCGAAATCAGGTAGTTGTAGCCGAAGGACACGCCGCGCTCGCAGACCATGATCTGGTCGTTGCCGGCGGCCTTGGCCTTATCCACCACGTTGATCATGTCCCAGGGGGCCAGGAACTGCCCTTTCTTGATGTTCACCGGCCGCCCGGCGCGCGCCACCGCCTGGATGAAGTTGGTCTGACGGCACAGGAACGCGGGGGTTTGCAGCACGTCCACCACCGAGGCCACTTCATCCAGGGGGGTATCTTCGTGCACGTCGGTGAGCACCGGGGTGCCGACCTGCGATTTGACCTTCTCCAGGATCTTGAGCCCCTCCTCCACGCCAGGCCCGCGAAAGCTCTGGTGCGAGCTGCGATTCGCCTTGTCGAAGGAAGACTTGTAGATGAACGGCACGCCCAGCTTGTCGGCGATGCCGCGGAGCTCGGTGGCGGTCTCCAGCGCGAGCTTCTCCGATTCGATCACGCAGGGACCGGCGATCAGAAAAAACGGCCGGTCTAAGCCGACTTCAAAATTACAGAGCTTCATCAGTCGGCCACCGCCACCACCTTTTCGCGATGGCGCGCGGGATCCTCGTGGCATTCGTTGGCGGCCTCGATGAAGCCCTTGAACAGCGGATGGCCGTCCCGCGGCGTGGAGGTGAACTCGGGATGAAACTGGCAGCCGATGAACCACGGATGGCTCGGCACCTCGACCACTTCCACCAAGTTGCCGTCGATGGTCTTGCCGGCGATGGAGAGCCCCGCTTCCTGCAGCGGATCCATGTACGTATTGTTGAACTCGTAACGGTGCCGGTGACGCTCGGTTATGACGTCGCGGCCGTAGAGCTTGCGCGAGAGGGACTCCCGCCGCAGCCTGCATTCCTGGGCGCCGAGGCGCATGGTGCCGCCCAGGTCCGAATCCTCGCCGCGCACCTCGATCACACCGTCCTTGCTCACCCACTCGGTGATGAGCGCGATGACCGGATGCGGGGTGCCGCGATTGAACTCGGTGCTGTCCGCGTCCTTCAAGCCCGCCTTGTGGCGCGCGTACTCGATCACCGCCACCTGCATGCCTAGGCAGATACCGAGGTAGGGGATGTTGTTCTCGCGGGCGAAGCGCGCCGCCTGGATCTTGCCCTCGATGCCGCGTTTGCCGAATCCGCCGGGCACCAGGACGGCATCCACGCCGTTGAGGCAGACGGTTCCCGTTTTCTCGATCTCCTCGGAATCCACGTAGGTGATGTCGACCTTGGTGCGGGTGTGAATTCCTGCATGAACAAGGGCTTCGGACAAAGACTTGTAGGACTCTGTGAGGTCTACGTACTTGCCCACCATGGCGATCCGCACCTGGCGATCGGCGCTTTCGAGACCTTTCACCACCGCGTCCCACTCGGAAAGGTCGATGGCTTCAGTGTCGAGCTTGAGCTTCTCCACCACCAAATCGTCGAGGCCCTGCTCATGATAGAGCCTGGGCACCTTATATATACTGTCCAGATCCACCGCCGAGATGACCGCGCGCTCGGGCACGTTGGTGAACAGCGCAATTTTGCGCCGCTCATTGTCCGGGATGCGGCGGTCCGCGCGGCACAGCAGGATGTCCGGCTGGATGCCGATGGAGCGAAGCTCCTTCACCGAGTGCTGGGTGGGCTTGGTCTTGATCTCACCGGCGGCGGCGATGTGGGGCACCAGCGTCAGGTGCACGAACAGGGCGTTGTCCTCGCCCAGCTCGATGTCCATCTGGCGGATGGCCTCAAGGAAGGGCAGCGACTCGATGTCGCCGACCGTGCCGCCGATCTCCACCATGCACACTTCGGCCTTGCCCGCCGCTTGGCGGATGCAGGATTTGATCTCGTCGGTAATGTGCGGAATGACCTGCACCGTGCCGCCTAAGTATTCGCCGCGGCGCTCCTTGCGGATCACGTCTTCGTAGATCTGGCCGGTGGTGAAGTTGTTGGCCTTGCGCATGGTGGTGCGCACGAAGCGCTCGTAATGGCCCAGATCGAGGTCGGTTTCGGCGCCGTCCTCGGTGACGAACACTTCGCCGTGCTGGAACGGATTCATCGTTCCGGGATCGACGTTGATATAAGGGTCGAGCTTGACCAGGGTGACCTTGAGGCCCCGGGCTTCGAGGATGGCGGCGATGGAGGCGGAGGCAATTCCCTTGCCCAAAGAGGACACGACACCGCCCGTGATAAAGATGAACTTGGCCATTTACACCTTATCGATGCGCCGGAAAATCCGGCTATCGGACGGGAGGACAACCTAACAAATTCGCCCTGGAACCACAATCGAGAAAATCTCGATTGCGTCTGATTACGCGCGATTTTTGCGCGTTTCGGCGCGCCTTTCGCGATGCCCTCGGCCCGCAGGCTGCGGCGTCGCGGAATCCGGCCCAAAGGCCGAAAAGTAAGGCCGGGCGCCATCGCGTTGATCGCGAACGCGCTGCGCTCAGCCGCGAAATTCCGCGCCGGGCGCCGCTCCCAGAATAAGCTTAGTCCACCTGCTCGCGGATCAGGGCGTACAGCTTTCGAAACGCCTTGGGCGGCTGGCCGCGCTCGCGCTCGGTGCGCGCGTTTCGAATCAGCTGCCTCAGCGGCTGGCGCTCGGTTTGCGGGTGGGCGTCCAGGAACTCGGACAGCGCCTCCTGGCCCTCGTCCAGCAGCCGATCCCGCCAGCGCTCGATGCGGTGATGGCGGGCGGTCTCCTCCCGGCTGCCGTGGCGAAGTCGTTCCAGCGCCTCGCCCACCTTTTTCGCGTCCTCGAGACCCAGGCGTTTGGCGATATAGCGCACCTGGCGCTGCAGGGCACTTCGCTTTAGGTGCGATGCCTCCTCAACGGCGTCCCGGAGCTCGTCGGAGAGCGGGATCTGCTCGAGCTCGCTGGCCGAGAGCCCGGCCAGGGCCTCGGCCAGGTCCTGAAGCGCGTGGTGCTCGCGCTTTTGCTGCGATTTACTCGGGAGCTGCTCGTTGTCGTCCGCCATGGCCGCTCGATTAAAGGCTGAATTGTGCTGATCGTTCCCCGGGCTTCACTGCCAGCACTCCTTTAATATAATCGCTCCCTTTTGATGGACGGATAAAGCCCAGAAGCCTTTTATGACAGACGCCGCCCCCAAAACCATTTATCTCAAGGACTATGCGCCCCCGCCGTACCTGGTGGACGCGGTCGACCTTCGCTTCGAGCTGGGCGAGAAAATCTCCCGCGTCAGCGCTCGTTTGCAGATGCGCCGGAATCCGGACTCCACAGACGACAAGCAGCACGTGGTGCTGGACGGGGTCGGCCTTGCCGTGGACTCGATTCGCCTCAACGGCGAGCCCCTCGGTCCCGAGCGCTACGTGGTCAGCGACGAGTCACTGCTGGTCCGAGCGGTGCCCGATCGCTTCACCCTGGAAACCGAGACCCGGCTCAAGCCCCAGGACAATACAGCGCTGGAGGGGCTTTATAAATCTAACGCCATCTTCTGCACCCAGTGTGAGGCCGAGGGCTTTCGCAAGATCACCTGGTTTCCGGATCGTCCCGACGTCATGGCCCGCTACACCACCACCATCGTCGCCGACGAGTCCCGCTATCCGGTCCTGCTTTCCAACGGCAATCCGGTGGAACGCGGCAAGCTCGACGATGGCCGCCACTGGGTGCGCTGGGAAGATCCGCATCCCAAGCCGTCCTACCTTTTTGCCCTGGTGGCCGGCTCTCTCGCCTGCATTGACGACAGCTTTACCACCCAGTCCGGCAAAACGGTGGCGCTTCAGATTTACGTCGAGCGCCACAACGCGGATAAGTGCGCTCACGCCATGGCGGCGCTGAAAAAAGCGATGCGCTGGGACGAGGAAGTGTTCGGCCTCGAGTACGACCTCGACATTTACATGATCGTCGCCGTGGACGACTTCAACATGGGGGCGATGGAAAACAAGGGGCTTAACATCTTCAACTCCAAGTATGTGCTGGCGCGCCCCGACACCGCCACCGACTCGGATTTCGCCGACATCGAGGGCGTCATCGCCCACGAATACTTTCACAACTGGACCGGCAACCGCGTCACCTGCCGCGACTGGTTTCAATTGAGCTTGAAGGAAGGCCTGACGGTTTTTCGCGATCAGCAGTTTTCGAGCGATACCTTCTCGCGGCCCGTGAAGCGCATCCAGGACGTGCGCACTTTACGGACTTATCAGTTCGCCGAGGATGCCGGGCCGATGGCCCATCCGGTGCGCCCGGACTCCTACATCGAGATCAGCAACTTCTACACCGTGACCGTCTACGACAAGGGCGCCGAAGTGATCCGCATGATCCACACGTTGCTTGGCGAGGATGGGTTCCGCGACGGCATGGATCTTTATTTCGAGCGCCACGACGGCAAGGCGGTGACCACCGAAGAGTTCGTCAGCGCCATGGAAGATGCTAACGGCGTGGATCTCAGCCAGTTTCGCCTCTGGTACAGCCAGGCCGGCACACCGGAGATCTCCGTCTCGGCCGATTACGACACAAAAACCAGAACCTGCACGCTGACTTTAAGCCAGCACTGCCCGCCGACGCCGGGACAGCCGGATAAGAGCCCCATGCATATTCCCGTTCGCGTCGCGCTGCTGGACGCCGATGGCAACAACCTCGCGTTCAAGCTGGACGGCGACGAAGCCGTCACCGAGCCGGTGCTCGAGATCAAAAAAGTCGAACAGCAGTTTCGCCTGAACGATGTCCCCAAACTGCCGTTGCTTTCCATCGGCCGCGGGTTTTCCGCCCCGGTCAAATTTCGTCTCGATCGTTCCGACCACGAGCTCGAGCTTCTGATGGCCAAAGAAAGCGATGACTTCAATCGCTGGGACGCGGCCCAGGAGCTGATCAGCAGCCACATATTCCGGCTGATCAAAGACCACGGAAACGGCGAAACGGTCGAGCTTCCGGATTCTTTCATCGACGCATTCGCCTCGGCGCTCCGCGCGCAGAAGCTGGACAAGGCGCTCATCGCAGAAGCACTCACCCTGCCGTCTGAAAGCTATCTGGCCGATCGCATGAAAGTGATCGACGTGGACGCCATCCACGCCGCGCGCAGAGGCATGCAGCGCGCGCTGGCGACGAGGCTCGAGTCGCTGCTGATGGAAACCTACACCGCGAGTTCCAGTAACGAGCCTTATCGCTTCGATCCCGAATCCGCCGGCAGGCGGCGGCTT
>JBFHVA010000166.1:0-7676 GCA_041589735.1 Gammaproteobacteria bacterium | reverse complement strand
GGGTCGTAACGGCACGCGCAGGGGCGAGACCGGCAATCAGCAGGCACGCTGCGACCAGCGCGCGAAGGCGAACTTTTGATTTGAACCTGTTCATTTTTGAAATCCTTGGGATCAGACGGGGGTTTAGGCCGAAAAAAGGTAAAGGATACGCGGATAGCCCTAAGTGCGGTACAACGCCTCCTCATATGCTTATGTCCCACGGGCATGTGAGGAGCGAAGCGCGGCGGTTTTATTTGCTGAGCTACCCGCGCAGCCAGGCCACGTAATCGCTCACGGCGTCTTCCAGAGATCTCGGCGTCCATCCAACATCGGCCTTTATCCTCGAAATGTCGTAGGCGCCGAAGCGGCCGTGCCTCAAGCTCGGGTCCTGATCCACGTCCAAAGGGCTTGATTTACCCACCTGCTGACAGCGAAGCGACGGGATGGAACGTTTGAATGCCTCGATCAAGTCGCGGATGCTCACGAGCTTACCCGCGGCAATGTTATACACCTGATAATTCAGCGAGGCGGCATCCAATAGTCCGACGATCGCGGTGGCCACGTCGCCGGCTTGAACGAAATCTCCGGCGGCATCGAGGGAGCGAACGCGCACCGGTTTTTTCGCAAGCCCGCGCTCGGCGATGACTCTGGGCGCAGAACGCACGGCCCGGCTCGGCGTTTCCCGATCCATGGGTCCGAAAACCCCGGACAGCCGTACCGAGACCGCGGGCAGCTGCAAGTGCGTTGCCGCGTAATTGGTGAAAAGCTCACCCGCATGCTTGGTGATGGCATAGACCCCGGCCGGCGCGACGAATCCCTCTTCGGGCAGCGGGTCGGGCCCGTCGCTGGCGTAGACCGATCCGGAGCTCACGTTCACCAGGCGGCGAAGTCGCGGCTGTACCGCCGCCCACTGAAGCACGTTGAGCGTGCCGTCGATGTTGACCTGGATGCTCATTCTGGCGCCGCTTAAGCCCGGGCGGCCCGGGCCTTCCGCGTGAACCAAGCGGTCAATGGACGTAACCGTTGCCCCGTGCACGATTCCGACAATGTCGTCGCGCTGACCCAATGAGTGCCAGAGCGCGGGGTCAACGATGTCGGACTGACGGAACTCGATGCGATCGGCCACCGGGGCGAAAAACCGATTGGCCTGCGGGTCGGGCGCGGCGGCGTCGATGGCCAGCACGCGCGCATCCGCACCGCGCTCGATCCACTGGCGCACCACGTGGCTCATGATGAATCCCGTGGCCCCGGTGACCAGCAGCGTTTCCGCCTTGGACACGAAGATTCAGACGAACCAATCGGCGTGAAAGTATCGCAGCACCACGGCGACCGCGATCCCGGCCAGGGTGGCCGGCAGCGAAAAGTGGCGCAAACCGCGTAGCGTGTGCTTTCCCGTCAGCGGAAAAAACGGCGTTCCGGAAAGGAAGCGACGGTAATTATCACCCCGGGATTTCTTCAGCCGAAGATCCTGATGCCAGGACCCGATCAGGGCGAAGAGCGGAAACCCGGCGAAGAACACGACGTCGCTGGCGTAACCGTTCGGTACCAGGTGCACGAGTCCCCACAGCCCGATCCCCATGAACAGCGGGTGCCGGGTGATATCGTGAACGGGGCGGTGCAGCACTCTTCTCATACCCACCGTGGCGGGACTGGGATTGAAGTAGCCGCCCGCGATCAGAATGAAGGCGAGGGCGTTGCCCAGGTACAAAAAGCCCCGAACGGCGTCGTTGACCGGCACATGGTAGAGGAGCGGTCCGGCGTGCTTATTCTCGAAATAGACCCAGACCAGGGGAATGAAGGTGGCGAAGGCGACGACGGAATACAGGCCGCGAAACGGCCATTCGCCTAGAGCCGCAACCAGCTTCGTGCGCACGGGCGTCGCCGACAACACCATGTGGCTTGCAGCGAAAGCGACCCAAAGGACGGCGATCAGCAGTGTGGCCTGCATGACAACAAGATCCGGACCATCGGAGCGCCAGAGGCGACGGCAATAAAGATAACCCAATGTCGCCTATTGCGGGAAAGAATTGTATCAGACCGGTGTTTACAGGCGCCCGGTTGTCCTGCGCGGCGAGGCGCTCACCGCTGAGCTTTGGTATCGGCGTGATACATTTCAATTCCTGGCCGTGGATTTCACTTTTATGCCGCGACTCAAAGCCGAAGGTCTCGCCTATCTGGCCGCCTTCACCTTGTGCATCCCTGCCGCCAACTGGCTCATCGGCAATCTGGGCACGGTGTGCCCGGGGGACGGGCCCTGTCTGATCCCGGTTGCGCCGGGCGTGATGGCGCCGAGCGGGGTGGTGATGGTGGGGCTGGCGCTGGTTTTTCGCGACCTGGTGCAGCGACGTCTCGGGCGCACCTGGGCGGTGGCCGCCATCATTGCCGGTGCGCTGCTCTCCGCCCTGCTGGCGCCACCAGCGCTGGTGATGGCGTCCGGTGCCGCCTTCTTGCTGTCCGAAAGCGCAGATTTCGCCGTCTACACCCCGCTGCAGGCAAAGCGGCTGGTGCTGGCCGTCGTTTTGAGCGGGGCGGTCGGTGTGGTGGTGGACAGCGTGGTCTTTCTTTATCTCGCCTTCGGCAGTCTCGACTTTCTATTGGGCCAGGTCATCGGCAAGGCTTGGATGATTGTTTTCACCCTGCCGTTCATCGTCTGGCTGCGGAATTCGGACGCCCGGCGCGGGATCCAGCCGGCGTGAGCCTGAGGCATTGAGCGGATAATCGTCGACCGCCGAAGTCACACGCTCAGCGACGCCGGAACGATTCGATACCTGCTTCGGTGTCTTCGATCACATATTCGCTGCGTGACTCATACTCGAGCCCCTCGTCGAGACGCATGCCCTCCGTTGCACAATAAAGGTCCTTGTAGGCGGCGATGGTGTCGCGGCTGTTGGCGAGGATCTGCTCGCAGAGCCCGTCCAACACCTGATCAAGGGACGCCAGCGGCGGTGCGAAGTTGGCAAGCCCCATCTCCAGCGCCTGCTCGCCGCTAAAAGTACGCCCGGTATACGAGAGCTCGCGCGCCCTCAATACCCCTACGCGCCGGGGCAGCCGCTGACTCATACCCCAGGAAGGTCTGATCCCGTAGCGGGCATGGGTGTCACCGAGCTTCGCCTCTGCCGCGACAACCATGAGGTCACAGGCCAGCGCAAGCTCCAGCGCGCCGGTGAAGCAAAACCCGTTGACCCGGGCAATGACCACCTTGGGCAACGTTTCGATCTTGCGGATAACCCCGCGACCGGGCACGTCCAGCAGCGGACCTACCGCGCCGTTCGCCAGCTTGCGTTCTCCAAGGCTTTTCAAGTCCACGCCGGCGGAAAAGGCTCTTCCTTCCCCGGTGATGACGATGATCCCCACGGCGTCGTCTTCCGCCGCCTCGTCCAGGGCCGCGCTCAAGGCATCCAGCATTTGAGGCGTCAGCGCGTTCAGGGCCTGGGGCCGATTGAGCTTGAGAATCGCGCGCCCGTTTTCGTGCCGCTTGAGAATGTCGTCCATTTTGTTTTTCGCCGAAAAGCTCGAATGGAAACAGATCGCCGGGAGACCAGGCAAGCGCCGTCCCGTCAGCGAGATGGGTAGATGTACTCGCCCACGCGCCAATGAGCCCCCCGGAGAGGGCGCGTGAGCCAGCACCGAAATATTCGCCGGCGCAAGGCGGTCTAGGTGATGAGTAGCTTTTTTATTGCCGTGAAGGCGGAGAAATCTTTGCGGCAAATGGTTGTCACCACCAAGGGTGGCGAAAAGCTCGGGCCGCTTCATGTGGCGCCGCAGCATTCGCCGTATCTATGCCACTGATCAAAAGGAAAAAACCAGCCCCTTAAGACGTTCCGTAGGCGTGAGACATATGTGAGACATATGTGACGCGATTTCGAGAGACCGCGCGTAGATTCGAGTTTTCCCGGCTGCAGCTTGATGCCTTGTGAACTGACAGTGATGAATTCGCGAGGACGCATGGGTCAGCCGCTTTCAGGCAAACCAAGAGCCCGCGCGTGGTTCCCATAACGATGGAGAGAAGCATGAAGACACCACGTATCCCCAGCCACCTCAGTCGCAAGCCGCTGTGCGCTGCCGTTTTGAGCGGACTCGTGACTATTTCAGCGCCGACGCTGGTCGCGGTGGCGGCGAGCACCGCGAACCCCTGCGCCGCGAGGCGCAACACGGTCCTCGCACAAGCCTGTAAGCCCTGCAGCCCGTGCGCCACCAAGCGGGCATGCAGTCCCTGCAATCCGTGTAACCCCTGCGCCATAAAAAAGAAGGTGTGCAGTCCATGCAATCCCTGCGCCGCTAAGAAAGCGTGCAGCCCGTGTAATCCCTGCGCGGCCAAGCGCGCCTGCAGCCCTTGTAACCCGTGTAATCCCTGCGCCGCGAAACGCGCGTGCAGCCCCTGTAACCCATGCGCCGCGAAGAAGGTCAGCGCCAAGGACTTCATGCGTCCCAAAGGCGTCAAGCTCGCCAAGGGGAAGAAGTCCAAGCTGGTTGCCGAAGGCAAGCGGCTCTGGAACGACACCCGCCTCAGCACCAACGACTTGAGCTGCAGTTCGTGTCACGCGAATAACGCCAGCCTGAATGCCACCTTCGCCAAGCCGTATCCGCACCGCGTGGCCATGCCTTCGCAAATGGCCGGTGTAGACAAGATTACCGCCGACGAGATGGCGCAGTTCTGCTTGCTGGTGCCGATGCAGTCAAAAACCCTGCCGTGGGACTCCATGGAGCTCGCGGCGCTCGCAGCCTATACGGTTGAGCTTCAAAAGACGTTCAAGTACAACCCCTGCGCCGCGAAACGGGCCTGCAGCCCTTGTAACCCATGCAACCCGTGCGCAGCGCGCAAAGCCTGCAACCCCTGCAATCCCTGCGCGGTGAAACGGTCTTGCAATCCGTGCAATCCCTGCGCGTCGAAGAAAAACCCGTGTAATCCTTGCAACCCGTGCAACCCGTGCGCGGTCAAGAAGGGCAGCTAAGGCGTGCATTTGTGTCAACCCGAGGAGACTCCTATATGAAGCAATTGAAGAAGCCCTTCCACATGAACCGCAGGCCGCTTTCTGCCGCGGTCTTGGGCGGTATCGTGGCGGTCACCGCCCCGACCGTCTTGATGGCAGAAAACGGGGCCAATCCGTGGGCGGCGTCAAAGACGTTTGCCCAGGGGCAGCCGCTGCGGCTTGCCGCCTGTACCCCTTGCGGCGCCAAGAAAGCGTGTAATCCCTGTAACCCTTGTGCGACGAAGCGGGCCTGTGGCGCGTGCAATCCGTGCAACCCCTGCGCGATAAAGAAAGCCGCGTGCAGTCCTTGCAACCCGTGCGCGGTGAAAAAGAAACCGTGTAATCCGTGCAACCCTTGTAAGGCGAGCTGAGCGCGGAGCCCGAAAGCGCCGCCACGGTGTCGGTGCGTGACAGGCAGCCTTGTGTTCCCCGACACCGTTGCGCAAATCGCATATCTGAGACGACGCCCCGGATCCTCTGGATCCGGGGTCTTTTCTCTAGGTCATGAGTAATCCAGACCGGCTCAAGCGGGGGGAATCTCGCCGCCCAGGTCGTGTCAGACTCTCCGATTGAAATGCCAACCACTTTATCTGGGAGTCATGGGTTTCAAGACATGGAGCTTCTGACCAAGAGGCGGAAAGGGAGTCGGGCCGGTGACGATGTTCGAAGCGTTTCTCCCCCACAGGCGCCGACATTTTCCGTCGCCGTATTGATTTTGCTTGCAGCGAGCTGCTTGCTGGCACTTGCGGACGCCGCAGAGATTGCCGCTCCTGCGGTTGTGCGCGTTCCAGCGGGCGCTTTCATCACCGGGTCAGACCGGGCGGAGCGGGAAGCCGCTTATCAACTTGACGAAAAAGCCTACGGCCACAGCGTCACGCGCGATCAGCAATGGTATGAAAGTGAGCGGGCGCGTCAGATGATGAATATTCCCGCCTTCTTTATTAGCAAGAACTTGATCACCAATGCGCAATACGCGAAGTTTGTCGTCGCCACCGGCCACCGGGTTCCCGACGTGGACGAAAAAACCTGGGCGTCATATGGTCTCGTGCATCCATGGAGGCGGACGCGGCGATTTGCGTGGAGCGACGGTTCTCCTCCCGATGGTCGCGCCGATCATCCGGTTGTGCTCGTGAGCCTGGGTGATGCAGAGGCATACGCGGAGTGGCTGTCACGGGCAACCGGCCTTAGTTGGCGGTTGCCCACCGAGCTCGAGTGGGAGAAGGCGGCTCGCGGGGTGGACGGGCGCCGATTTCCCTGGGGCAATAATTTCGCGCCAAAGCTGCTCAACAGCCACGACGCTGGGCCCTTTGATACTCTGCCTGTTGGCAGCTTCCTCAGGGGCGCGAGCCCATTTGGCATGCTCGACCCGGCTGGGCAGGTGTTTGAATGGACATCCACGATGCCGTCCACGGGACGGGTTATGGTCAAAGGCGGGTCCTGGGACGATAAGGGGTGCGGCGTGTGCCGCCCGGCGGCGCGGCACAGTCGGCCGGCGAATTTGAAACACATACTGATTGGATTCCGGTTGGTCAGAGAATGAACGAATCTGCAGCGCCAGAGATGGAGTTTCCTGAGCTTCACGTCAATTCGCTCGATTCCCTATCCAGGGAACAGCGCGAGGCGATGGTTGAAGCCGGCGAAGCGATCCTCGAATGTTTCCGCGTACTTAAAAAAGGCGGAATCAACATCGTCGGCGAGTGTCTCAAGGGGCAGGGAACATTCTACGAATTGGACCACTATCCTAACGGCGACGTATATGACGAAGAGACTCATGCCCAATATTACTACCACGCGCACCGCGGTCTCCCGGGGGAGCACGGGCATTTCCATACCTTCTTACGCCGGGGCGCGATTCCGAAAAACGTGCGGCCGATCCCTTACGACGGAGAGACAAAGTGGCCCGAAGGAAGCGATGCCGTCTGTCATCTGGTCGCCATCTCCATGGACGTTTACGGTTTTCCCATTGGATTGTTTTCCACCAACCGCTGGGTCACTGACGAAGTGTGGTACGCAGCGGATGACGTCATCAGCATGCTCGACAGGTTCGAAATAGATCACGCCTATCCGTCCTGGCCTGTGAACGTCTGGATCACGGCAATGTTTCGCTTGTTTCGGCCTGAGATCGAAGCGCTGATTATTCACCGAGATGCGTCGATCGAGGCATGGAAAGCAACACATCCCGAGGTTGACGTGTTCGAAGACCGTAACCTGGAGGTGACCGGAGAGATTCGCGTTTCCGTGAAGGACAGACTCGAACAGCTTTACAGCGGTCTTGCCTGAGAATCGATACGCAAATTGTTAACGTTCCGTGAGGATTGAAAACGGACGGATTTCGATAATTTTTGTAAGCCAGCGAATTCGACCGCCCTTTTCCTTCGTAACCGCGCGGCACGAAGGCACGCACTGACAGAATCGCTGAAACTTGAAAATCTGAAGTAGGGCCGCGCCTGCAGGAGTAAAGACAAAGCAATGCGTTACCCAATCTCAACATTTCGAGTGAAAGCCCTCGCGGTGGCGGCATCAGTTGTCGCTTTCGCTCTGGGCGCCGCGTCTCACGCAGCCGAGCCCACGGTGATCGAACTCACCCAGGTTGGGTGTCAGTTTATTGAAAGCGAGAACGGCATCAATCATGGCTTCAAGACGGCCCAGGCTTCCGATTGCGAGACCATTAACGAGCGCACTGGAGAGCAGCGGCTGAAAAGTGCCAAGGTGCTGCGCTTGAAGCCC
>JBFHVA010000165.1:0-7677 GCA_041589735.1 Gammaproteobacteria bacterium | reverse complement strand
TGAGAAATGTCACTCGAAAAAAGCCGGCGCTGAAGTCAATGTATGATGCGCTGCGCCCGGGCGGCAGGCTGCTTGTGCTGGAGTTTTCCCGAGTGACCGTTCCCGCCCTCAGAACCCTGTACGACGCCTACAGCTTCAGCGTCATCCCGTGGCTCGGGCGGGTAGTGGCTCGAGACGCCGCCAGCTACCGTTACCTAGCTGAATCCATTCGTATGCATCCGGATCAGGAATCTCTTAAGGAACTGATGGGCTCCGCAGGATTCGAGCGGATTAACTATTTCAATCTGACCGGCGGGGTGGTCGCGGTCCATCGGGGCTACAAGCTGTGAGGGCCGATTCGGGCGCCTACGCGCGCTTCGGCGTACGCGTTGCCGCCGGGGCCATTGACCTCACGCTGCTGGCCGTGGCCGCGGCGGTACTCAGCTGGCTCGCAATCGAAGTCCAGGCCCGTGACCTAGAAAGCCGTGCCGAGCTGTACCATTCCATCTCGCAACTCTGGAGCGAGATGCTGCTGGTACCGGCCGTCGTGCTCGTGGTGGCAGGCATGGCGTTCAGCTGGGCGCAGTTTCTTGCCACGCCCGGCCAGTTGTTGATGGGGTGCCGGGTTGTGCGGCGCAAGCGGCCCGTATCTCTTAACTTGTTGGTTGCGCTGTGGCGCGCCGTGATAATGCTGTTGCTCGCGGGTCCGACCGCCGTTCCGCTGCTCACTATGTTTTTTGACCGGCGACGGCGGGCCGCCCACGACTGGCTCTCCGACTCCGTGGTCGTAGTGGAAGACGAGTCGCGGGTGTCTCTGGACGAATGGCTGAGCGAGCTCGGGTGATCGACTCGGCGCCGCCCCTGCAGCTGGCCGAGTCGCTCATCAATCGGGCGCTCAAGCTCGACCCCGAGTTTCTCGAATCGCTGGAGCCCTTGAGCGGCAAGCTCTTGGCCCTGGAGCTCAGCGGTATCGACCTGACGATTTTGTTCTCTCTCGATGTCGACGGCGTGACTCTTTACCCGCGCAGTGAGGCGGAGGAAGTCCTCGGCCCGCGTTCGCCGGACATCGGCTTTCGCGGCAGTCCAGCCGCGCTGCTTCGCATGGTCGCGGCCATGCGCCGCGGTGACGCGAGCTTTGGAGACGAGGTGCGGTTGAGCGGTGACGTCGCGGCGCTGGAGTCATTGCGGGACGCGTTTCGCCGTCTCGATGTCGATCTCGAAGAGTTGCTTTCCCGCTTCGTCGGCGATATCACGGCCCACGAAATGGGACGCGCCGCGCGCGCCTTCTTGTCTTGGGGTGAAAACGTGCGGCAGACGCTGCTCGCAGACACCGGAGAGTATTTGGTAGAGGAGCTCAGGGTTTCACCACCGCGGCACGAGCTCGAAGACTTTGCCACGGAAGTGGATCGTATTCGCGACGACGTGGAGCGAATCGAGAAGCGCATCGCCCGACTTCACGCCGCGCGGGAGCCCTAGCCTTGATCCGGGCTCGACAAGCATTGCGGCTGGTGCACATCAACGCGGTGCTGATCAAGCACCGTCTAGACGAGCTCGCATTTGCCACCCATCTGTTGCGGCCAGTCAGCTTCATGCTTTATCTGCTGCCGTGGAACTGGTTCCGCGGCCGGCCGCCGCCGCGGGGCATACGCATCCGGCGTGCGCTTGAAGACTTAGGCCCCATTTTCGTCAAGTTCGGCCAGATCCTATCTACTCGCCCGGACCTTCTTCCGGAAGACATCGCCGAGGAGCTCGCCAGCCTTCAGGACCGCGTGCCCCCTTTTCCCGGCGGGGACGCGCGCCGCATCGTGGAACGGGAACTTAAATGCAAGCTGGATGAATGCTTCAGCGAGTTCAGCGAGGAGCCCATCGCCTCCGCCTCCATTGCCCAGGTCCACTCGGCACGGCTCAAAGACGGCACCGAGGTGGTGGTCAAGGTGGTGAGACCGGGCATCGAGGAGCTGATACGGAGGGACGTGGGCCTTCTCTACCTGCTCGCTGGACTGGCCGAGCGGTATTGGCGCCATGGTCGCAGGCTGCGTCCCAAAGAAGTGGTCGCCGAATACGAAAAGACCATCCTCGACGAGCTTGATCTTCTTCGCGAAGGCGCATCGGCTTCACAGCTGAGGCGAAACTTCGAGGGCTCGGATTTACTTCACGTGCCGGAAGTGTTCTGGCCCTACACGCGCCGCAACGTGATGGTCATGGAGCGCATATCCGGGATCCCGATCAGCGACACTGAGGTGCTGGTCAAGCACGGGGTCGACCTCAAGGCGCTCGCCGAGCGCGGGGTAGAAATTTTCTTCACCCAGGTGATGAAGCACAACTTCTTTCACGCCGATATGCATCCCGGAAACATCTTCGTTTCCAGGGAAAACCCCGAACGTCCCACCTACATCGCGGTGGACTTCGGCATCATGGGAAGCCTGACCCCGGAAGACCGGCATTACCTGGCGGAGAATTTTCTCGCCTTCTTCAATCGTGACTATTATCGCGTTGCCGAACTGCACGTGCTTTCCGAATGGGTGCCGCCTGGTACCCGCATCAACGAGTTCGAGGCCGCCATTCGCAGCGTGTGCGAGCCGATTTTCGAGCGGCCGTTGAAGGAAATTTCATTCGGCAACCTGCTGACCCGACTTTTCCAGACCGCACGTCGCTTCAACATGACGGTTCAGCCCCAGCTGGTGCTGCTGCAGAAAACACTGCTCAACATCGAGGGACTCGGCCGCGAGCTGTACCCGGATCTGGATTTGTGGGAGACGGCCAAGCCCTTCCTGGAAGAATGGATGCGCGACCAGCTCGGGGCGCGGGCGCTGATCCGCGAGCTCAAGAAGCACGCGCCTCGCTGGGGAGAAACGCTGCCGGCGCTGCCCGGGATCGCCTTCGAGGTGCTGCGCCAGGCGCGGGATGGGAAGCTTCGGGTGGAGATGAGCTCGAAAGAAATCGAACGGGTGCGGCGTGAAATCAGGAGATCCAATCAGCGTACCGTGCTTGCCGTGGTCGGCGCCGCGCTCATCTTGAGCGCCGCGGCGCTGCTGGGTCTGGACGGCTATTCGCCGCGCATAATCGCTGGTGCGCCACTGCTCACCTGGGTGCTTGGCGGCTTAGGCGTCTATCTTGTGCTGGCGGCCTGGCCGGGCGATAGCGATTAATCGGCGTAGCTGTAGTAGTGCACGCGACCATAATCCATCCCGGATCCGATTGCGCTTGCGGCGCGAAAGCGCGTAGCGGCCGGCAATGGTGAGTGCAGCGAATCACGGGTGCGAATCAGCGTCGACACCGGAACCAGCTCGACGCCGTGGGCCTGAAGGCGTGGGATCATGTAGGCCAGCACCGCCAGCGTTTCATCGTGGGGGTGGCCGATAGCGAGCGCGGTCCCGCGACGCCGGGCGATTCTCAGCAGGCGCTCTAAGGCGCGGGCGATCGCCGCTTCATTGAGGTCGTTGTCCAGGAACACGTCTCGCGTCGTGCTCGGCACGCCGCGCTGCTGCGCCACGTCCAGTGCCCTGCTCAGCCGGGTGGTGAGGCTGTCGACGAAGAACAGGTTGCCGCGCACTCTCAACAGGTCCATGAGCCAGCCCATCGTCTGGCGCCGCGAAGTGAGCAGGCTCCCCATGTGATTGCTGACGCCTGAAACATGCGGCACCGAGCGGAGTCCGGCGTCCACCACCCGCATCAAGTCGATGCGGTCCATGGCCGCGGTCACGCCGCCCGGGCCCAAGCGACGACCGGAGTAGGACTGCATCGGAATGTGCAGAATCACCTCTTTGCCATTTCGGTGCGCGACCTCGGCGAGATCCGCGGCGTGCGGTGTGTGCGGCAGGAAGGCATAAGCCACCGGCCCGGGAAGGTGCACCGCCTTTAGGCCAGACTCGCGCTGGTTTCCCATGTCGTCGATGATGATGCTGATTTGCGGCTGCTGTGCGGCGTGGAGCGATGAGCCAGGGACGCCCGTGAGGAGGCAGGTCAGGATCGCGATGGTCGCGCGCCCGGCGCGCAACAGGGTGCGGCGATCGACGAAAACGCTCATGGGAAGCGGCGGCGAATGCAGGTGGGTGATGAAGCTAGCGCGCCGCCCAAAAGGGCGGCGCGGCTGTGATCTGGGTTGGCCTCAGAGCTGGGCGGCACGCAGGATGGTCAGGCCCTTGAGCAGGTTGATTGCCTCATACAGGCCGTAGTCACGCTGCGCCAGCGGCTGCTTCTTCGCATCGTCGCTAGCCGACGACTTTGAATCGCGCTTGTCGCCGCGGCCATCGCTTTCGTCGCCGTTTTCAAGGTGACGCGCCAGATTGGATTCCTTGACTCGACCGGGATCCCCCGATGCATCGGCCAAGGAAATTTTCACCCGGTCGAGCTTGATGTCGGGCTCGATCCCTTTGGCCTGGATCGATTTTCCGGACGGCGTGTAATAACGCGCGGTGGTCAACTTCAGCGCCGATCCGTTTTCCATTGGCAGTATCGTCTGAACCGACCCTTTGCCGAAAGTCTTGTCGCCCATGACTATGGCGCGCTTGTGGTCCTGAAGCGCACCGGCCACGATTTCCGAGGCCGAGGCCGACCCGCCGTCCACCAAAACAACAATGGGTGCGCCTTCGAGGATATCGGTAGGCTTGGCGTTGAACTTGAGCTTGGCGTCGTCGAGCCGACCCTCCGTGTAGACAATGATCCCTTTCTTCAAGAAGGCGTCGCTCACGGAAACCGCTGCGCTCAGAACACCACCCGGATTGCTCCTCAGGTCGAGCACCAGTCCCTTGAGCTGACCACCGTGGTCCTTCTTGAGCGTCGCGACATGATCGCGCACGCTTTCCCCGGTACGGGACTGAAACTGTGTGATTCTGAGGTAGCCATACCCGGGCTCGACCATTTCACTCTTTACGCTGGTTATTTTGATCACAGACCGCGTGATGGTGATCTTGAGCGGTTTGTCTTCACCCTCGCGCACGATCGTGAGGGTAATGTCCGTGCCCGGTTTACCGCGCATGATTTTGACCGCTTCCGCCAGGGTCATACCCTTGACCGGCGTATCGTCCAAGCGAATGATGAGGTCGCCGGCCTCGACGCCCGCCCGCTTGGCAGGAGTATCGTCTATGGGAGATATCACCTTGACGAAGCCGTCTTCCATTCCGACTTCGATTCCCAGGCCTCCGAATTCACCGCTGGTCCCCGCCTGGAGCTCCCGGTAATCCTCGGGAATCAAGTACGCGGAGTGTGGATCCAGGCCCGAGAGCATGCCGCGGATGGCATTTTCGAGGAGCGTTTTGTCCTCGACCGGCTCTACGTAATCGTTTTTTATCTTGGCGAAGATTTCCGTGAAGGTACGCAGATCCTCGAGCGGCAACGCCGCGGACTCCGCGTTTCGGTCGGCGAACACACCGTGACCCACGGTGAGCAGCGTTCCAAGCACAAACCCGACTGCGAGAACAAAAAGACTACGGTAGGTGGACGTCATTTAAATAATCTCCCGGTGGCCATTGCCTCGAAGTCGGTGGCCAACGATTAGAAATCTAGCATACCCGCGGCCTCTAAGGGCTTACAAGCGCGGCCGTAGCCGCCCGAGTGCACCATCCCGCGGGGTTGGACGGTGTCCCATTGTGCCGAATTTCGAAGTAAAGCGCCGTATCCGCCTGCCCGCCACTGTCGCCGACGGAAGCGATGATTTCACCAGCCTGGACCCAGTCACCGACTTCCCGGCTGAGCGTCTGGGCATATCCGTAGAGGCTCATGTAGCCGGCGCCGTGGTCGAGGATGACGAGAAATCCGAAGCCCCGCAACCAATCCGCGAAGGCCACTCGGCCATAGGAGATCGCCCGTACCGGCTCTCCGCGCGTACCCGATATGACGACGCCCTGCCACCTTAGGTCACCGCCTTCACGAGGAGTTCCGAATCGATGGCGGATCCTTCCCTCTATCGGCCAGGGGAGCTTTCCCTTGAGCTTGGGAAAGGGCGTTTGCTGGAATTCCAGCGGAATGTTGAGGTCGGCCAGCTCCTCCTCGAGTTTCTTTATCAGCTCCGACAGCCGGCGCGCGTCCTCTTCAAGACGCGCCATCTGAGATCCCGTCTTCTCAATCCTTGTGTTGAGCATGGCAACGGCCTCGCGGCGCCGGCCGTACTCGGTTTCCAAAGACGCCCTGGCTTCGGCGTTACGTTGTTTTAGGTGCTCGAGTTCGCTGGTTTGTACTCGAATACCACTCTCGATCTGCGCCAGCGCCGTAATTTCCTCGCGCAGTGCCTGAATGCGCCGGGCGCGGGCGCGGTTGAAGTACTCATAATATGTGAAGGCGCGAGATACGACGGCCGGGTCCTCCTGATTCAGCAAGAGCTTGAGCCGATCCTGCCGCCCTAGCATGTAGGCGGCGCGAACATGCCGCTTCAGCTCGTGGCTTTGTGCCGCCACCGAAGCGCGACGTTCGACCCGGTTACGTTCGAGACTTTTAAGGTGGGTCCGCTTGGTCGCCAGGCGGGCCTCGATCTCACCCAGCTCGCGGGAGAGATCCGAAATTCGGCGTTCCGCTCGGTGCAAGGCGCTGGCCAGCGCGTCGCGGTCGCGCCGGTCCGCCGTCAGGCGCTTGCTCATGGCCTTGATACGCTCACGCACCTCGTTGAGCTGGACTTCGGCTTCCTTGGGATCGCTGGGCAACTCGTCTGCAACTGACATTGCCGCAAAGATAATCGGGAAAAGAATTACGGCACCGACGCGTCGCCAGGCGGAGTCGTCCGCCCCGCGGGCCGTCGGCCTCGAATTCTTATGACTGTGCGCGAGTATCATTTCCCACGAGACGGCAAACGAAGAAAGGCGGGCGGAGGCACAGGGACGGCAGGCAGCAATTCAAGCGATGGGACCTCTTTGAACCTGGATCTGATACGTGAAGCCATTTTCTGGCAGGAAATCGGTCGCCGCAACTTTATGACCGGCGGCGCGGCGGCGCCCGGAAGGCACATTGCCTGACCGGTCACTTCCGGCTAACCTCGCCTCCGTTTGAAATGAAGACCAAGCGCACGAAAACATGATTACGACACAGAGGGTCTTGGAGTTCTTCGGCAACCATCCGGGGCTTTCCATGGCCTTTTTCGCTATTCTCGGAGCCTTGTTGTGGACGCTTTTCCAGGGACGGAGCCACGGGGTTCGAAAGCTCAACCCGAGTGACGCCACGCGCCTCATTAACAGCGATGATGCGGTGGTGCTGGATGTGCGCAGCGACATCGAATACAAGCAAGGCCATATACTCAACTCGGTTCACATTCCTCAAAGCTATCTAAACGACCAGATTCAGAAACTCGAGAAACACCGAGATCGGCCTATCATTACGACCTGCAAAACCGGCAGCGACTCCGCGCGTGTCGGTGCTGCGCTCCTCCAGCGTGGATTTTCTAAGGTCTACAGCCTGAACGGTGGGATCGCGGCCTGGGAAGCGGCCAACTTGCCGTTGGTGAAAGGATGAGTTTTCAGCGCCGTCGGAACTGCGCCTAACAGGCCGTCAGCCAAGGGATCAAAATCATGCCTGAGTCATCCATCGGCGTCAGCCGGGACTTTCAGCCACTACCGCCGGGCGGCGCGCTCAACATGAAGGAGATTTAGTGTAAGGATTTTTCCTTTGACTGTCTGAATCCGCCCGCGATTTTCCGAAATGAGTGGCAGCCTAATGCAGAAATGCAATTGCGTACCGAGGCCAAAGAAATCGCTCCCGGTGAACGGGAGGTGG
>JBFHVA010000164.1:0-7890 GCA_041589735.1 Gammaproteobacteria bacterium | reverse complement strand
GAGTCCGAAGGAGGCGATGGTCTCGGAAAAGATCTCCACCTTGCCGGACGGTGTGGGCAATGGCGATTTATCCGGGTCGGCGCGGAACTTCTCCAAAGTAAATGCTTTTTCCGGCACCGCCGCCGGATCGATGTTCAGCACGCCGCCGTTCCAGAAGCTCTCGAAATCCGGCAGGTCAACGCTGGCCTCCGCGGCGCGCTGCAGCGTCAGCTTCCACAGGTGCTCGATCCACTCCCGCGCAGTGCGCTCCTCGGTGAAGCTTTTCGCAAAACCGAGCCGTTCGGCAAGGCCCGTGAAAATGGCGTAGTCGTCCCGGGATTCTGCGAACGGCTCGAGCACCTGATGCATGGGCGTGGCGGAAAGCTCCGATGTGCCCCAGGCAAAATCGTCGCGTTCCAGCGGCGTGGTCGCGGGAAATACGATGTCCGCATGGCGCGCGGTCGCTGTCCAAAAGGGATCGTTGACGATGATGGTCTCGGGTTTGCTGAAGGCTTGTCGCAGCCGGTTGAGATCCTGGTGATGGTGAAACGGATTGCCGCCGGCCCAGTAGATGAGACGGATGTGGGGATAGGTCATAGTCATTCCGTTGAACGGAAATTCCTCGCCCGGATGGAGCAGCGTATCGGCGATGCGCGCACACGGTATGAAAGTGCGCACCGGATTGTCCCCCCGGGGCAGCGCGCCCACCTTGAACGGCAGCGCGCGCCGACCGGCAAAACCGTAGTTGTGAATGCAGCCGTAGCCGTAGCCTACACCCTGGCCGGGAAGCCCTAAGTTCCCGAGCATTGCGCCTAGGACCGCGATCATCCAGTAGGGCTGATCGCCGTTCTCGGTGCGCTGCAGCGACCAGCTAATCGAAAGCAAACACGGCTCGCTTGCCATGCGCCGCGCCAGCTTTCGGATCCGATCCGCGTCGATGTCGCATAAATTCGCGGCCCAGCCGGCATCTTTGGGAATACCGTCGGCTTCGCCGGTCAGGTAGCGGGCGAACCTGTCGTAGCCGACGCAATGGGACTGAAGGAATGCTTTGTCGTGCAGCTCTTCTGTGTGCAGGGTGTGGGCCAGGCCCAGCATCAGCGCCACGTCGGCGTTGGGCCTCACGGGCCACCAGTCGGCATTCAAGAATTCCGCCACGTCGTCTCGCACCGGACTGACGCAGACCACGTCCACCCCCGCGTCGCGCCAGGCCAACAACTTGCGGCGCGCTGAATGGTCGCCGATCCCCCCTTGGTTGATCTGCATGTTCTTCATGCTGATGCCGCCGAAGCTCACAACCAGGCGGGTGTGTTCGAGCACGTCCTCGACGGTGGGGGATTCCATCATCAGATCCGGCGACTTGACCCCGAACACATGGGGAATGATCACCTGCGATGTGCCGGTGGAGTAGGACTGCACCGAGTAGACGTAGCCGCCGTACATATTTAAGAAGCGGTGGAGCTGGCTCTGGGAATGATGAAAACGCCCTGCGCTGGCCCAGCCGTAGGAGCCGCCGAAGATGGCCTCGTTGCCGTGCTCGCTGACGGTTCGCTTAAGCGCCTCAGCGGCGATGTCCAGCGCCTCGTCCCAGGGCACGGCGACGAAGGGCTCGATGCCGCGCTTGCTGCCGTCGCTTTGCCATTGTTTTTCCAGATAGCCCCGGCGGACCGAAGGGCGGGGCACGCGACAGCCCGAGTGCTGTGAGTCCTTGAGCGACTGGCCAATGTCGGACGGATTGCTGTCGCCCTCCGCCGGGCGGATGGCGTGGATCCGCCCCTCCCGCATCTCGGCGAGGTAGTTGCCCCAGTGGGTGCTGGTGAGAATATGCGCGCGGTCGTTCATCGCTGGGAAAGTATACCTATTTGATAACAGGCACCCTGTACCTGCGCCTTGGAGCGGAGTCACACAAACACTCTGTCGCTTCAGTCACTCCTCGTCCGTATGTCCTCGCGCTGATCGTCGTGCTCGACGCGCGTGACTTGACCGCGATCAGGGCAACACGGTCCGCCGCGGTGCTAGCGTTCACGCTGGACCAAGCCAGGTCGGCGGTCGCTCCTTGGCGCTGCCGGACGCGTGGGACGAGCGATGTCTTCGACGAATCAGCAGGTGTTCCTGTTTGGAGCCGGCCGCGCGGACGGCGGCGCCGCGATGCGCGATCAGCTCGGCGGCAAGGGGGCGAATCTGGCCGAGATGGCGCGAATGAAGATCGAGGTGCCCCCGGGCTTCACCGTGTCCACCGAGGCCTGCATCCACACGCTTGCCAACGGCGGGCGGCTTCCCGAGGGAATCGAATCGGAGATCGAGCGGGCGGTGGATCACGTCGAGCGGCTGGCGGGCGCGCGCTTCGGCGATCCGAATTCGCCGCTGCTGTTCAGCGTTCGCTCCGGTGCGCGTGTCAGCATGCCGGGAATGATGGACACCGTGCTCGACATCGGCATCGACGAGGCCACCTTCGAGGGGCTCACCCGCAAAGCCGACCACCGCTTCGCCTTCGACTGCTACCGACGTTTTCTGCAGATGTACGCCGATGTCGTGCTCGGTGTCGACAAGACGTTGCTCGGCCGGCTGGTGGAGCAAGCGAGCGGCAAGGGCGATTGCGGAGGCGATCTCGACGGCGCGTGGCGCACGCTTCGCGATCTCGCGTCCGCGATTCAGGAGGCAAGCGGCAAAGCGATACCTACCAGCGGCCGGGAGCAGCTCCTCGGCGCCCTCCGTGCGGTGTTTGCGAGCTGGAACACGCCGCGCGCCATCGCCTATCGCCGGATTCACGGTATTGCGGATAACTGGGGAACCGCGGCCAACGTCATGGCGATGGTCTACGGCAACTTGAGCGCCGATTCCGGTACCGGTGTCGCCTTCAGCCGCAGCCCTTCGGACGGCCAGCCCGGGCTCTACGGCGAGTTTCTTTTCAACGCGCAGGGCGAGGATGTGGTCGCGGGGGCGCGCACGCCGGGCCCGATATCCGAAGGAGCGGGTGAAGAGTTCGGCGATGTTCCGAGTCTCGAGGCGCGGCTTCCAGAGGTGCACGCCGAGCTCTGCGAAATCGTCGAGCGGCTCGAGAAACACTTCGGCGACGTGCAGGACGTGGAATTCACCGTCGAGCGCGGAAAGCTGTGGATGCTTCAGACCCGCAACGCCAAACGTGCGGGGCGGGCGGCGGTTCGGATAGCGCTGGATCTGCTTGACGAAGGAACCATCCCCGACGAGGCCGGCGTCCTCGCGCTGGTCGACGCGCGTATGCATGTGGAGCAGTTGCTCCACGCCGATATCGAGCCGGGATGCGAACGACCACCCGCGCTGGCGACAGGGCTTGCGGCTTCGCCGGGCGCGGCGGCGGGGCGCGTGGTGACCGACGCGGACGAGGCGGAAAACCGTGCGCGTGAAGGCGAAGCCGTGGTTCTGGTCCGGCGCGAGACCTCCGCAGACGACGTGCACGGAATGCACGCCGCCAAAGGGATCCTTACCGCGACGGGTGGACTCACCTCTCATGCTGCGGTGGTTGCCCGGGGCATGGGCGTGCCGTGCGTGACCGGCGCCGGCGAAGTCAAAATTGCCGAAGACGGTTCGGGTTTTCACGTCGGTGATCGCGCCGTCGCCGTTGGCGAGTGGATCACCATCGACGGAACGGTGGGCGCCGCCTACCTCGGCCGCCTGCCGGTCGTGCCTGCAGAACTGTCTCCGCGGCTCGAACGTCTGTTGACCATAGCCGATCGTCATCGGCGCCTAGGGGTTCTCGCCAACGCCGACACCGTCGACGACGCCAGGCGCGCACGCACTTTCGGTGCCGAGGGGATAGGGCTCTGTCGCACCGAGCACATGTTCTTTGGCACCGACGAGCGCCTGCTCACGGTGCGCGCGCTGATTCTCGCCGAGACGGACGCCGATCGTGACTCGGCCCTCGAGCGGCTGCTGCCGCTGCAGCGCGAGGATTTCGAAGCGCTTTTGCGGGAGATGGACGGCCGGCCGGTGACCATCCGGCTCCTGGATCCGCCGTTGCACGAGTTTCTTCCCGGCGACGCCGAGGGGTATACAGCGCTTGGCGCGCATCTCGGCCGATCCGCGGACGTCATCGCCGAAGCGGTGACACGCATGCGCGAACGCAACCCGATGCTCGGTTTCCGCGGCTGCAGGGTAGGCATCGTGCACGAGGCGATCTACCGCATGCAGGCCCAGGCAATTCTGGAGGCGGCGCTCGCGCTGAAGCTCGAGGGTCTCAATCCGCATCCGGAGATCATGGTGCCCCTGGTCGCGGTTCCAGAAGAGCTTGCCTACGTGCGCGCCTACATCGAGCGGACTGCGGCATCGCTTTTTGACAAGCACGACGCACGCGTCAACTACAAAATCGGCACCATGATCGAGCTGCCGCGGGCTGCGCTCGCGGCGGGTGAGATCGCAGCACACGCGGACTTCTTCAGCTTCGGGACCAACGACCTCACGCAGACGACGTTCGGGCTTTCCCGCGACGACGCCGCGCGCTTTCTTCCGCAGTACGAGTCCAAGCAGATCGTCGCCCACAATCCTTTCGCGTCGATTGACGAGACGGGGGTCGGGGAGCTGATCCGGATCGCGCTCGAGCGCGGTCGCGCGACGAACCCTGAGCTGATCATGGGGATCTGTGGTGAGCACGGTGGCGATCCGCGCTCCATCGCGTTCTGCGATCGCGTCGGGCTCGACTATGTAAGCTGCTCGCCGTACCGGGTGCCGGGGGCGCGGCTGGCGGCGGCGCAGGTCGCCGAGCTGAGCGGTATACCGGAAGATTCTTAGTCTCGGCGACGTTTAGCTCTGAAACTCGGGGTCTGGCTGCCGCCGTCCGCCGGCCGGGTTGGGCAACTTATTTTTGAGTTCACCCAATAATTTCCAGGCTCGAGCGCTGGCGCTTGATAAATAAGCGGCCCCCTTTTTTCAAATGTCTGAAAACAAGGGGTCTAAGGAAACCAAATTGTTTATGAGGTCTACGTAAATGAAATTGCCGCCCCCTCATCTCGAGACTAGAATCTAAGTTAACGAGTACGTGATGTTTATTTGTCCTTGCCGGTTGTCATCGCTTTGTAAGTGTTTCGACTGTCTTTCTTAGGTTCGTCACGTTTTTTGTACTCTTTCTTCGGTATGCGATTTTTTAGCGTGGTTGATGAAATGCGATCCTTTGCAGTTATTCTTTTAGCCCTTTCGATTGTTGGGTGCGCTCAGAAAGCCCAGAGCACCTATTTCCCGGACGAAGCGGGGAAGGAAATGAAGGTCGAGACTGGGACCGTGGTGTCCCAGAGAAAGGTCACGATTAAAGGATTACGAGACGATGACGGCAAGTGGGGCGCGGTGGTCGGGGCCACCACCGCAGGTGCCGCGGCCTACGGCATCACCGAGGCGGACAACGCGGCCGGTGTTGCGGTGACCATCATTGCCGCGGTCGCCGGCGCTTTAGTCGGCACCGTGGCGGAAGAGTATCGAAACAGCTCGGACGGCGTGGAGTATATTCTCTCCAAAGAAAACGGCGACACGGTTGCCGTCGTGCAGTCCATAGACTCCGACGATGAAATCGTGCCCCCGGGCAGCAAAGTCACGATTATCCGCGGCCGGGCAGGGTTCGTAAGAGTCGTACCGTCAGCGAACTGAAGTTTCCACGCGGCGGGCTCGCGGTGACGGTGCCGTTACCGGACGCCTTCTATCTTCTTACTGCCACTGGCTTTGTTACCGCGCCTGCCCGGCCAGGCCGAGCAATTGCTGGGTTTGAGAAGTCACAATCTCCTCGAGCTCGTGGCGCGCCGCCTTTCCAAGGCGAAGTCCTTCACGGCCCAGAATGCGCGTTGCTCCCGCGACCGCCTTTGCCGCGGCCTCCATCAATTTTGCCGGAGCGGGTACGCTCATAGTGGCCGCCAGTCCTTCGATTGGGGCACCTATCGCCCGCCGTATGACGACATGAGCTTCAACGATCTCGGCGAGATCACGCAGAATCTCCAAGTCCTCTTCCGTCCACGGGCGCGGTTTCGAATCAACGGCGCAAAAAGAGCCGATCGCTTTATCGCGGCCCGCTGACAGAGGTACCCCGGCATAGGCAATCACGCCCAGGTCCCGAACGGCGAGATTGTCGCGCAGGAGCGGATGTTCGCGCGCATCGCTGACGGCAAGATGCTCCTTTCCTGCGACCACCCATTGGCAAAACGAGTGGGAAAGCGGGGTCTGGCGACGTTTGGCCCACGGTTCGCCGAGCCCGGTCTGGCTCTTGAAGAACTGGCGATCCTTGTCCACCAGAGACATGAGCGCGACAGGCGTGCCCAGCAGCTTTGAGGCCAGCTTGGTCAATCGGTCGAAGGTCTTCTCAGGGGCGCTGTCCAGCAGTCCCGTGTCCTTGAGCTCCGCCATGCGCTCGGGGTCGCGAATAACGTCGGCGGGTGCCTCCGCGACCGTCACTGTGCCAGTAACGTGCTTCTTCATGGCTGAGCGGAGCAGCTCCAGATCGACAGGCTTCTCGAGGCATTCCTGGGCGCCCGCGGCCAGTAGCTCCTGCTTCTGTGGTCCCGAGCTGATGGCGATGACGGGTATCACCGCGGTATGAACGCAGGTGCGGATGCGTTTAAGGGCGACCAGTCCCCCACCCCCCGGCAAACTACCACTCAGGACCACCGCATCGGGCTTGGCCTGGCGCGCGACGCTGAGCGCCGACACGGCATCACCCGCGAGTACAAAATCACAGCCTATTTCTCGGATCGCAGACGCGACCGACATCGCGACCGTCTGGTCGCCTTCCAGCAACAGAATCTTAGAGCGACCAGCCATCGGCATTCTTCCTTCAGAAATCGATCAACAATCCTTTAGATCATAGTCAAAGATCACCGCATTGGCGGGTGCCGCACCCGGGGCGCAACGTCGCACGGATACGAAATGGGCCGGGTAAAATGATCGAAAGATGGTGAAGGAAAAAGCGGTGGTGGTTAATGTATCTGCCGGTTACTTAAGGAGATTTCACTCCGCTCCCTTCATATTCGACCCCTGGTTCTAGTCCCGCTGGAGCGCTGATGCGACCGAACGCTGTGCATTGGTTCATACCTGTTCTGGCCCTGACGCTGATCGAGGCGCCCGCCGCCCACGCCCAGCGCGAGCCAACCACGCAGACCAGCATCGGTATCTTTTATCTCCCGGGAGCACCGGAAACCGCGGATCTTTGGCGCGAGGGCGACCTCGGCGAGCGGCTCAAGCTGCAGGGGCGGGTGCTGGACCGCCAAGGTCAGCCAGTGGCCGATGCGCTGGTCGAGCTCTGGCACGCGGATTCAACCGGCAGTGTGGACGAATCCCGCTATCGCACCGCCCAGCGCACGAGCGCGGATGGCCGCTTCGGCATCAGGACGGTGCTGCCGGGTCATATCGAGATGGCGCGCTACAACGCGGTGTTTGCGCCGCGGCACATCCATATTGTGGTGACCCATCCGGAACATCCGCGCCTCATCTCGCTCATCTTTTTCCAGGGGGACGAGCGTCTGGACGGCACGCCCTATCCGGAGCTTGCGATCCCGCTGGAAAAAGTCCGCACCCAGAACGGCGAGGTGTTCGTCGCGGGCGTCGAAATAGTTCTCGGCGCGGCGGCGCCGCCGGCGGGGTATTGGGAGGACACGGACTAAGAACGCGTCGCGAAATCAAACTCGAGGGATTCAGATCCCTATGAGTCACCCTAGGTCGCGTACCGCAGAACGGCGACGAAGTGACATGTCGTTCCGGCGATGACGAATAGATGCCATACGAAGTGCGCGAAGCGAACCCGCTCGTCCAGCACGAAGAACACCACCCCCAGCGTGTAGGCAATGCCTCCCGCCAGCAGCCATAGCAACCCCGCGGGCGGGACGCTGGCCAACACCGCCTTTGCCGCAATCACGACCAGCCAGCCCATCAGGAGATAAAGGCCGGTCGAAAGCACCGGATACCGGG
>JBFHVA010000163.1:0-8002 GCA_041589735.1 Gammaproteobacteria bacterium | reverse complement strand
GTGGAGGCGCATCAGTCTGCGCGCAAAAGTAAAAATACTTTCGCACTGGCGCAGGTGAGTCAGTCGGCCATGCGCGTGCTCGAGCTGGCGCGGCTCGACAAGGTGTTCACCATCCATCCCTCACTTGCCGACGGTCTTCGGGATGCCGGCTGACGGGCAGCCACAGGCGCTAAACGACGCGGTCCGCCGCGTATTGGACGCTGTCGAGCGCACCGGGCGCGCCAGCGTCGAGGGCATTTCCGCATTCGGTTATGGCGCCTCCCTTTTCGCCGAGAGTTTTTTCTGGATCTTCCGCGGCAGATCCATCCGCCAGCCCGTGCGCTTGAACATGGTCTTTGAAGAGATGATGCAGATAGGCATTCTCGCCATTCCCATCGTCACTGTGCTTTCCCTGACCATCGGCGTGATGCTGGCCATACAGGGTATCTATACGCTCAGCCTGTTCGGCGCGGAATCCAGGGTCACCATCGGGATCGCGTTGTCCGTGACGCGGGAATTTTCGCCGCTGATCACCGGTATCCTGGTGGCGGGAAGGTCCGGGTCTGCGCTGGCGGCGCGGCTCGGCACCATGAGCATCAACCAGGAGATCGATGCGCTTCGCGTGATGGGGATCAACCCGGTCCGCTTTCTCGTCGTGCCGCCTCTGATCGCGATGATGGTGATGTTGCCCGCCCTCTCATTCTGGTCTGACGTGGTGGCGCTATTTGGCGCCGGCGTTTACGTCTCCCTGGATTTGGGCATGAGTCTGACAGCTTACTCAGACCGCATCATTGAAGTACTCACTGTAGACGATTTGCTCCATGGTCTCGGCAAGAGCGTGATCTTCGCGGGCTTGGTCACCCTCGTCGCGGTGGTGAACGGCGCGGGCGTTGCCGGCGGCGCGGAGGGTGTTGGTCGAGTCACCACCCGTTCCGTGGTCCAGTCAATCGCAGCTATTGTCATCACCGATATGCTGTTCGTGTTCGTAGTGACCCGGTGACATGAATTCAGAAGCGGTAAATTCTGATCGTCCTCTGCTCATCGAGGTGAAAAATCTGGTCACCCATTACGGTGCGCGAAAGATCCTCGACGACGTGAGCCTGAAGGTGTACGAAGGCGAGGTGTTCGTCATTATGGGCGGCAGCGGATCCGGAAAAAGCACTTTGCTTCGATACATGCTCGCGCTCGAGCGGCCGACATCGGGATCGATCCAAGTGCTCGGTCGCGATGTGGTCCATTCTCGACCATCAGAGTTATACGAGCTGAGGAAAAAAATCGGGGTCTCATTCCAGAGCGGCGCCTTATTCAGCTCCATGTCCGTAGGCGAAAACATCATCCTGCCGCTCAAGGAGCATACCGACCTCGACCGCAAAACCATGGAAATCATGGCCAGGCTCAAGCTCGAAGTCGTCGGTCTGGCGGGTTTCGAGAAACTCATGCCGTCTGAGCTTTCCGGGGGGATGCTCAAGCGCGCCGCCCTGGCCCGTGCCGTGGTCATGGATCCCAAGCTGCTATTCGGTGACGAACCCTCATCCGGCCTCGATCCTATCGTCGCGGCCGCCATCGACGAGCTCATTTTGCGATTGCGCGACGCGCTCGGTATGACGGTTGTTATCGTGACCCACCAGCTCGAGAGCGCGTTCAAGATCGCGGACCGCCTAGTTGTTCTGGACAGCGGCAGGATCCTCGTCACCGGCACAGTGGACGAGGTCAGGAACAGCTCGAACGAACGCGTCCAGCAGCTTCTGAATCGCCGGGTTGACGAAGTGGAACTGGATCCCGAGGCGTACCTCAAGCGACTTACGGGATCGTGAGAAATGTTTCTTAGACAGATGCGTTCGCGACGAGAACCTGGGCCGGACCGAAGCGGGCCGCCGGAAGGCCTTCCTTCTCGCGATCAGGATAATCGGTGTATCGATGCCGGCCCAGATGCGAGCCGGGCGGAAGCATGAGAAGCGATCGGATCAATTATCTGGTGGTGGGCAGCTTCGTGATCGCGATAATCGCCGGGCTCACCATTGCAATTGCTCTGCTGACCGGGCGCACGGGAGCCACGGACACCTATTTCACCAGCTACGGTGATGCAACCGGGCTCAAGTTCGGCAGCCAGGTGCTTTACATGGGCTATCCCGTGGGTCAGGTCGAGGAGATCACCCCGGTTGTCGAGAGCGGGCGCGTGAGTTTCCTGGTACAACTCGCGGTCAATGAAGAATTCAAAAACTGGCAGGTTCCCAAGGATAGCGTTGCGCAGATCCGATCGGCGGGGCTGCTGGCCGCTGTGACCATCGACATCCGCGCCGGCGAGAGCAAGGAGACGCTGAAGCCCGGCGATCATCTCAGTGGCCTGGAGCAGTCGGATGTTTTCGTGGCCGTCACGGATGCGGCGAACACGCTTAAGTTTCTCACGGAAAACAGTATCAAGCCGTTGATCGAAAACCTGCACGCTTACGTGACTAACTTTGGCTCGGTGATGGACGAACGTGGCGGCGACCTGATAACCAATCTCAACATTCTGTCGAAAGAGCTGGCTTCACGGTCACCGGAACTCATTTCCAAGTTCATCGATCTCTCGGACGAGATCAAGCATACCAGCGCTCAGTTTCGTGCAGTTCTGAGCGAGGACAACGCGCAGAAGGTGGGCTCGGTGGTAGACAATATGGTCAGGGCGTCGGAGAACGTGGTTTCTTTGACTGAGGAAACAAAACAACAGATCCACGCGCTGCTTGGACCGAGTACGTCCCAGAAAGTCGACGATGCGCTGCTGAACATTTCCGGCGCTTCTGAAAATATCGCCCGTCTCAGCGGTGACGTAAACGAGAGTTTGCGTAACATTCTTACGCCCGAAACCGCGCGAAAAATGCAGCGCGCCTTTGATAATTTTTCCCTGGCGGCCACAAATATCGCCACCCTGAGCAAGGATCTCGGCGCAACCCGAGCCGAGTTGGACCGGCTGCTCGCAGCGCTGTCGTCAAGCGTGGACGAGAACCGTCCGAACCTGAGGGATTCGAGCTCTGATCTACGTTACATCCTGAGATCCGTGGCGCAGAACATCGACGCGGTGAACTACAATCTCGAAGGAACCAGCCGCAATTTGTTCGAGTTCAGTCGGCTTCTGAGACAAGATCCCTCCCTGTTGCTTCGTGGCTCTGCCGCCGGAGAAGACGCCGCGACGCAAACGGGAATCACGCAATGACGCGCTACCGGATCATATTTTCCTTACTGATCTTGTTGTCCGGCTGCGGGGCACCCGGAGTCGTGCCTCAAGACAGCTACTACCGTATGGGCGATCCAGAATCCGTCACACCCGCCGGTTCAATGCTCGACGGCATCGTGGTAGTGCCGCGGTTCCTCGCCGACGGTCTGGCGAGCGAACGCAACGTTGTCTACGTGCAGTCGAATTCGTCGCAAGTTCTGAAGCAATACAACTACCATTTCTGGAGCGAGTCTCCCACGCGAATGATTCAGGAGAGGACGGTAGACTACCTGCGCCTGGCCCGTGTTGCCTCGACGGTCGTCACGCCCGAATTCCGCGCTGCTGCCGAATACCAGCTCACCGGAAAAATCAAACGGCTCGAACAGATCCGGGGTCCTGGGCCCCGGGTCGTTGTTTCGCTGGAATTTGGACTCTATCGCGTGCGCGATAATCGCCTGCTCCACCTTCAGACCTATGTGCAGGAGCTGGATCTCGACCGAGACGACGTTGGAAGCGCGACTTCGGCGATGAGTGCCGCGGTGCTAATGATTCTGGCCCGATTGAGTGAGGATTTGTCTCGCCTTTAATCAACTCTATCAAGACTACGCTGGGATCCCGAATGGTTGATTTTTCAAAGCGCAAATTGTGAGTTCGCTGTTTGTTTGAGCTAGAATCCGCCCGGTTTCCTTGCGGATGGTGCAATGAAGGTATTCGGACTTCCAACTTCTCTGCTACTGGTTGTACTCGGCACCGCACTGGCGGCGGTGACGCACGCGGATACGCTGGACGACGCTCGATCTCTGATGCGACAGGGGCGTCATGATGAAGCCATCGATCGTCTCGACAGCCACCTCAGGACTTCCCCCAACGACTCCTCAGCGCGATTTCTGAAAGGCGTCGCTCTGGCCGAGTCCGGTAGACGCCAGCAGGCAATCGACACTTTTTCCGCTCTGGTAAGGGATTTCCCAGAGTTGCCTGAACCCCACAACAATCTCGCGGTGCTTTATGCCGCGGCGGGTGATTTGGAGAAAGCGCGATCCTATTTGCTCGAAGCCCTTCGAATTCACCCGAGTTACGCCACGGCGCATGAAAACCTGGGTGACGTGTACGGCAAGATGGCCGCCCTTTCGTATTCAAGAGCCCTCGCCCTCGACGACGCAAACCGGTCAGCGAGGGCCAAGTACGCGCTGGCGGAAGAGCTGGATGGCATAGGCGGAGGAGCGCGCACGACGTCCTCCGCGATGACCGCGCCGGAACCGTCTGTAAAGGTGGCGGCAGCGCCGTCGCCGCCAACGGCGGCCCCGATACCGGCATCGGATACGGAGGATGAGGTACTGGCAACGTTAAGAAGCTGGGCCGACGCGTGGTCGAGCCAGGACGTGGAGGCGTACCTGGGTCATTACGCGCAGTCGTTCGTGCCCGCGGACGGCCGCAGCAGAGAGAGTTGGACTATACTTCGACGGAAACGCGTTTCGGGGCCGCAATTCATCGACATCAGAATCGCCCGGCCCCGAGTGACCCGAACTGGCGACGACCGAGCTTCAGTGACATTCGAGCAGTCTTATCGCTCCGACAGTTACGCGGACCAGGTGATCAAGCGAATGGACCTGGTCCGGCGGGGGGAAAGCTGGAAGATCCTCTTGGAGCAGACGGTTAATTAGCACATGGGGATTTTTGAACTGAACCGCAACGTGATGGTCCGCGCCTGTCTTCTGACCATTTGGCTCTGTCTTCTGCCGCTGGCGTCGAACGCGGCATCGTTGAGCGACGCGCTGGCAGCGTCCAGCTCGAAGCTGCAGAGCAACGGTATCAGTGGTTTAATTTCTGGTAGCCCTGAAGAAGCGCTTCTTCTGGGCGGCATCGAGGCGCTTGAACAGAACCGGCTCGATGACGCGATATCGCTGCTGGAAGAGCTTGTCGCCAGGCGCCCCGATTTCCAGCTTGCGCAGCTTGTTTACGCGGATTTGCTGAGCGCCCGCGTACGGCCTCTGGGACGTTTCGGCAACTTCGACGTGGCCGCTGCCGACAGGCTCGAGGCGCTCAGGGACGAAGCGCGCCGTCGACTCGCACACCATCGCTCCGCACCCGCGGACGACCGTATCCCCGAGAACCTGGTTCTGCTCGCGCGCGACCAAAAGCACGTAATTGTGGTAGACGTTCCAGCGTCTCGATTGTATGTATTCGCCAACAACAAGGGAACGCTGACACGGGTCACCGATCAGTACGTCTCAAGCGGAAAAAACGGCGCGCGCAAGCTACGCGAGGGCGATCAAAGAACGCCGGTGGGCGTGTATTTTGTGACCGGAAGAATATCTCCCGCGACTTTGCCGGACTTTTATGGATCGGGCGCGCTGCCCATCAATTATCCCAACGAGTGGGATATGCGACTCGGGCGCACGGGCTACGGGATCTGGATTCATGGCGTTCCTACGGATACCTACAGCCGGGCCCCACAAGCGAGCGATGGCTGCATTGCCGTGGCCAATAATGACCTGGAATCTCTGTTCGGCATGGTGCCGGATACCAACGCTCCCGTTATTATCACCGACGGGGTGCGCTGGGTTGAGCCGGAGGCAATTCAGTCGCGCCGAAAGGATGTCGAGGCGATGCTGGAATCCTGGCGCAGGGACTGGGAAAGCATGAGTTTCGAACGCTATTCAAGGCACTACTCAAGGTCTTTTGTCAGCGACGGCTTGGGAAGGGTCGCCTGGCTTCAGAAAAAGCGCCGCATCAACGCCGCGAAATCGTATATCAAGGTGAACTTCTCAAACCTGAGCGCGTTCGCTTATCCGGGAGAGCAGAACCTGGTTGTGCTCACATTCGATCAGAATTACCGCAGCAGCAATTTCAACGACAAGACCAAGAAGAGACAGTACTGGCGGCAGGAGTCCGACGGACGCTGGCGCATCATTTTCGAAGAAGAGGCCCGCTTCCTGGACGTGCATTTCCGGGGCCTGCCATTCTCGGCAAGGGCGAAGCTCACCGGCCTGCAGGGATCTCCTTGAGCCGGCAGGGTGCTGATCGTCACCCGCGCATCACGTAGTCGATAACGATACCCGCAAAGATCGCGGCGCCGACCCAGTTGTTGTTCAGGAAGGCGCGAAAACAGCGTTCCGGCTCGCGATTTCGAATCAAGAAAAGCTGGTAGATCGCGAGCACGGCGGCGACCCCGAGACCGCCGTAATACCAAAGGCTCATTTCCGCCTGCTGTCCGACGATTCCGAGCACCAGTATGACGGCAGCGTGCAGCACGGCGACTGTCGGCCGGTCCAGCTCTCCGAGCAGGATGGCCGTGGATTTGACGCCCACGTACAAATCGTCCTCCCGGTCCACCATCGCATACATGGTGTCGTAGGCCACCGCCCACAGCACCACGGCCACCAGCATCAGCCAGGCGAGAGCAGGCACGCTGGCCGTCTGGGCGGCAAACGCCATGGGAACGGCCCAGCCGAATGCCACGCCCAGATGAACCTGGGGAAGATAGGTCAATCGCTTCATAAAGGGGTAGGTGGCGGCGAGCAGGGCGCCGGGGAACGCAAGCAAAACGGTGAGCTCGTTCATCGTCAGCACGAGTCCGAGCGCGGCCAGACACAGCACGACGAAAAGCGCCAGGGCTTCCTTCGCCGATACCTTTTTGGCCGCCAGAGGGCGATTCATGGTGCGCTTGACGTACGGGTCGATGTCACGGTCGGCGAAATCGTTGATTACGCAGCCCGCGGATCGCATCAAGAACACGCCGAGTATGAAGACCACCACGATGCGCGGGTCCGGGTGGCCCTCGCCCGCGATCCAGAGTGCCCACAGCGTCGGCCATAGAAGCAGCAGCGTGCCAATGGGCTTGTCCATGCGCATCAGCAGGCCGTAGTGGTAGAGGCGATCCTTGACGTAGGCCTTATCCATAACGGATGTTGGAAAGAAACACTTCGTTAATCAGTAGCGGGTCATTGTTGAGAAGAAACACGCTTCGGCGCAACCAGGCGCCGGAGGGATTCTCATCCACGGCGTCAATCAGCGCCTGCCGCATCGCCGGATTGGCGCATAGGGGCGCGATCTGCACCTGATGGCGAACGAGTCCCGGGAGCGCGAACAAAACCTCGCCCAGGGGTTTCGAACCCAGATGCGCGAGACGGCGGTTGCAGCCCCTGATCATCGAGACCGGAATCACGCTGCGGGCGAATATCCACGGAACACCCGCGCAACAAAGCAGCACCTGCCGGACCACGGCCAAGCGCGCGGGAGGAAGCTTAAGTACCCGCGCCTCCTGGCCAAACGGCCGCGCTTTTTTCTGAGCTACCACGGACAGAGAAAACTCTCCGCGACAGGCGCCGCGCATTCGTGACGTCACCGAGCCCGGATCCTCGAGCCAGACACGGATTTCTGACGGTGGTTGCTGGTCCAGCAGGCGGTTGACGCGTCGAAACTCATTCGGCCTAGCGCCCGCCGGCATCCGATTACTGCGCATCGGTAACACCGTGCTCCGCGCTTTCAGGCACCGGCGTAGTTTAACCGATCCCCCAACCAGCGCTTGACGATGGGGGCGATGCAATCAGGATAGTGGGACAAGATCTCCCCCGCGACGCGCACCACGTCGGGCAATAATTCATGGTGCTGGGCGAGGTCGGCGACCCGAAACTGGAGCAGGCCGGTCTGGCGCGTTCCCAGCAGCTCGCCGGGGCCGCGCAGCTCCAGGTCCCGCTGCGCAATCTCGAACCCGTCGTTAGTTTCTCTCAACACGTTAAGCCTTTCACGGGCGGCCGGAGAAAGGGGGGTCTGGTACAGCATTACGCAGGCGCTTTTCTGCGCCCCGCGCCCAACGCGCCCGCGCAGCTG
>JBFHVA010000162.1:0-8049 GCA_041589735.1 Gammaproteobacteria bacterium | reverse complement strand
GGTCATCAAGTGGCGGGGATCCGGCTCGATTCCGGCGATCTGGCGGCGCTCAGCATCAAAGCCCGGGAGCTGCTCGACGAAGCCGGGTTCAGCCACGCCAAAATTGTCGCCAGCAACGAGCTGGACGAGCATCGCATACGCCAGCTCAAGCAGGCGGGGGCGAAGATCCAAGTCTGGGGCGTAGGTACGCGGCTCGCCACCGCCTTCGACCAGCCTGCCCTCGATGGGGTGTACAAGCTTGCGGGCGTCCGCGCCGATCCGGCTAAACCCTGGCGATTCAGCGTCAAACTTTCGGAGAACGAGGCCAAAGTGCCGAACCCTGGAATGCAACAGGTACGGCGATTCTTCGACGGGGACGCGCCTCTGATCGACGTTGTCTACAACGCCGAGGATCCGCCAGGCAAAGACTGGCGCTATGCCCTGCTGGAAGATCCCGATCGGCAAAAATCGGTCCCCGCTCACACTCGGTGGAAAGATCTGCTGCAACCGGTATTCAGGGCGGGGGAACTCGTGGTGGAACGCGAGAACATCGCCGAGAGCCGAAAGCGGACCTTGAGCGCGCTGGGCGTGCTGGACAAGGGATTTCTCCGGGTCGATACGCCGGAGCGTTATCCCGTCGGACTCGAAGGCCGTCTCGGAGCTCTCAAGCGCGATTTGGTCGCAGAGGCACGCAAGAATCGAGATTAGACTGCGACAAAAGCATTCGGCATCTTTCAGAAATTCCCTCGCTTACGCGGAGAGCTCGTCCACTTCCTTCTTCAACGCTTTCGCAAGCGCATCGGATTTTGTGATTACTATAGAGTTCTCGCCAACCTCGGCCATGAACCTCGGCGCCGTTTTACTTCCTTTGTAAGCATCGCTCAGACGGTCGATCATCCGCTCCATGCGGATGGGGTTGACCCGTTTTCCCTCAACCAGTGTCTTGAAGTTTTTTAGCTCGCCGCCCTCCAGCCACTCGAAGCCGAAATTGTTCGGCGGGTTGCCGATGAGCACGTAGAAGCCGGCGTCGGACAGCACCACTTCCACCTGCTCTTTGACATCCTTGACGATGGGTTCGATTTCCGAGCGATGTTTATTCAGCTGGGCCGCTTCCGGCGAGTTCCGATCGAGCGCCGGATAGTCGGGCGTGTGACTGAAAATCTTGCTGAGCAGTCCCATGTTTGCCTCCTCACCATGACTAGTTTCGCGGGAGAAGCGCGTCTGGCGCGCGCTTCCTTCGCGCCCGCTTGCCGTATTGTACGGCGATTCAGAATCGGTTCCAGGTTATCCGCCAAACCGATGGCGGATCGCGCTGAGACGGCTGAAATGCCTTCAATCGTAGGTGCTGCGTTGCGGTAGCGTTGGTCACGATTGATTTCGCTTGTCAGCACCGTACCCACCCGGCACCCGGCTGCTTCAACCGCCCCTACGCTTTGAGTTCGCGTTGGGCTCGACCTGCCTGGGAAATCCTTTTATCGGCCCCAGCGAGTTGCTGTCGCGCCTGAAGGTGGGATCGCTCTGCATGTAAATGGTCAACAACTGCGAGAGCGACCGGAGCGAATCTAAGTGAGTCCGCTCGTAGCCGTGGGAGGAGTCAGCACCGAAGCAAACCAGCGCGCAGCGAATATCGTTACCGGCTTCAATGGCGGAGGCGCTGTCGCAGCGGTAATAGCGAAACACGTCGCGCTGGTGCGGAATGGCATGGGCGCGACAGAGATCCAGCAGCTTGTGCGTCAAATGGTAGTCGAACGGTCCGGCCTCGTCTTTCATGGCGATGGTCACGCCCAGCTCTTTTGAGTTCTGTCCCGGCGCCGGTGTCGCGTTGTCGATACTCAACATCTCGGCCACGTCCTGATGCAGCACCGCCGACGCGCCGCTGCCAATCTCCTCGGTAATCGTAAACAGCAGATGGCAATCCACCGGCAAGTTGGCACCCGAATCTACAATGGCCTTGGTAGCCGCCAGCACGCTGGCTACGCCAGCCTTGTTGTCCAGATGCCTCGAGTTGATGAAACCGCTGTCGGAAAAATCGGGGGTTGTATCTATGGCGACGAAATCACCGACGTTGATGCCCAGACGCTCCAGATCGGAGCGATTGGAAACCAGCTCGTCGACGCGAATCTCGAGCTGGTCCCAGCTGACCGGCTGCGTGTCCACTTCCTGGTTGAAAGTGTGACCCGATGCCTTCAGAGGAAGAATAGTGCCCCGGAATTTGCCGTCATCGGTGAATATGGTCACACGGGCACCTTCTGCGAAACGGCTCGACCAGGTGCCGATGGGCACGATTTCTAGTCGACCGTTGTTTTTGAGCTGCTTGACCGCCGCGCCCAGCGTGTCCAGGTGGGCGACGATGGCCCGATCCGGGCTCGATACTTCGCCCTTGATATCCGCACGCATGGCCCCTCGGCGGGTCAGCTCGAAGGGCACGCCGAGCTCATCCAGGCGCGCCCCCGTGAAGTGGACGACCTGGTCGGTAAATCCACTCGGACTTGGAATTTCCAGCAGTCGCCTCAGCATCTCCACCAGATAGTCGGTGTCGATTTCGAGCTTTCGTATTCCACTCTCGAGCGCGAGGCGGGTTGCTTTCGCTTTGTTATTCATCGGAGTCTGCTTGCAAATTTAAAATTAAAGGCGTTGAGTCAGCGTCATCGAGCTTAAAAGCAGCTATCGGGTCGACGTCGCAGGGAAAAGCAAGTCGATAAACCGCTCCGCCGTCGGCTGGGGCTCGTGGTTGGCGAGCCCCGGACGCTCGTTGGCCTCTATGATCACATAGTCGGGTGTTTCCACGTCGGACACGATTAAATCGAGACCGACCACCGGAATATCCAGCACTCGCGCCGCTTGTTCGCACGCTTCCTTGAGTTTCGGGTGAATCCGTCCGGTAACATCGTGGATGGTACCGCCGGTATGCAGATTCGCGGCCTTGCGCACCACCAGACGCTTCCCCTTTGGTAACACGTCGTCGAGGGTGTAGCCGGCTGCATCCACGCAGCGCCGGCTCTCGTCATCGAAGGGAATACGGCTCTCCCCTCCGGTTGCGGCCGCGCGGCGGCGGCTTTGCTTTTCGATCAGATCGCTTACGGTGTGTTCACCAGTGCCCTCGACCTCGGGAGGACGGCGTATCGCCGCCGCGACTACCTCATAGTCGATAACGACGATCCTGAGGTCATCGCCCTCACAGAATTGCTCCAGCAGTACCGTTTCGCAGGTTTCCCGGGCGCGCGCAATTGCCGACTTCATGGCGTCCTCCGAATCGATGTTGACGCTGATCCCTCGACCCTGCTCACCGCGCGCCGGCTTCACTACCACTGCTCCGTGCTTTTTCAAAAACTTCGCGTCATCAGAGTCGGAACCCGAAAGCTTCTGATCCGGAACGTTGAGTCCGGCCGCGTGCAGCAGCCTGCGGGTGACCCGCTTGTCATCGCAGCGGCTCATAGCGACGGCGGTCGTGAGATCAGATAGCGACTCACGGCATGCTACGCGCCTGCCGCCGTGGGTCAGGGCAAAATAGCCCTGCTCCGGATCAATAATTTCGATGGCAATACCGCGACGCCTGGCCTCGTTGACGATGATTTCTCCGTAAGGATTGAGCCGTTCTCCCGGTTCGGGCCCCATGAATAATTTTTCGTTCACCGGGTTTTTTCGCTTGATACAAAAAACTGGAACGCGACGGAATCCCAGCTTTTCATAGAGCGCTATGGCGGCCTCGTTGTCGTGCATCACCGAAAGATCCATGAACGCCCGACCCCGGGCCTGGTAATGGTCGGCCAGATGATTGACCAACGCGACGCCCACCCCGGCATGAACTGTCGCTGCATCGACGGCCAGGCACCACAGGCTGGAGCCGTTTTCGGGATCGGAAAAGGCCTTGGCGTGGTCGACGCCGGTGGCAGTGCCGATGATATCGCCGTTTTCACGATCCTCGGCAACGAGGTAGGTCAAGGTGTTCTTGGCTCTTTGCTCCCAAATGAATTCCGCCTTCACCGGGACCATATGACGCTTGGCGTAGAGGCGATTAATGGACTCGGCGTCGGAGCGGCGGCGGATTCTGCGCACGCTGAAACCCGGTTGGCGGGTGCGCGGCGGTCGATATTCCGAAAGCCAGAGACGATAGGTATGTGAAGGATCGAGAAACAACTCCTGTGGTGCCTGAGAAAGCACCACGTGCGGATCCCTGAGATAAAGCGCGATGTCGCGCTTATCGTCGGCTTCCTCGCAAAGAACTTTGGCGACGCTGAGCGGATGTTTAAAAGTGTGGGCAAAGATCAGCCGGCCCCATCCACAGTCGAGCACCACTTCTTTGCCGATCTGGGTCGTATCGGGTCCCCGGGGCGGCTCACCCCAGTTCTTGAGTGAGGGCGCGTTGAATCGTCTGAACCGAAGCTCTTTCTTATGCGCTCTGCTCATCCCGTCAACTACTTTCTGCATTTTTCTGGATAAAGTTCAAGCGGCTTCACTCACAACCCCTGTGCCTGCAGCCAGGTCTCCAGGCAGGCGATCTGCCAAAGCTTGGATCCGCGCAGCGGCGTGATGTGTCCTTCAGGATCTTGCAGCAGAGTGTCAACGTAGCTCCGCTCGAACACCCCGCGGTTTTTTGCTGCTGGTCGATCGAGCGTATCGCGAACGAAATCCAGCACCGGGCCTCGGATGTACTTGAGCGCTGGAACAGGAAAGTAACCTTTCGGCCGATCGATGACCTCGTGAGGTATTATCGAGCGGGCCGCCTCCTTGAGAACGTGCTTGCCACCTTCGGAAATCTTTGCTTCGGGCGGAACCCGGGCGGCCAGCTCCACCAGCTCGTGGTCGAGAAAGGGAACCCGCGCCTCCAGGCCCCAGGCCATGGTCATGTTGTCGACCCGCTTCACCGGATCGTCCACCAGCATCACCGTGGTATCTAAACGCAGCGCCTTGTCCGCCGCGGTCTCGGCACCTGAAGTTGCGAAGTGCTCGTTGACAAATTCGCGACTGAAATCTTCGCTTAGCCATTCGGGATTCACCGCGCGCCCGAACTCGTTGTGATCGCGGTCGAAGAATGCGTTGGTGTAATCGCCAACGGGATCGTCACTTTCGAGCATCGGCGGATACCAGTGGTAGCCGCCGAAGACCTCGTCCGCGCCCTGACCGCTCTGCACCACCTTGATATCTTGGGACACCCTCTGGGAGAGCATGAAGAAGCCGACGGCGTCGTGGCTGACCATGGGCTCCGACATGGCGCCCACGGCGTCGTTGAGCGCGGGAAGCAGCTGGTCGGTGTCCGAGTCGACCAAGATCTTGTGATGATTGGTCTCAAAATGCTCGGCGACGATGTCTGAATACTTGAACTCGTCGCCGCGCTCGTCGCCGACGTCTGCGAATCCCACGGAATAGGTTCGCAAATCTCTCTGCCCGAGCTCTGACAACAGACCCACGATGAGGCTCGAGTCGAGCCCGCCGGAGAGAAGCACGCCGACCGGAACGTCCGCAACCAGCCGGCGTTTGACCGCGGTACGCAGGGTATCCAGCACGAGCTCACGCCACTCATCGAAGCTGCGACCCGAATCACCGTTTCGCCGCTGGAAGCAGGGCGTCCAGTAGACCCTGGATTCATGCCTGCCGTCGGGCGATATAGTCATCACCGTTGCCGGGGGCAGCTTGCGCACGCCTTTGAGGATTGTGTTTGGCGCCGGTACTACCGCGTGAAAGGTCATGTAGTGGTGCAGCGCCACCGGATCGATATCCGTATCCACGCCGCCAGCGGCGAGCAGACCGGGTAATGTGGAGGCGATACGCATCCCGCCGTCCACGTCGGCGTAATAGAGCGGCTTAATGCCCAAGCGATCGCGGGCCAGCAGCACCCGGCCGCTGTCTCGTTCCCAAAGCAAGATGGCGAACATGCCGTGGAGGTGATCGACGAAATCCGCTCCATAGGCGTGGTAGGCCTTGATCAGCACCTCGGTGTCACCGTTGGAATGAAACCGATAGCCGCGGCCGCGCAAACACTGGCGCAGCTCGGAATGGTTGTAAATGGCGCCATTGAAAACCACGCCAATCCCGAGCTCGGCGTCGAACATGGGCTGGTGTGACAAATCGGACCGATCCATGACTTTGAGCCGGCGATGAGCGAAAGCCATGTGATCCTGGCCATAAGCGCCAGCAGCGTCCGGGCCGCGTCGTGCCTGGCGTTCATTGATGAGGTGGATGCGAGCCAAATCGGGCACGCGCCCGTCGAAGCGGATTTCTCCCGCGATTCCGCACATTTAAATGTTCCTTCTAATTCAGCTGGTCGAGGCTAGCGATCGAGTAGAACGCTCTTGCATGCGAGATGTGATGCAGACAACGTGCCAGCAGTCGAATCGACGGCCTGAATGGCTACGCCAGCGTCGGGGATGGAAACCGGAGACGCGGAGCCGGTGGAACTGGCCCGATCGTGGTGGATAAGCCCCGGCTCCGGGTCGAACTTAACGAGCGGAAAATCGCCTGCGACGAGCGATTTTTAAGCCAGACGGGTCTCCGGCATCCGGTTGATGAGGCTTTTTTCGAATTCGTCCTGGTCGACGAACCGAGTGATGCGTTTACCTTCCTCGAAATTATCAAAGGACTGTATCCAGGTGCCATCCGGCCAGCGCAGCTCCATCGCCCGCTTGGTCGGCCGATAGACGGCGGTATAGAGAGTGCCATAACCCTTTCGATAAGCGCGGCTGTATAACGGCGGATTAAGGAACGCGTCGATGAAGGTCTGCTCGGTCTGCTCGGTGTCGGCGAACTTGGAAAACAGGAAGCGCTCTCGCTCCAGGGTCGAGGTTGCGCGCGCGTGTTCCAGCCACTCGACCTTTCCCTGGTGATTGGTGGCGACGGGAAACTGTCGCGTGACCGGGGCGCGATCGGGACACAGATACGCGGTCTTGAAATGACCCGCGCCGTCGAGCACGGTGACGTTGTAGGCCATGTGCGGCGGTACCCGGCGCAGCACCTCGATGGCCTCGTCGGTGGTATCGCAAAACTCGAGTATGTAGCGCAGCACCACCGGAATGCCGAAACCCTTGCCCACCACCCGGCGGCCGCCAAAGGTGAGGGAGACCACCAGTCCGGCGTCGTTGATACCGTCCAGCACGCCCCACAGGCAGTCGCACAAGGCGATGACGCGGCGCTTGTTCCAGCAGGTGTAGAGCACCGCGCCTTCGGTAAGCGCCGGATGATAGTCGTAGTTGCGCACCAGGATCTGGCTCTGGTCGTCCATCCAGACCGCCTGGGAACAGCCGGTGAGGTAGGGCGGCGGGCAGTACAGCGCCAGCGCCCGGGCCGCCAGATCGCTGCCGCCGGCAAGTTCGGTGAGAGCCTCATAAGTGGGCACCAGCTCCGGCATATGCGCCTGGAATTCGGTGCGGGATTCAAGATAGCTAGGGCGGGCGGTGTCACCTTCCGACATGAACCACTTACGGTAACCCGGCCAAAGACGCTCGAAGTGGCGCTGCCACTTCTTGCCTGGCGTCATTTCCGCGATGGCTTCGAATTCAAACTTCACGGTCTGTGGAGAAGGCCTGCCCGAAATCCCTTTGCCTGGTGACCCACGGCGCCTGACGCGTCGCGAAAAGCATTTTCGAACCAGCCCGAATCCGGACCCGGAAACTGATACCCGGAACAGGGTGGTTCGCCAGAGCACAATTCTAGACCACCGGCGGGCAGCCCGTGGTCTTGGTCTCGCGCCACGCTCGAGGCGTGACGACAAGTCATGCTCGGGGCCGGATCCTAAGCGTTTCCTCAGCGTCTGACTGCCGACCGACTCACAGAATCTTGAAAGCGCCTGCCTCCAGGGCAACGGGTGCCGCCTCTCTCAAGCCCTGGTCCAGCGGTGAAGCCTGGTAGCGCGAGCGCATGCCTTTGATCCACGCGTGGGCCCGATCGTTGAGCTTGAAGTCATCGGTCATCAACCTGCCCCGGGTGATGAGGATCCCCAGATCGGCGCCGTAATAGTGGTAGTCGCCGGGACCGCTGATGCGCAGGAAAAACGCCTCATTTTCTGTTTCCACCGCGCGCCGATGGTAATCTAACCGGTCGTAGCTTACGCCGCCGTTCGAATTGAGCCGCCAGATC
>JBFHVA010000161.1:0-8123 GCA_041589735.1 Gammaproteobacteria bacterium | reverse complement strand
GTCAGGACGCGCGATGATCAGATCATCCAGCTCCTCGTTAGCAAAAACCATGCGCCCGCGAATGAGATCGTCGACCACCACTTCCCCTCGCTGGGGATTCTTGAAGCGTACCACCGGATCCGGCGCGCCCTTCGGCGGCGCAGAGAGTTCCCGGCACTGGCCGTCGTAGCGGGGTTTGATGCCCTTGGCGCGTTGCGCTTCCCGCAAAGCCTCGATGCGTTCCCGGGTGCAGTAACAGTGATAGGCCTTGCCTTCGTCCAGCAGCCGCTCGATCTGCTCCCGGTAGAGGGCCATGCGCTGGGTCTGGTAGAAAGGGCCCTCGTCGTAATCGAGGCCCAACCACGCCATGCCCTCGAGGATGGCGTTTACCGAGGCCTCGGTGGAACGCTCGCGGTCGGTATCTTCGATCCGCAGAATGAAGCTCCCGCCACAGTGCCGGGCATAGAGCCAGCAAAACAGGGCCGTGCGTGCGCCGCCCACGTGTAGCAAGCCGGTAGGGCTGGGTGCGAATCGGGTGCGTACGCTCACGATGCTTCAGGGTCGTCGATGCCGGGGGTTTCGGGCGGGCATTATAGACATACCCGCGATTGACCGCTTGCGAAGGGTACTCATAAAATGTGCCTTCTCACAGAACGGGCGATTAGCTCAGCGGGAGAGCGCTGCCTTCACACGGCAGAGGTCGCTGGTTCAATCCCAGCATCGCCCACCATCTCCTTACCGTTCCGAAGTCTGCGATCGCAGGCGATTCAATGATACGTCGCTGGTGCTCAGCAGAAACAAAGTTCGCTGTAGTAACTTGCTTACGAGCTAACTTTTTTTGTTTGAGGGAATCCGTGCACGAGCACGCATCTACAAGCTCTCTTCGCAGGGAAGGCATTGAATCCGAGAGTTGGTTCGCGATAGAAGATTTTGGATCGCTATCGACGATCCAGCACCCCGTTCAATCGCAAAGAAAGTCGACGACTTCCGTCGCCTCGCTCAGATCCCGGCCTAGGGTGATTTTGCCCTCTCCGCTGAGCACGATATCTTCTCTCCTTAGATAAGAAGGACCGTCCGGCGTGAGCACGTAGGTGCCGTTCGTGCTCATATCCGTGAGTATGAATTTTCCCCGACGGCATTCGATGCGCGCATGCTCGCGGGAAGCCATGCTGTCGTTGATGATCATGTCGGCTTTCTTTCCTCTTCCCAAGATCATCGGCGGCATGTCCTGGTCGAGTCTCTTTTCCCGCCCGTCGTACTTCAACACCAGCTGGCCCGGCTTGTCCTGGGACTTGAGCAAGCCGGTCGCCATACGCGTCACGTCTTCCGACTGCCATATCACTTCGAAGATGTCGATGTCTTCCGACTTGCCCTTTACCGGAATGCGATCCAGGTGTCGCGTGCTGGAGCGAAGCGCAGGGTGCAATGCATCGGCGGTATCCTGGGTGGTGATGATTTGTCCGCCTTTTGCCAATCCCGCCATTCGAGCGGCGACGTTGACGGCGTCCCCAAACACGTCGCCGCCCTCCAGAATCGCAGGCCCATGGTGAAGACCGATACGAATGGCCATCGTCGACGGCGTATTTGGATTTATTTCCGGCAGATCCTCCGACACACCTTCCTGCATGCCGATTGAAGCTTCCACCGCTTGGTCGGCGCTAGGAAAAGTGCACATGATCTCGTCGCCGATGGTTTTGATTACCCTACCGTCGTGCTTTTCGATGTACTCGGTCATCACGCCGAGGCATTGCGCGATAAGTTCCCGCGCGACCGAATCACCCAGCGACTCATAAAGTCGAGTGCTGCCACTGATATCGGCAAACACGATGGAAAGCGTGGCGGCTTTTCTCGCCATGGCCTCTAGAGCTCGATTCCCTTAAACCGCACGCGGGCAGAAGTATTTGGATGCAGGGGCGCAGCCGGATTCAATACCAGAACAAAACCGGGGACGGGTTCCACCGGCAGACATGCCTTTGATCTTTAAGCTGACGCTTGGAATTCGTAGAAAAGTATAGAACAGAATCTATTAAAAAGGTATTAAGCGAAACAGACCTAAGGCTATGACTTCTAAAAAGCTTTTCAGCCCTCGGGCGGCCTGACCAAAGCTTCGAAGGGACGAAAGTTTTGCCTTCGTCAGACGTTCCGATGCCCGGCCAGGCGGTCGATCATGGCGCCGAAATTAGCCAGTGACTGAAGGTGAGAGTAGACGAGCTCGAGCGCCCCATTTTTGAACAACTCGTGGACGACGTCCGCCGATAAAGCGTTGAGCTTCTCCCTGCTGACCACCTGAAATCCCGAGAGCAAATGCTTTTCTCCGGACTTGAGCTCTACGTTGGCCTGCATCGGTTCGAGCAGCTCGAGATCCTTGAGCCGCTGGATTAATGCCTGGGTGCGCTGATGCTGGACCTGATACTCCTGAAGAAATTTCAGTACGCCTTCCAGGTACTCGGTGCGCTCGCCTTCGTCGTTGAAAAGCGGACGTCCATGTCCCTCCTGGTTACAGCCCGCAAATCCTTCGTCGATACACAAAGTGAATGTCTTGCCTTCGCCGTCCGTGGCAAAGATGAAAGGATAGCGGCGCACGAAGGCTGGAATGTAGTTGGCCTTCCATCCGCCTTCTCCAGTGATGTAGAGGTTCTGTTTGTCCGTGATGCCGAGAATCGCCACCGGAATCGTCGTCCCCTGATCCGCGCCGGCAAAGACGACCGCGTACTCGCGCCCGGCGGAAGGAAACTCCACCGCCATGAGCGGCACCGAGTTCGTCTTTCGCGCAAAGGAGTAGTCGTGTCCCGTCTCAACAAACCAGTCGCGGTGTCGCTCTTTCGTCACCGGTTTGGCATTTTCGTAGAATAGTACCTGGTTTGTCATGGCTTGGCGTCAAAACCTTTTTGTTGAAGTTCAATCATTAAAGCTTAGCCGGATAATACCTGAATCGTGACAGCTGACCAGTCATCGGCGGTCAACAGATCAAGAAGCAAGCACCGCGGCTCGTTTCAACTTGGTCAACGGGAATTCAGATTTTTCGGCCTCGATCAGCCGACGGTCCGCGGCCACCGCGCCGCAAGCTTAGGCCACCAGGAGATTGCGACTCCGATACCGCCCTCTCAACGGCTCTGTCCCGCATAATCGGACGGGCCACAGCGGCTGTAAGCGTCCTGAATCGTCTGGCGGTCCGCGCCCGGTTCCTCACTTTGCTGCAGCGGTTCAGTCGCGGGCTCGGCGTTCATGTCCTGAAATTCCACTCCCGACTCCAGCTACTGTTGCTGGAGCGTGAAGACTGCTCGCTCCCTTGTTTGCGGCTGCTCGCAGTAGGTGACCACATCGGCCATTTCCTTGGTGATGCGTTCCCCGGCGATGCGCTTCACCTCGGCGGAGGCCGGCTCCGGCCCCGCTCGCCCGTCGTTGAGGGTCAATGTGTCGCTACGGCGCTCGAACCTGAGGTCATCATCGATCCCCGTGGCCCGCGCATTCATCATGTGCGGGGTGCTGAGGCCGCCGTCACCGTGCTGCCGAAACCTTCGATCCCGTGGCAGTCGATTCCTTTGCCCACGGACGGAGGGCACACGAGCCCTGCGGTTCGAACTCTCATCATTTCCGGTTGCGGAGCGGGGCGTGATCGCCGTCGAGAGGCGGAGAGCGCGGCTTTGCCGATAGCCAAGTGGGTTCGGCCTCGGGATATGGGTGCAAGGCGGGACTTCGTCGAGGAATCACCGCGGGCAGACCGCTTCGGTCTAGTTCCAGCCCACCCGACCTTGTGGCCCAATTGCCCGATATTCCGCGAGAATCGTCTCAGAGGCGTCTAAAATAGTCTATGGTGACGTGATCTCCACCTGAGGGAGGCTGGGCGAGCACGACTTCTCCGGGCGGCTCTAGATTTTAGGCCAGCCGCCGAAACCTTTTGCTTGAGGTGATTTCGATACGCACGCGGCGGCGCTGAGTTCCGCCCGAAAAAAAGTTTGTTTGGCTGACCAGCGCTCATGAACCAGCAGCCCAAAATTTCCTGGTCATCTTCCAGCCGTACCGACGTCGGGATGGTCCGGGATATCAACGAGGATGCCTACCTCGAGCGGCCCGATCTGGGCCTTTGGGCCGTCGCGGACGGTATGGGAGGGCACACCGCCGGCGATGTGGCCAGCGGCATGATCTGTGAGGCGCTGAACGCGATTAAGCCTCCCCAGGCTTTGAGCGAATACCTGGATGAGGTGGAAAACCGCCTTTTGCGGGTCAACGACAAGCTGCGCGCGATTGCCAAAGGAAACGAGTCCCAGACCATTGGCAGCACCGTCGCGGCGCTCATTGCGCGGGGCCGTCACGCGGTCTGCGTCTGGGCCGGTGACAGCCGGATCTACCGCTGCCGGGGCGGGCAGATCGTTCAGATCACGCAGGATCATGCCCTGGTCGAAGAGCTTGTCGAGAAGGGCATCCTGACCCGACTTCAGGCCTCCAGCCACCCCCAGGGCAATCTCGTGACCCGCGCCATAGGCGCCGCCGATGGATTGAAGCTGGATTTGGAGATCGTCGAGCTTCAGCCGGGGGACGTGTTCATACTCTGCAGCGACGGACTGGACAAGGAGGTCAAGCCGTCGGAAATGCTTGAGATCGCGGGCCGGGAAAACGATCGCTCACTGAGCGATACGCTGGTGGATCTGGCCTTGTCGCGGGGCTCCCGGGACAACGTCACCGTGGTGACCGTGCAAATCTCCGGCAATGACACCGCCCGCGCCCGCCTGGCCCACGGCGGCGATGACTTCCACTCTGCAGAAACCCTGCCTCGCTTCGATACCGTCAAGCAGCCGAGCAAGTAATCTCCCCTCACGGTTATCGCGGTGGCCGAACTGAAGAAGCTGCTGAGCGCGCTCATCAAGGGAAACGGATCCTTCGAGCAGTGCAACGCGGCGGTTCAACAGTTCCTGGCCCGGTCACCAGATAAGACGAAGCTGGTCGCAAAACTCCTTCGAGCGGCTCGTGACGCGGGCCTGCCCCACGCGATGTACGTGTCGTTGAACGGTAACGTGACCTCGCACATCATCGCCGGTCGTGATCCGGAGGCAACCGTGCTCGCCCTCGATGATGTCGTGCGAGATCCCGATCTAACGGCGCTTGCGCTCAGCGACCCGACGCCGGACGCCGATGAGTCGCCGCCTGCCGAACTTCACAACCAGGCCACCGGATTCGAGCGCGTGCCGGAGAGTACGGAAATAACGGCCGAACCTCTGCCCTCGCTGGAACAGAGATCGGAAATCCTCCGCCCCGACGACGAGATCCTCGGCGAGGCGACCCAGATGGAGGCCGGACTCGACGACCACCCGACCACCATGAATCCGGAACTCGACCTCACACCGGCGCTCGAAGAGCGGGGAAACGGTCAGCCGTACGCCGATTCCACCGAGCTCAATCCCTATAACGAGGACGCGACCAGCTTAAGCGCCAACGGCACGGACAAGACCGTCGCCCTGGAAGCCGAAATAGATTTTGACGTCTTTTCCGACGAGGCCCTGGCCTCGGCGGAGGACACCGCCGACCCGGACACCGGCGCCAACTGGCCAACGATCAGGGACCCCCGGCATCCCGGCTTGTCTCGCGCGTTCCGCGAAGGCGACCATCTGCGCGATCGCTTCCAGCTCATGTCCAAGCTCGGCGAGGGCGGAATGGGCGCCGTTTGGAAAGGAAAAGATCTGCTCAAGGAAGAAGCCCGGGATCGCAACCCCTTCGTCGCAATCAAGCTCCTCCAAGGCGATTTCAAGGAGCACCCGGAAGCCTTCATCGCGCTCCAGCGAGAAACCGCCAAGCAGCAGCGGCTGGCGCACCCGAACATCGCGACCGTTTACGACTTCGATCGCGACGACTCCTCTAATACCTTCTTCATGACCATGGAGGTGCTGGAAGGACAGCCGCTGGACGCGTTCATCAGCAAGCTACCCGCCGGTGGTTTAGCCGTGGAAGAGGCCATGCCCCTGATTGAGCAGCTGTGCAACGGCCTCGCCTACGCCCACTCTCACGGTCTCGTTCACGCGGACCTCAAGCCCGGCAACTGTTTTTACACCAAAGACGGCACCATCAAGCTGCTCGATTTCGGCATCGCGCGGGCATCGAAAACCAAGACCGATGCCGAAGGGGAAACCACCCTTTTCGACCCCAGCGAGCTCGGCGCGCTCACGCCCACGTACGCGACGGTGGAGATGTTCGAGGGCGTGGATCCGGATCCGCGCGATGACATCTATGCACTCGCGATCATGACCTACCAGCTGCTGACGGGGAAACATCCATACGGCAGAAAGGCGGCCCCAAAGGCGAGAGAGCTGGGACTGAAACCGGAACCCGTTGCAAAACTCAACAAACGTCAAAACAAAGCGCTGATGCGCGGACTCGCCTTTGAGCGCGAGGAACGCACGCCAACGGTGGAAGACTTTTTCGAAAGCGTGCGCCCCAGGAAAAGCCGTGCCCCGATGATCATCGCGGCCAGCCTTGCCGCCATATTAATAGTCGTCGTTGGCGCATACAGGCCGGCGGTTGACGTCATCAACAAGCACCGGCGCGATCAGATTATTTCGATCATCGAACAACCCGGGATCGCGAACATCCGCAGGGGCCTGGATCAAGCCGGGGCGCTCGCGGATCCGGAGCAGCTCAGCCTTATTCTCAATGATTCCCGGACCAAGAATTCCCTCGTCGCCTATGTCGCCGGCGGTGGTGAAAAGGAAATCAAAGAAATGCTCTCCCTCATCGGCTCTTACGATCCCGACTGGCAGCGGGACGTGAAAGAGATCGAGCAGGTAAAACAGGCAATCATGAACGTCTTCAATTCGAAGATTCACGAGGCGTTCAGCGTCAAGCAGAATCGCTACGACTTTGCCACCGCCAGCGCTCTGATTGCGGAGCTGGACCGACTTTATCCCGATTCCGCCAAGGTTCTTCAGCGCAGAACGCTTTTGAACCAGGAGAAAGCCAATAAGCTGGCGGAGCTAAGCGACGACTACACCCGCCACCTGGAGGAAGGCCGTCTGCTGCCTGAGAAGGGCAGCAGTGATATCGGTGATGTCATCGAGGTGGTGAGACAAATCGATCCCGAACACCCGCTGCTCAAAGACGACCGTCTGCGATTCCGTTACGGCGAGCTGGCCGAAGCCGCCATTGACGATAAAGCCTACGACCGTGCCGACGCGCTGCTCAGGGCCAGTCTCACTTACGCGCCAGGCGATTCGAAACTCACCGACCTGCGCTTCCGCGTGCAGTCCGAGCTTCAACGCATCGACAACGAACGTCGCGTCGCGGAGATAGAGCAGCGTGTTGGGCCGCGGGTATCCTCACTCGACGCGCTTCCCGATTTTCTCGGCATCCGGGACGATCTGATCCTGTTAGGGGATTTGAGCCCCAGATCAGAGCTTCTGGCTGAGGTCCAGGAAAAGCTCAGGAGGCTCTTCAACAACCAAATGGGAAGCAGCACCGCGCAACGCAACTGGGCAGAGGGCGAACGTGTGCTGGTGGAGTTTTCCAACCTGTTTGACATCCCCTACTTGATGGAGCAGCGCCAGCTTCTTTCAAAGATCGAAGAGCAGGCCGGTCACACGTTCGAAATGACGTCTGAGCATCAAGCGGCCGTTGACCAACGCGTTCAGACCATTTCCAGGCTGCTGGCCAAGCCGGAGTTTACCAGCGACTGGGAAATTAAACTCAAGGTGCCCTACAAGGAGCTCATCGCGCTGCTCCCGACTGGTGATCCGGTCCTCGAGCAGGTGCGCAACCAAACAGCGCGCCTTTATCTGCAGAACGCCAAATCCGCGCTCGAATCCGAACGTTTTGTCGAGGCTCTGGCCTTTGTTGACCGCGGCCGGATTTTTTATCCCGGGCTCAAGAATTTCAACGAATTTGAAACAGCTATTGTCACCGCCCAGGAAAACTGGCGTAAGCGGCGCGAAGAAGAGCAGCGGTTGGCGCGTATCGATGCCTTGAAGAATGACTTCAGCGCGGCCGCGGAACGAAGTGACGTCCAGGACGCGAGCACCAAGCTCGCCGTCATCAGGGCCGAAGGCCTGCGGGCAGACGACCCCTTCCTCGCCCGTGAGGCGCCGCTGGCGCTGGCCAACGCCTATCTCCGGCTGGCCCGGAGCCGGATTGAGGGTGAACGGCCTGACTTCGAGCAGGCG
>JBFHVA010000160.1:0-8298 GCA_041589735.1 Gammaproteobacteria bacterium | reverse complement strand
CTCTGAACCTGCGAGATCCAAGCAGCGAATCGGTCGCCACGGCGCGGGACCTGATGCAGGATGGGGGCCGTTCGCCCTGGACCCTGTCGGTGATGGCAAGGGACGCAAACGAGGCGCGCGCGCTTGCGCGACGCATTGAGGAGCTGCCTGAAGTCGGTCAGGTTATCCATCTGGGAAGCTTCGTTCCTGCTGGACAGGAGGAGAAGCTGGCCGTCATTGACGATCTTGGTCTGCTCCTTTCTCTCGATACCAGTGCGATAAGAGAAGACACTTCAAGCGATCCGGAATCGCGGCAAGCTTCTACGAGAAAACTCGCGCGCGCGCTGGAAGACTTTGTCTTAAGGGCACGCTCGCCAGAGGAGCAGGAGGCGGCGAAGAATCTTGCGTCAGGACTCGCCAGACTGCTGAATGGGGACGAGGCCGAGGATCGACTCTCGTCACTGGAGCAAAATCTAATGTATTACCTGCCGGCACAGCTCAAGCGGTTAAAAATCGCCCTGTCGCCGCAGCAAATATCTCTGCAATCCCTTCCAATCGAGCTTCAGCGGGACTGGAGGGCGCCGGATGGCAGATGGCGCTTGGAAGCCGATCCGGTCGGAGACATGAGTGATAAGGGCAACCTAGAGCGCTTTGTATCCGCTGTTCAGAGCGTCGCCCCTGACGTAACCGGCGCACCGGTCGTGCACGTGGGATCCGGCCGCGCTGTGGTACGCGCCTTCGAGCATGCCCTGATCTCCGCTTTGCTGCTCATCAGCGTGCTGCTTTTCCTGGTGCTGCGTCGGGTGCTCGAGGTCGGGCTGGTGCTGGCGCCTTTGCTGCTCGCCATGTTGATCACTCTGGCAGTGATGGTGATCTTCGACCTGCCCTTCAATTTCGCAAACGTTATTGCCTTACCGCTGCTACTCGGGCTCGGCGCGAACAACGGTATTCATATGGTCTACCGCTGGCGCGCGGCGCCGCCAGATTCCGGTGACCTGCTGAAAACCAGCACCGCGCGCGGTGTCGTGTTCAGCGTGCTGACCACTATGTGCAGTTTCGGAAATCTCGCTTTCAGCGCTCATAAAGGTACTGCGAGCATGGGTCTTTTGCTTGCCCTGGGGCTGACGCTGATGCTTGCGTGTACTTTGATACTGACGCCGGCACTTCAGCCGAGCAAAAAAATGCTTTCCGGTGCCGCGGGATGAAAACGCTGATTACCGGCGCCACCGGATTCGTGGGCGCGGCCGTGGCGCGATGCCTGCTGAAGGGCGGTCACCGGCTGCGGGCCATGGTGCGTAAGGACAGTAACCGAAGAAATCTCGAGGGACTGGAAATCGAAATCGTCGTCGGAGATCTGCGCGTCCCCGATACGCTGGACGCCGCGGTCTCAGGCTGTCAGGCGCTTTTTCACGTGGCCGCCGATTATCGACTCTGGACAACGGATCCTTCGTCGCTTTACGCCAGCAACGTGGAAGGTACGGTGAACCTGATGCGCGCGGCCTTGCGAGCGGGCGTCGAGCGCATCGTTTACACCAGCAGCGTTGCGACGCTCGGTCTCAACGCCGACGGCACGCCGTCCAACGAGGAAACGCCGGTAACCCTCGATGACATGATTGGCGACTACAAACGCTCCAAATTTCTCGCCGAGCAGAGAGTCAGGCAAATGGTTCTGGATAACGATTTACCCGCCGTCATCGTCAATCCCTCGACCCCCGTAGGACCGCGTGACGTCAAGCCCACCCCGACCGGGAGACTCATCCGGGATGCCGCGATGGGTCGTCTGCCGGCCTTCGTCAACACGGGGCTCAATGTGGTGCATGTGGACGACGTGGCCGAGGGGCATATTCTCGCTTTCGAGCGCGGGGCAAAGGGTGAGCGTTACATTCTCGGCGGTGAGGACTTGAGCCTTGAGGCTATTCTCGCCTGTGTAGCAGGGTTCGCGGGCAGAAAGCCTCCAAAGATAAGGCTGCCTCACGCTCTGGTGCTGCCTATCGCCCACGGCTCAGAATTCTGGGCAAGAATTTTCGGCGGAGAGCCGCTTGCCACCGTCGATGGAGTGCGCATGTCGAGAAAGCATATGTTTTTCTCAAGCCGCAAGGCCGAAGAAAAGCTCGGCTACGGGTACAGATCGTCGACAGAGGCCATTCGCGATGCGGTGGACTGGTTTGCCAGAAACGGATTCCTACGGTGACCCTTTGTGTCGGCGGGTAAAGCGGTCAGCTATCTCCGGACGTTCGCGCGGGTGCGTCATTCTCCGTCTTGCGTCCGTCGGACTGCAAAGTGGGCCGGAAAGAAAACCACCAGCCGAGTAAAAGGCCGCCTCCGATCCACAAGATTTCCCTGAAGCGGCGCACGAGCGCAGCCGCCAGTCCGGACGAGGCGCTGCCGGTCAGGGTTGCGCAGACGAGCACGAACGCGCCTTCCTGGGCGCCGATGCTGGCCGGAATGAAGAAAGTTCCAGCACGTATGAGTTGAGCAAAGGCCTCGATAATCCACGCGTCGGTGAAGCTCACCGGCGTGCCAAGAAACAACATGGTGTAATAAATGCTCAGCGCACCGATGAACCAAGCACAGAGCGCCAGAATCAACGCAGCGGCAAAACGGCGCCTTCGTCTGGAGTAAAAAGTCACCAGCCGGGCGTCGAACGCTTCGATGTGATGAAGGTAGTCCCTGATTCGCTCGCCCACGCGCCAGCGACTGATCCACGCACTTCCCCTGGACGAAATCCGCATTCGTTGCACCAGGAAAAAAGCAAACACCACGCAGCAAAACACCACCAGTCCTGATGCTGCGACCAGCGTCTCTGCGCTGGAAAAGCGAGAATCCAGAAGTATCAGCGCGAGGCCTCCGGCAAGGAAAAACACCAGTGAGAAGAGGTTGACGGTTTTCGCCAGCAGCACCGACGCCGAGGCGTCTCCGTAAGGCACTCCGTAATACTTCTTGAGCAACATTACTTTGACCGGTTCGCCGCCCATACTCGCTACCGGAGTGATAACGTTGAACGCTTCCCCGACCATCCGTACCACATACAGCCTGCACAACCACGAGCCGCGCAACGTCAGGGTGTCGAAAGTGATTTGCCAGCCGGCGACGTCGGCGAGAAACTCGACGGTGTAAAGGGCGATGATGACGGCCATCCCGGCCAAACCGAACGCCAGCGTTTGTTCCCACACTTGTGCCAGCTCAGCGCCGGCAATGACGTAGCCGAGCAGGGCAAGGCCGATGACTAGATAAAGCAGTCGGAAAACAGTCATTCGCATGTCGAAAGGCCTGCGGGGGCGTTACGTCACGCTGGACAGCAGGCTGTGAATACCGACGCATGATTCTGTGCCTTCAGGCCGAATCATTACGCGCCGACGGAATAATTATCAGTTGGGTCCCGCAGGAAAGAAGCTGGCGCTTCAGGCGTCCAGGCAGGCGAGAAAATCAGGCCCGCGACAGAAGCCGATCGGCTTGCTTTGGCCCGGAACCGATTTTGGTTAAAAAAGCTTGAACCGACCTCAGGATGCCGGCGCTGTCGAGGCCCGCGTCCTTGAGCATGTCGCCCCTGGATCCATGCTCGATGAAGCGATCGGGCAGGCCAAGATTCAGGACGCTGATTTTGACGCCGTTGGCGGCCAGACACTCGTTGACGGCGCTTCCGGCACCGCCCTGCACGGCGTTTTCGTCAACGGTTACGATGACGTCGTGCGACGCCGCCATCTCGAGCACCATTTTTTCGTCCAGCGGCTTGACGAAGCGCATGTTGACCACGCTGGCGTCCAGTTCATCGGCCGCGCCCATGGCATATTCCAGCATCGGGCCGAAGGGAAGAAAGGCAATTCCTCCGCCCTCGCGCCGAAGCTCCGCCTTGCCCAGGGGAATCGCGGTCATCTCTTTTTCCACCTTGACGCCGGGTCCGGTCCCACGCGGATAGCGGACCGCGGCCGGCCCGTCGAGCAGAAAGCCCGTGTAAAGCATCTGCCGGGTCTCGTTCTCGTCGGCAGGCGTCATGATGACCATGTTCGGCAGACAACGAAGATAGGAGATGTCGTAGGCCCCCGCGTGGGTGGGTCCATCACCGCCGACCACGCCTGCACGATCGATGGCGAACAGTACCGGCAGCTTCTGGATAACCACGTCGTGTACCGCCTGGTCGTAGGCGCGCTGCAAAAAGGTCGAATAGATGGCAACCACGGGTTTCAAACCGTCGCAGGCCATGCCGGCGGCCACGGTTACGCTGTGCTGCTCGGCGATGCCCACGTCGAAATAGCGATCGGGGAACTCGCTGGCGAAGCGCTCCATCTTCGAGCCCTCGCGCATTGCCGGGGTGATGCCTACCAGGCGCTCGTCCATTGACGCCATGTCGCAAAGCCACTCGCCGAAGACCTGGGAGTATGTCGGTTTCGCCGCTGATTTGGAGGGTGCAATGCCGACGTCCGGGTCAAACGGCGATCCGATACCGTGGTACTTCACCGGATCCTCTTCCGCCGGGGCGTAACCTTTGCCCTTCTGGGTGACGATATGCAGCAGGCGCGGTCCGTCCAGGGCCTGAATGTTCCTGAGCGTGGAGATCAATGCGGGCAGATCGTGGCCGTCGATGGGTCCGAAATAATTGAAGCCCAGCTCTTCGAACAGCATTCCGGGAACAATGAAGCCCTTGACGTGCTCCTCCGCCTTGCGGGCGAGTTCGCGCATGGCCGGCATCCGGCTCAGCATGCGTTTGCCGCCTTCGCGCACCGTCGAATAGAGCTTTCCCGAAATGATCTGGGTAAAGCGCCGGGTCAATGCGCCGACGTTGGGTGAAATGGACATTTCGTTGTCGTTGAGGATGACGAGTATGTCCGAGTCCACCCCCCCGGCGTGATTCAGCGCCTCGAACGCCATTCCGCAGGTGAGGCCGCCATCCCCAATCACGGCAACGACTCGCCGCCCGCTTCCGGTGCGCTCGGCGGCGACCGCCATTCCGACCGCGGCTCCAATGGAGGTTCCGGCGTGCCCCACGCCGAAGGCGTCGTATTCGCTTTCGGCCCGCTTTGGAAAGGGCGTTATCCCGCCCCATTTCCTGACCGAATGCATCGCGTCGCGGCGGCCGGTGAGGATTTTGTGTGGATAGGCCTGGTGGCCCACGTCCCAGACGATACGGTCGTCAGGAGTGTCGTACAGGTAATGCAGCGCAACGGTGAGTTCGACCGCGCCCAACCCCGCGGCAAAATGGCCTCCCGACCTGGAAACGCTGTGGATCAGATAACGGCGTAGCTCCTTGGCTACCGCATCGAGCTGCGACTGCGGGAGCTTGCGCAAATCCGCGGGGCTGTCGATTCGTTCCAGCAGGGGGTAAGACCCGGATTCGATCATCATCCTTTCGTAATCGGCGACCACCGCGTGGCGAAACAATCTTATTAAAGCGGCTCGCGTGCTGGCAAGAGAAAACCGCCGATTGACACAAATGATTCCCAGATCCCAAAGGACGACAGCACTACTTTTTGGCGCCCAGCGCGACAGGATTTATGTCTTGGCGCGGTGACCGGATTGAAGCGAGTGTTCTTTCCCCGCCCCCGGTGCGGCACCGCCAGCGTTCTATCGCAGGCTCCCGGTCTCGGGTTATTATCGGCGCCATTCGGCCCTCGGTGGAGCGAATCTTGTTGCGGGGTTGGCGGGTCGTCAAAAACAAAGCGACGGTGGCCCGGATCACCGTCCAGAGGTCAACGGAATGAGCGTACCCTTAAGGCAGCAAATCAGCGTTGGCTTTTACATCCTGAAAAACCGCCTGCGCGGGCGCCGCCGATTTCCTCTGGTGCTCATGCTGGAGCCCCTTTTTCGGTGCAATCTCGCCTGCGCCGGCTGCGGCAAGATCGACTATCCCGACCATATTCTCAACAAGCGGATCAGCGTCGAGGAAGCAATGTCGGCCATCGACGAATGCGGCGCGCCCATCGTTTCCATAGCCGGCGGAGAGCCCCTGATTCACAAGGAAATGCCTCAAATCGTCGAGGGCTTCGTCAAACGTCGAAAGTACGTCTATCTGTGCACCAACGCGTTGCTGTTGAAAAAGCGCATCAAGGACTATTCGCCTTCTACTTACCTGACGTTCTCCGTTCATCTGGACGGCAACCGCGATCGTCATGACATCTCGGTTTGCCAGGACGGCGTCTTCGATAAGGCCGTCGAGGCGATAGACATGGCCCGCGAGCGGGGATTCCGGGTGACCGTTAACTGCACCCTGTTCCAAGGTGAGTCTGCCGCGGAAATCGCCCGGTTTTTCGACGAGTGCATGCGTCTCGATGTCGAGGGAATCACCGTCGCTCCGGGTTTCAGCTACGAGCGTGCTCCTCAGCAGGACGTGTTCCTGGGTCGAAGAACGAGCATGGAGCTGTTTCGTGAAGTGTTCCGCCTTGGGAAAAATCGCGGGTGGCGCTTCAATCACTCATCCCTTTACCTTGATTTTCTTGCCGGCAACCAAGGCTACCAGTGCACCGCGTGGGGCAACCCGACCAGAAACGTGTTCGGCTGGCAAAAGCCCTGCTATCTGCTGGTGGGTGAAGGCTACGCACCGAGCTATCGATCACTCATCGACGACGTGAACTGGAACAGCTACGGGGTCGGGCGCAATCCGAAGTGCGCCAACTGCATGGTGCACTGCGGATTCGAGCCGACAGCGGTTAACGACGCCGTCTCCCATCCGCTCAAGGCCCTTCGGGCGTGGCTCGGTGGACCACGGACCGAGGGTCCGATGGCGCCCGCGCCTCCGGTCACCTATGCCCTCGAGGTGGATCCCCCGGAGGAAACTCGGTCGCGCCGGGTTGCTTGAGCCTCAATTCGGCCGGTGCGGCCACTTCTGTAGGAGCGCGCTTGGGCGAGACCTTCTTGAGACCATCTGTACAGTTCCCCCTATCTGGAGTCCTGCCCGTTTGATTGAGGCCAGGCTCATTTCCTAACCATGATGTACCTGCTTGCACTGTCCGTCGTCGCGCTGCTGCTTTGGGCCGGCGTGCTGCTCGCGCCGTGGCGACCCTGGTCGACCCGCGAGCGCCTCGAGGCCGGTGTCGGCGCGACGGATGCAGACGTCGATTTGTCCGATGTGGTAGCGATAGTTCCGGCGCGAAACGAGGCGGCTCGCATCTCCGACACCCTGACGGCGCTCCATGCCCAGGGTCGCGACCTGCGAATCGTGGTGGTGGACGACGGATCCGAGGACGAAACGTCCGCGGTGGTGGAAAGCCTAGGCCTCGATGGCGTATCAGTGGTGCGGGCGGGGCCTCTGCCGCAGGGGTGGACGGGCAAGGTCTGGGCGCAGTCGCAGGCCGAGCCGCTGCTGAATCGCCCCCGGGTGCTGCTGCTGGACGCCGATATTCTGCTTTCGCCCGGTCTGCTGCCGGTGCTCAAGGGCAAGCTTCGGGAAAAGAACGCAAGTCTGGCTTCGGTCATGGTCGAGCTGCCAATGAAGAATCGCTGGGAGCGGTTGTTGATGCCCGCCTTCGTCTTTTTCTTCAAGCTGATTTATCCGTTTAGCCTGGTCAACGCGCCAAACTCGCGCATCTCCGCCGCCGCGGGCGGGTGCGTGTTGATGGAAACCCGGGCGCTCGAGGACATCGGTGGATTTGCTGCGCTAAAGGACGCGCTGATCGATGACTGCGCTCTGGCGCGCCTGGTCAAGCGGGAAGGCCACGCGATCTGGATCGGGCTGACGCGTTCGGCGGCAAGCCGCCGACGCTATCATCATTTGTCCGATATTTGGAACATGGTAGCGCGAACGGCATACACGCAGCTCGGCTGTGCGCCGCCGATGCTTGCGCTGTGTACCTTGATCATGGCCGTTGCGTTAATAATTCCGGTGGCGGGATTGTTCAGTCACGATCTCGCCTCGATATCATTGTCCGCGCTGACGGTCATCTTCATGGCGCTGAGTTTTATCCCGACGCTCAGGTATTATGGTCTGAATCCCGCGCTCGGGCTGACGCTTCCGCTTTCGGGGATACTGTTTCTGGCCATGACGTGGACCTCTGCGTTCAGATATTGGGCTGGCGAGCGTGCCGTTTGGCACGGTCGCGCGTATCGCGCCTGATTCGGGCGCATCGTTGCTTCAGTAGGGAAAGTTGTCCCGAAGCCCGATGATTGATTTGGATCTTTACTCGAAGCGTTCGCTCCGGAGGCTATGGGCCGGTACCCTGGCCGCCGTGATTTCGGTTTGTACCGTCCCGGCGGCGGTGGCCGAAACATCGGCGCCCGCGGCCACCGTCGAGCGCCTGCACTCGGCGTTGCTGGAGGCGATGAAAGGCGCTGACGCGCTGGGCTTCGGGGGGCGCAGGGATAAGCTGGCGCCGGTCATCATGGAAAGCT
>JBFHVA010000159.1:0-8415 GCA_041589735.1 Gammaproteobacteria bacterium | reverse complement strand
TGGCTTGTCTATCACACGGCCGGCTGGCCGGATCTGCTGCCGTTGGTCGGGCAGACGATCATCTACGTGGGACTGCTCGGCGGCGCGGCCATGTTCGACCTCTATCGCAAGAGCCTTTGATGACGTCCGGCCCAATAATCCGCCCTGACGATCGCTTCGAACCGAGCACCTGCCCGCGGTGGCGGATTATGGCTGAGCGCAGAATTTCTGCCGTCCCGCGAGCGGTGATCGGACTCCTGGTCGGCGCGCTTCTGGCACAGGTGGTCTGGCACGGAATCCGCGCCGACCTGAAAGCCGTAGCCCAGTCATTGCCGCCGCCACCATCGGCGTCGGCGCTAAGGCTGGCCTCGTTCGGTGACCCCATCGTCCTCGCCAAAACCCTCATGCTGTGGCTTCAGGCCCACGACAACCAGCCCGGGGTGAGCGTTCCCTTCCGGGCCCTGGATTACGTCCGGGTGCAGAGCTGGCTGGATCGTATCCTGGAGCTGGACCCTAAGGGCCAGTATCCGCTGCTGGCCGCCAGCCGGGTCTACGGCGCAGTCTCTGATGCGGAGCGCAAGCGTATGATGCTGGAGTTCGTCTACCAGCGCTTTCTCGACGATCCCGATCGGCGTTGGCGCTGGCTGGCCCACGCGGCCATCGTGGCCAAGCACCAGCTGCAGGATCCCCAGCTCGCGCTCAAGTACGCCCGAGCCATCACCGACAGAGCCCGGGGGGATGAGGTACCCGCCTGGGCGCGGGACATGAGCGTCGTCGTGCTGGAAGACATGGGAGAGCTCGACGACGCCAGGTTCCTCATCGGGGGCCTGATTCACAGCGGCCGGGTCACCGACCCCCACGAGATCCGATTCCTGGAACGCAAGCTCGAGGAGCTGGAAGAAAAAATAAAAGTACGGAACGAGGCGTCTTGAAGCCTGTTTCGCCCGTTCGCATTGCGTCTGACGGTGGTTTTCGCAGCGCAGGCTCAGGGCGTCAGCAGTCTCAACCGACGGTAAATCGAATCTCCCCGCACCAATCCGGCGGCGGCGGCCGGCGTTTGAATTCCTCGATTCGAGTCAGGTAATAGTCATACAGGAGGTCATCCGGATTATCTCGCTTCAGCAGGTCGAAGAGTTGCTCTGCCAGCTCCCATTCCCGCTCCTGGTAGCAGCGAATGGCCTCGTTGTGGCGGTGCAGGTTGGCGACGATCGTGCTTTCCAGGTCGGTCGCCGGATTACAGGGCTCAAACAGTCGTTCGAGGCCGGATTTACCTTTGACCTCTACCAGACCCAGCTCCCGATAGGTGGCAACCGGAAACGCCCTACGGGTGGTCTCGCCAACGATAATTTTCGCTTTATAGACTCGAGTGAGTTCCTCGAGTCTGGCGGCGAGATTCACCGCGTCGCCGATGGCGGTGTAGGTAATCCGGTACTTGGAGCCCATGTTGCCCACGTTGGCGACGCCGGTGTTGATGCCGATCCCCATCTCCACCTTCGGCCAGCCGCGCTCCTGAAAACGTAATCTCAAATCGACCAAACACTCCTGGATTTCGAACGCGGCGCTCACTGCGTTGGCAGCGTGGTGGGGGTCGTCCACCGGCGCGCCCCAGATGGCCATAACGGCGTCGCCCATGTACTTGTCGATGAGGCCCTTGTGCCGGTAGATGATGTCCGAGATCGGGTTGAACAGGGTGTTGAGCATCTCGGCCAGCTGTCTCGGATCAATGTCCTCGGACAGGGAAGTGAAATCGTGGACGTCGCAGAACATTACGCTGAGCTCGCGGGCTTCCCCTTCCAGGTTCAGCCCGCCGGGGTTATCGCCCAAGCGGCGTACCAGCTCGGTTGGTATGTATTGCCCAAAGATGCTCATAAGCCTCTGTTTTTCTGAATATTGTGTGAAGAAGCGCAAGAGCACGTGGACGATGAAAATCATCAGGATGGTGAGCAACATGTACTCCATCGGGATCAGCGCGCGATAGCTCTCAACCCGGTAGCCCAGGGCCAACACCGGCAGCATCATCACGAAAACGAGCACCGAGGCCCGAATCGGGGTCAGCAGGGGTAAGGCCAGGGCCAGGACCAGGCCGACAATCAGCAGCAGATAAAACTCCCCGCTGCGCAGGACGGCACCAAAGTTGCCAGCGCCGGCATCAAGGTCGAAGGCGAGCTCGAATAGACCCGCCGCGTTGGCCAGGAACAGCGCGAAAACAGCGAGGGTCAGGCTGATCTCGATGGCATGGCGCTTGAATATCTTCAGCATCACTCGAGGTCGTAGTTTCGAAAAGCCAAGTTCTTGCGTATCAGAGCGCCGGCACGATTCACGGCCCAGGCGACATGCGAATCAGGTGACTCGAAAAGAGGAGGGCGCGGAGCGTCTGTGGTGGATTATTTTTCCTGCCAAGCGATTGGCGAAGCGGGGTCCACGGGCGCTTCGCAGGCGGGGAAGTCTAATGAAGCCTAGCAGTCTGGCGCAACAAACTGGGTCGCACTTTAGTCTCGGAGCAGCCGGATCGCCCGCCAAACCTTGTCCCGGTTTGGAACTCGTCGCACATGGAGGGCGACATCGAGTGCCGGAGCACCGACGGGGGTGCCGAATTTTCGACACTTTCGCCCCGCAGCCGAGCCGGCATCCCGACGTGGGTTGACCATGATCACCCGCCGATACGGCTTTAGCAGCGGCTCGCGGGGCTTCGCGCCTGGGCGGAGTCAGTTGGCACAGCGATTGCTTCTCTACGAGCACAGTGATTCGCACTACGGAGGCGAAGAACCATGATTAGAAAACAAAGCGGATTTACCCTCGTCGAGATCGCCATCGTGCTGGTCATCATCGGCCTGCTGCTGGGCGGTATCCTCAAGGGTCAGGAGCTCATCAACAGCGCTCGGGTGCGGAATCTGGCCGACACGGCCTCCGGCGTCCAGGCCGCTTACTTCGGATTTCTCGACCGCTACCGCCGGGTGCCCGGGGATTGGGACGCGACTTCGGCAACCACCGCCATCGGCACCACCGTGACCAACCCCACCGGGGGTTCCGACATGAACAACGGTCGCATCGACAACTCGACCGGCGAGGAGTGGCTGGAGCCCATGGCGATGTGGGAGCAGCTGGCCAAGGCGGGCTTCATCCAGGGCAGCTATGCCGGCACCGACAACGAGCCTGACCAGCAAAACGGCCTCGCGCCGCTCAACGCCTTCAACGCCCCCATGATCGTGGGCCGGACTAAAGAGTACCAGCCTACCACCAGCGCGGCGGTCCGCCTTCACCTGATCACGGGCCGTTTTATCCCGGTCAAGGTGATGCGCGAGCTCGACGTCAAGGTGGATGACTCCTTGCCGTTGACGGGCAGCCTCCGGGCCGTAGCCGATGCCGTGACTGTGTTTGCCGACACGAATGACTGGGGCGGACACGACAGTAATTGTGTCTCCGCCGCGGTCGCCGGCCCGCCGGCCGTTCCGGCCAGCTGGAACGTGACCGGTGATTCGCAGGACTGCAACGCGGTCATTCTTTTCTGATATGCACACCTGTCTGACGCTTAGCGATAAGGTCAGTAACACAGGGGAGCAGCGCCGCAGGGCGCTGCTCCCTTTTTTTCGTTACGCTTTTCCCCCGAAGCACTAATGCGCCGCCCAGGGCGCCAGGTTGTCTCGCGCCATGACTGAGGCCGTCCGTTTCGAAGGCGTGTTCAAGCAATACGGGCGACTGCCCGTTCTCGATGGCTTGAGCCTCGAGATCGAGCCCGGAGAGTTCTTTGGCCTGGTCGGCATCAACGGCGCGGGCAAGACCACCTGCATCAAAGCGCTGCTGGACTTCATCGACATCGATTCCGGCAGCATCAGTATTTTCGGCCTCAGCCACGATCAGACCCGGGCGCGCGAGCGGCTCGCGTTCCTGCCCGAGCGATTTCTCCCACCTTATTACCTGCGGGGCCGGGATTTTCTGAATTTCTACGCTCGCCTGCGGGGCGCGCACTTTTCCTCCGACGGGGTGCACGCCATGTGCGAGGCGCTGGATCTCGCCCCGGCAGCTCTATCCAAATCCGTGCGTATCTATTCCAAGGGCATGTCTCAGAAGCTGGGTCTTGCTGCAACGCTGCTGAGCGGTAAAGATTTTCTGGTGCTGGACGAACCCATGAGCGGCCTCGATCCCAAGGCAAGACTGCTGGTGAAGACGCAAATGCAGGCGATAAAGTCAGCCGGCCGAACGGTGTTTTTCAGCACCCACATGCTGAGCGACGTGGACGAGCTTTGCGATCGCATGGGAATACTGCACGGAGGAAGGCTGCGCTTCGTGGGCACGCCCTCGGAGTGTCGACAGCGATTCGGCACTTCGTCCCTGGAACAGGCTTACTTGAGCTGTATTTCAAACTCCGAAACAGCGCCGACCTGAATACCTCGGAACCCGTCGCAAGGACCGGAAGCGACGGACGCAGGACCCTGACCTCTTCTCCGAGTCGAGTTGTGTTGCCCGTTACAGGGCGCTATAAGAAGCCCACCTAATTCTTCTCCGCGGCGCCGCCGCGGTCTTCCTCCCAGGTGCGCTGACATGGAATCATCGATCTTTCGCTTCATTCTAAGGTACAGCCGCAAAGAGCAGATCCTGTTGCTGGTCATAACTCTATCGGCATTTCCGGTTCTCTATATGTCATTGGATCTGCCGAAAATAATCATTAACCAGGCGATTGGCGGCAGGGATTTTCCAAGGGCAATACTTGATTTCGAGTTCGATCAGATTCCTTACCTTCTGGTTCTTTGCTCCATTTTCCTGCTGCTCGTCTTGATTAACGGCGGCTTCAAGTATTTTCTCAACGTTTATCGGGGCGTGGTCGGCGAACGCATGCTGCGGCGGCTCAGGTATCAGCTTTACGGTCGGGTTCTGCGTTTTCCCCTACCCAGTTTTCGCAAGGTGTCGCAAGGCGAAGTCGTTTCTATGATCACGGCCGAGACGGAGCCGCTGGGCGGCTTCATTGGCGACGCCGTGGCGCTACCGGCGTTCCAGGGCGGCACGCTGCTCACCATTCTGGCGTTCATGTTCGTGCAGGATCCGGTGCTGGGAACCGCGGCGGTGGCCCTGTATCCGGTCCAGGGTTATCTGATCCCTAAGTTCCAGCGAAAGCTCAACCTTCTTAAGAAAGAACGCGTCATCCACGTCCGCAGGCTGTCGGAGCGCATCGGCGAAGTCGTGACCGGCATTCGCGAGGTTCACGCCCATGACACGTCGCAGTATGAGCTTGCGGACTTCTCCGACCGGATCGGTGATATCTACGATATTCGGGTAAAGATCTACAAGCAGAAGTTTCTGATCAAGTTTTTAAATAATTTCATATCCCAGATAACGCCATTTTTTTTCTATTCCATAGGCGGCTACTTGGTTATCCGGGGAAGCCTGAGCTTCGGTGCGCTGGTGGCGGTACTCGCCGCCTACAAGGACCTGGCGTCTCCATGGAAGGAGCTGCTCGACTATTACCAGAACAAGGAGGACGCGCGGGTAAAATACGATCTGCTGTACGAGATATTCGAACCTCCGGGAATGCTGGACGCCCGACTTCTCTCCGAAGAGCCGCCGGAAGGAATCGTATTCGAGGGCGAGCTTCTCGCCTCCAACCTAAACCTGAATGAGCCGGATGAAGGCGAGGGGGTGTTCGCGGGTGGTCTCACGCTGAAGCTCGCGCTCCCAAAAGCGGTGGCCATTCTGGGCGGGCCCACCAGTGGAAAGGACCGGTTCGCCGCGGTGATTGCCGGAATCAAGAGGCCGCTGTCCGGCGCGCTCACGATCAACGGGTTCAATCTGAGCGCGGCTCCCGAATCCGTCACCGGACGCCGTATCGCCTACGTCGGCCGAGATCCGCTGCTGCGCGCTGGCAGCCTGAGGGACAACCTGCTTTACAGCCTTCGTCATCGGCCGGTGCGCGGGTCGGACGTTGTGACGGATGGCGATGAAAATCGCGTCCGAAAGCGCAGGGAAGCGGAGCTGTCTGGGAATTCGCCCTACGATGTCAGCGCCAACTGGATTAATCCCCAGTACATTGGTGTGGCTGATGTCGAGGCGCTGAACGAACGCGCCATGGAGGTGCTGGGTGCGGTATGCATGGGCCAGGACATCTATGACTTCGGATTGAACAGCGCGATCAATCCTGAAGAGCATCCGGAGCTTGCCGCCAGGGTGCTCGAAGCGCGTGCCGAGCTGAGGCATCGCCTGGTGGATCCGGAGATTGCTCCGCTGGTCGAGCTGTTCGATAAAGACGCTTACAACACCAATATGAGCGTGGCGGAAAACTTGCTTTTTGGAACGCCGAAAGAATCCTCATTTTATCTCGATAATCTTCCAGACAACGAGTACGTGCGAAAAGTGCTGCACGACACCGGTCTGATGGGCGATTTCGTAGAGGTCGGGCGCAAGCTGGCAACGCTGATGGTCGACTTGTTTGCGGACGTGGAGCCGGGGAGCGATCTGTTCGAGCAGTTCAGCTTCATAAGCGCAGAGGATCTTCCCGAATTCCGCAGCCTGCTGACTCGCACGGAGCGCACCAGTTATAAGGAGCTTGACGAAGTTGACCGCCGAAAACTTCTTTCGCTTCCATTCAAGCTGGTGCCCGCCCGGCACCGCCTCGGTTTGATCGACGACTCCATGCAGCGAAGGCTGCTCGAAGCGAGAAAAGCGATGGCGGCGGGGATTGGCACGGAAAGCCCGCCTATCGAGTTTTTCGACCCGGAGCGATACAACCCAACCGTATCCATCCAGGACAACATACTTTTTGGACGCCTGGCGTACGGCAAGGCGAGGAGCGCGGTGCGTATTGGTCAACTCATGGCAGAGGTCGTTGATAAACTCGGGCTGCGTCAAGCAATCATGGAAGCCGGATTGGATTTTCAGATCGGCATTTCGGGCGCGAGACTTTCGGCGGGGCAACGGCAAAAACTAGCCATCGCCCGCTGTGTTCTAAAACGCCCGGACATACTCGTGGTTGACGAAGCGACGGCGGCTTTGGACGACGCAACCCAGGAAAAAATTCTCAATAACCTGCTCGAGGAGTTCAGAGGCCGAACCTTGATCTGGCTTGTGCACCGTGCCAGTCTTGGAAAAAGGTTCGAGCAAATCCTGGTCATGGAAGGCGGAAGGGTCGTGGAGCAGGGCGCCTTCGAAGAACTGGACAGGCCGGGTACGGTATTCAGGGAGTTGGCTGCCGCCAGCTGATCCAAAGGATGCCGATGAGATGATGGACATTCAGAAAGAATCCGACCTTCTTCGCAATGTTCCGATGTTTGCGAAGCTGGATCCTTCGAAGCTCAAGCTGCTGGCATTCACCAGTCAATGTCTCAGCTTTGACGACGGGGAAGTTCTGTTTCGTGAAGGAGATCGCGCGGACTGTGCCTACGTGATCATGAGCGGCGTGGTGGAAATCCTCGCCGACACCGGCGGAACGCAGTTTGTCGCGGGCACGCTCGGCAAGAATCAGCTCTTCGGGGAGCTTGGAGTTCTCACCAAGGAGCCGCGTTCGGCTACACTCCGGGCCAGGGGGGAGCTGGTTGCGTTACGGATTAGCGACGATATGTTTATGAAGCTTCTGGCAGAGAATCCGGAGGTCGCGTTGGACGTAATGCGCCAGCTGAGCGAAAAGCTGGTGCGTTCGCATCACCAGTTCGAGGAGCTGAAGGGGGAGCTGCAAAAGCTGGAAGCAAAAAGTTCCAAAGCGCCGGAAGGCTGAACGCGTCGGCGAACGCGCGCGAAATCATCCTGGCTTTCCGTCCGCATCCAGAGAAGCAGCGCCTGATCTTGCATACTTGTCTGACCGGCGAAGCGCACAGCGGGTCTTGATTTGAAAGAAAGCCGCTTCATATCACTTTGGAAACGTTGTGCGCGCGCAGACGCCAATGCGCGGGGTGCCGAAGTATATCGGGACCTTAAAAAGCGCTACTCGGAAGATCACAGGCGATATCACACACCGGCGCATATCGCGCATTGTCTCAAGCTGTTCGATCTCGCCAGAGACAAGATTGACGATCCGGATGCGGTGGAAATGTCGCTCTGGTTCCATGACGTTATCTATGACGCAAGCGCCTTCGACAACGAAGAGAAGAGCGCAAAATACTTCGTTGATACTTGCGGCAAAGAAGTCGACGCCAAGTTTCAGTCAAAAGTCCACGATCTCATCATCGTCACCATACATAAAGAGCTTCCTCTGACGCCGGATGAGAAGTACATGGTTGACATTGATCTTTCCAGTTTCGGACTGGCCTGGGACAAGTTTCTCAAGGACAGTGAAGCGGTGCGGTCAGAATTCCGGCATATGAGCGACAAGGAGTTTTATCCTGCTCAGAAACAGTTTCTGGAAAGTCTCGTTGCGAGGAAGCACTTTTGCTTTACCAAATTTTTCCGTGACCGGCACGAGAAAAGAGCGCGAAAAAATATCGCTCGGTATCTTGAGATGCTGGAGAAGCAGGG
>JBFHVA010000158.1:0-8460 GCA_041589735.1 Gammaproteobacteria bacterium | reverse complement strand
CTTATTCAGCATCCTCGAAGGTTCTCCCTGGCTGCCCTTGGGGCGCACGGTGGAGCTGGTGGTTGAGCTACCGCCGGTCGCAGACGCCGTGGCGCTCCCGCTGGAGGCGCTCTACGGCACCAGCACGATATACCTTTTCGAAGATGGCCAGATGAAGGGCGTGAACGTGGAGCGCGTGGGCGAGATCCACGCTATCGGCCGGGACCGTCGTGTGCTCGTGCGCAGCGATCTGCTCAGTCGTGGCGATCGGGTTATCGTTACCCAGCTGCCCAACGCTATCGACGGGCTGCGAGTGAGGGAGGTTGAGGATTAAGTCGACGCTAGGTGCCCAGGAATTCGGGTTATCAAAATTTCGGAACGGGCGCCTGGTTTGTATTCTTCGAATCACGAACCATGTAATTTATGGAATTCCGGCCAGGAACGGCCAACCGGCGAGTTTCGCTTATCTTGGGGCTAAGCGTAACGCTTGGTAATTCATCCGCTAGGCGGATTTCTTGGAATCCTCCTCGAAGCGCTCGCGCAGCAGGTTTTTTTGCACTTTGCCCATAGCGTTCCTGGGCAACGCGTCGAGATAAAACACTCGCTTCGGCACCTTGTATCCGGCCAGGCGCTGCTTGAGCGCACCGATGACGCTTTCCTCATTCGGAGGCGTGCCGCCGTCGGCGGCCACAATCACCGCCGTCACCTGCTCACCGAAATCATCGTGGGGCAGTCCGATAACCGCGGATTCGGCGACGCCTTCCAGCTCGTCGATGCAAAGCTCGACTTCCTTAGGATAAACGTTGTACCCACCGGTGATGATCAGATCCTTGTCACGGCCCGAAATACACACATATCCGTCATCGTCCAGATATCCCAGATCGCCGGACTTGAAAAAGCCGTCCTCGGTGAATTCTTCCGCCGTCTTCTCGGGATTTTGCCAGTAGCCTTTAAACACATTCGGGCCGGTGAACTCGATTTGCCCTACCTCGTTCGCAGGCAACGGCTTTCCGTTTTCCTCGACCACTCGAAGCGAGATACCGTCCAGCGGAAGCCCAACGGTCCCTGGCTTTCGTTTCCCGCCCAAGGGATTGGATGTGCTCATGCCACACTCGGTCATACCGTAACGTTCTACGATTTCGAAACCGGTGCGCGATTTGAACTCGCGCCAAGTTTTCTCCTGCAGAGGCGCGGAGCCGGAAATGAACAGGCGCATGTTGGCGCAGTGGGCGCGGCCAAAATCCGGATCGGCGAGCAGCCGGACATAGAACGTCGGCACGCCCATGAAGACGGTCGCGCGGGCAAGCAATTTCTTTACCGTCTCAACGTCGAACTTGGAGCAAAAAAGCATCCCTGTGCCGTTGAGCAAGGTGGTGTTGCAGGCGACAAAGAGCCCGTGGGTGTGAAACAGCGGAAGCGCGTGCAGAAGCACGTCTCCCTGGCCAAAGCCCCACGTCCGATGCAGCACCTCCGCGTTCGAGGACAGGTTATGGTGGCTGAGCATCGCGCCTTTCGGTCGCCCGGTGGTGCCCGAGGTGTATAGAATCGCCGCGATCTCGTCGGGGAGGCATTGCACGGTCTCGAATTCCGCGCCTGCGACTGCGCCATCCATTAAAGTCCCGCGTCCATCGCCGCCTAAAGTGAGCACTTGGGCAACGCCGTGGCTTGTCGCCACGCGCGTCACGGCCTCTTTAGCTTCGGGGCGGCATATCACCGCCGCAGGACTCGCGTCGGAGATGAAATAGTCGAGCTCTCGTTCGGGATACGCCGTGTTGAGAGGTAGATAAATGAAGCCGGCACGAAGGCAGGCGAGATACAGAAACAGCGCCTGAGGGGACTTCTCCACCTGCACCGCGACACGATCGCCGGTCTTAACACCGAGTTCCGAAAGATATGTCGCGAGACCGGCGGTTATCTTTTCCATCTGGGCGTAGCTAAAACGCTCACCTCCCGGCGTTTCAACGAGCGTGCTGCTCCGGCCCTCAGGAAATCGCGACTCGAAAAGTGCGAAGAGATTCGCGTTGTTCATCTCGGCGACAACGACATGAATTTGAGCGCGAATTTTACCCGAGTCAGGATGGCTGGAAAGGCTGCCATATGCGCAGCGGCGACACAGGCCAACCGGATTTCCACCTTTACCGGGATTTTTGAGGCCGCAGTCAGGCAGCCCTGGCTTCGGCAGGCTCGACGCGCGCGGCGCAGAATTTGAACTCCGGGATCTTGCCCAGCGGATCCAGCGCCGGATTGGTCAGCACGTTGGCGGCGGCCTCGGCGTAGCAAAAGGGAATGAATACCATGCCTTCGGGTACCGCATTGTCGATGCGGCACTTGAGCTCGATGACTCCGCGGCGGGTGGACACCCGTATCAGGCTCCCCGGGCTCAATCCCAGACGCTTCAATTCGCGGAAACAGAGGCTTGCCACCGCTTCGGGCTCCAGAGTGTCGAGCACGCTGGCCCGCCGGGTGATGGCGCCGGTGTGCCAGTGCTCCAGCTGACGTCCGGTGGTCAGCACCATCGGGAACTGGTCGTCGGGCTGCTCATCCGGCGGAATGATGCTCGCGGGAACGAGCTTTCCGCGGCCGTCCGGCGTGGGGAAGCCCTCGCCGAAGACGATGTCGTTGCCGGGTTTATCCGGAGCGTCGCAGGGGTAGGTGACCGAGTTTTCCTTGAGCAGGCGGTCCCAGGTGATGTTGTCCAGGGACGGCATCACCTGCTTCATTTCTGCGAATACGTCGGCAGGACCCGAGTAATTCCATTTCAGGCCGACGCGATTGGCGATCTCCTGAATGATCCACCAATCCTGCCGCGCATCGCCCGGCATCTTTAACGCGGCTCGTCCCATCTGAACCTGCCGGTTGGTATTGGTCACGGTGCCGTCCTTTTCAGGCCAGGCGGAGGCCGGAAGCACCACGTCGGCGTGGAACGCGGTCTCGGTCAGGAAAATATCCTGCACCACCAAGTGTTCCAGCTTGGCCAGACCCTCGCGGGCATGCTGCACGTCGGGATCGGACATGGCTGGGTTCTCTCCCATGATGTACATGCCCTTGATCACGTCGTCATGCACCGCATCCATGATTTCAACAACGGTAAGGCCTTTCTGCGGATCAAGCTGCGTACCCCAAACATCCTCGAACTTCTTTCGTATGTCTTCCACTTCCACCGACTGGTAGTCCGGAAAAACCATGGGAATGAGGCCGGCGTCGGAAGCGCCCTGCACGTTGTTCTGACCGCGAAGCGGATGCAGGCCCGTTCCCGGCCGGCCCACCTGACCGGTGATCAGCGATAGGGCGATCAGGCAGCGGGCATTGTCGGTGCCGTGCACGTGCTGGGATATACCCATGCCCCAGAAAATGATTGCGCGCTCCGCTTTGGCGTAGGTACGCGCCACGCGGCGGATCGTTTGAGCATCGATTCCGCAAATCTTTTCCATCTCTTCGGGAGTGAAGTCTTTGATGTGGCGCTTCAGGTTTTCGAAACCTTCGGTTTGCGCTTCCACGTACTGCCGGTCGTAAAGCTCTTCGGTGACGATCACGTGGAGCATGGCATTCAACAACGCCACATCCGTGCCTGGCTTGAACTGCAGCATGTGGGTGGCGTATTTCCGCAGCGCCTGGCCGCGCGGATCCATGACCACGAGGGTGGCGCGCTTCGCCGCCTGCTTGAAAAAGGTCGCGGCAACAGGATGATTCTCTGTGGGATTGGCGCCGATAACAATGATGACATCGGAGTCCGCGCAGGCGGTGAACGGCGCGGTCACGGCGCCCGATCCGATACCCTCGAGCAGCGCGGCGACTGAGGATGCGTGACACAGTCGGGTGCAGTGATCGACATTGTTGGTACCGAATCCGGTGCGCACCAGCTTCTGAACCAGGTAGGCCTCCTCGTTGGATCCCTTGGCGGAGCCGAAACCGGCGAGCGCTTTGGATCCATCACGGTCGCGGATCCGCCTCAGTCCTTCGGCAGCGCGATCCAGAGCCTCCTCCCAGGTCGCCTCACGGAAGTGAGTCATGGGATTGGCGGGATCCACCTCACAATCGGCGTCTTTGCCCGCGTTGTCCCGGCGGATCAGCGGCGTCTTGAGCCGGTGCGGATGCTTGACGTAATCAAATCCGAACCGGCCTTTGACACAAAGTCGGTTGTGGTTCGCAGGTCCGTCGCGACCCTGCACCGCGACAATCTCGTTCCCCTTGACCTGATATGCGATCTGACAGCCAACGCCGCAGTAAGGACACACGCTCTCGACTTCATCGACCTCGAGTCGTCTGTCGACGCCTTGTTCGTCCACCAGCGTTGCCTCCATCAGCGCACCGGTGGGACAGGCCTGCACGCACTCGCCGCAGGCAACGCAGGTGCTGTCTCCCATAGGATCATCGAAGTCGAAGACGATTTTGGAGCCGATACCCCGATACGCCATTCCGATGACGTCGTTGACCTGTACTTCGCGACAGGCACGAACACATAAGTTGCAGTGAATACACGCGTCCAGGTTCACGCGCATTGCCGGGTGGCTCGGGTCCGGAGATGGTAGCTCGCGTTTGGGAAAACGACTGTCGTTGACCGACATCGACTCCGCCCACTGCCACAGCTTGGAGTCATGCTCGTGGGCCACATCGCGGGCCGGCTGGTCCGCCACCAGGAGCTCCATCACCATCTTGCGGGATAATTCGGCGCGCTCACTGTCGGTGCGCACCTTCATCCCTTGTGTCGGCTTTCGAATGCATGAGGCAGCGAGGACACGCTCCCCTTCCACTTCGACCATGCACGCGCGGCAGTTGCCGTCGGCACGATAGCCAGGCTCCGGTGAGTAGCAAAGATGCGGAATGCGAATTCCGTTTCGAAACGCAACCTGCCAGATAGTCTCGCCTGGCTTTGCCTCCACCTCGAATCCGTCGAGGGTGAAACGGATTTTCTCGCTCATGAGATGTCCTCGCGAAAATACTTCATTACAGACATTAGCGGATTGGGCGCAGCCTGGCCCAGGCCACAAATGGAGGCATCGGTCATGGCGCGACCGAGTTCCTGCAGCACGGGCTCGTCCCATTTTGGTTTCAGCATGAGCTTTACCGCCTTTTCGGTGCCAACCCGGCACGGGGTGCACTGCCCGCAGCTTTCGTCTTCAAAAAAGCGCATCAGGTTCAACGCCGCGTCTTTGGCGCTATCCTTATCGCTCAATATGACCACCGCGTGGGAGCCGACAAAACAGCCGTGTTTTTCCAGCGCCCCGAATTCGAGAGGAAGATCGCCCATGCTGGCAGGCAGAATTCCGCCGGACGCGCCACCTGGCAAATACCCCTTGAAGGTGTGACCGTCAGCCATTCCTCCGCAAAATTCGTCAATCAGCTCCTTGACGCTGATCCCGGCCGGCGCCAGCTTGACCCCCGGCTCCTTGACCCGTCCGGATACCGAATAGCTGCGAAGCCCTTTACCGCCGTTCCGGCCGTGGCCGGCAAACCACGTCGCACCCTTCTCCACGATATCGCGCACCCAGTAAAGGGTCTCGACGTTTTGCACCAGCGTCGGCCGGCCGAAGACGCCGACTTCAGCCACGTAGGGAGGCCGGTGCCGAGGCAGCCCACGCTTTCCCTCGATGGACTCGATCATCGAGGACTCTTCGCCACAGATATACGCTCCGGCGCCACGACGAAGAATAATTTTCGTGTGGCCGGTGAGGTCCGCGGCTTCGACCTTCGGGATCTCTTGCAGCAGGAGCCCGCGTATGGCCGGATACTCGTCGCGTAGATAGATGTAAACGGCTTTCGCTTCCACCGCCCACGCGGCGATCAGCGCGCCTTCGAGAAAACGGTGCGGATCCCGCTCCAGGTAATACCGATCTTTGAAGGTGCCGGGCTCACCCTCATCGGCGTTGACCGCCATCAGCCGCGGCGCAGGATAATCGCGGACGATGCGCCATTTTCGCCCGGTAGGAAATCCTGCGCCCCCCAGTCCTCTCAGGCCGGCGTCGTCGAGGGTCTTGGCGATGGTTTCGAATTCCCGCTCGCCGGCGAGACAGGATCGCAGCAAAGCGTAGCCCTTATCCGCCACGTACGCTTCGAAATTCCGATATTTGGGCATCTCGGGATGCAGGTGCCCAGCCTTGACAGCTTTGGTGACGATGTCGACGGTTGCGTTATCCACATGATAATGACCCACCTCGGCCACCGGCGCAGTGTCGCATCGACCCATGCACGGTGCGCGTACCACGCGAAAACTTTTACCGGCTTTCTTCGCCAGCGAGTCAAGCAGCGATTTCGCGCCCATCATCTCGCAGGTAATGCTGTCGCAAACCCGGACGGTGACCGCCGGGGGCGGAGCTTCGCCTTCCTTCAAGACGTCGAAATGAGCATAAAAGGTTGCGGTCTCGTAGATCTCGGCCATCGGGATGCGCATTTCTTCCGCCAGAGCCGCAAGATGCTCTGCGGACAGGCAGTGATGCGCATCCTGTATGAGGTGCAAATACTCGATCAGCAGGTCTCGCTGACGGGGACGTTCCCCTAACAGATTTCGGACCTGATCCAAAGCGTCGGCGTCGACCTGGCGTCCCTTGGTCTTTGTCCGTCCACGCCGTTTTCCCGATCCGGGGTGGCGCCGTTTCTTAAGTTCTTTTTGACTGCCGGACATCGGCATTCTTCCTTTGAGGATCTGGACTGAACCCGTCGTGTTGGAGAATCAGGAACAAAGGCGTTTGGCCGAGCCCGAACGCCCGTTACCTATTTGAGCGCCGCGGCCACCGTAGCGCCGATAACCGCAGGCGACTCCGGAACTTTTACGCCCGCCCGCTTGAACGCCTCGATTTTTTCCTCCGCGCCGCCACTGCCGCCGGAAATGATTGCGCCGGCGTGACCCATGCGCCTTCCGGGCGGTGCGGTCACTCCTGCGATAAAACCGACGACGGGCTTTTTAGGTTTCTCAGCGCGCAGGTACTCTGCTGCCGCCTCCTCGGCGGTACCGCCGATCTCGCCGATGAGAAGTACGCACTCGGTCTCGTCGTCGGCAAGAAACAATTTCAGGCAATCGATATAGGACATTCCGACGACGGGATCGCCCCCAATACCGATGACGGTAGACTGCCCGAGTCCGACCGTGCTGGTCTGCGCAACGGCTTCGTAAGTGAGGGTGCCGGAGCGCGAGACGATTCCCACCTTCCCGCGACGGTGAATGAGCCCCGGCATGATGCCGATCCTGCATTCTCCCGGGGTGATGATCCCAGGTGAGTTTGGCCCGACGAGCCTGGACTCGGAATTTTCCAGCGCGCGGCGCACCCGCACCATGTCGAGCACCGGGATCCCTTCGGTAATGCAAACGATGAGCTCCACATCGGCGTTGATGGCCTCAATGATTGCCTCGGCAGCATGGGCCGGCGGCACGAAGATGACGGTGGCATTCGCGCCGGTTGCCTCGACAGCTTCCGACACGCGGTCGAATACCGGCAGATAGAGGTGCTTGGTGCCGCCTTTGCCCGGGGTGACCCCCGCTACCATCCGAGTGCCGTAGGCGATCGATCGCTCGCAGTGGAAGGTGCCCTGGGCACCGGTGATTCCCTGGCAAATCACTTTGGTCTCTGCGTTGACGAGGATAGCCATCAGCGGCCTCCCGCGGCGCGAACCACCTTGTTGGCGGCGTCCACCAGGGTGTCGGCGGGAATAAAATCCACGCCGGTGTCGCGTAGCGTCTTCTTTCCCAGATCCCGATTGGTGCCCTCGAATCGCACCACCAGAGGCACACGCCGGCTGATGGCCTGGTAGGCGGACGCAATTCCGTCTGCCACCGCATCGCAGCGGGTGATGCCGCCACCGATAACGTTGACCAGAACGGCGGCAACGTCGGAATCAGAGAGGATCAGCTTGAAGGCTTCGGAGATTTGCTCACGGGTCGCCACCGGTGGCACGTCAAGAAAGTTCGCGGGCTTGCCCCCGCTGGCCTTGACCATATCCATGGTGGCCATAGCGAGACCTGCTCCGTTAACCAGGCAGCCGATGTTTCCGTCCAGCTTGATATAGTTGAACCCGTGCCGCGCACGTTCCAGCCTGCCGGCATCCTCACGGTCCCGAAGATCGGTGATCTGCTTGTGGCGGAATAGCGCGTTGTCGTCGAAGCTCATTTTCGCGTCGAGCGCCAGCAGCTTATGGTCCCGGGTGACGCCCAAGGGATTGAGCTCTACCAGCGAGGCGTCGAGATCGATAAAGGCTTCGTAAACGCCGAGCAGTACACGCTCCAGAGCGTCAGCCGCGATGCCCTCGAGCCCGAGCTTTGCCGCCACCTGCCGCGCGTCGGAGGACGAAAGTCCCTCTTCGGGGTCGATGGCAACTCGCTCAACCTTCTCTGGATTCTTGGCCACTTGTACTTCAATGTCGGTGCCGCCTTCGCTTGAATAAATTAGAGTGACCCTGGCGCTTGCGCGATCGACGATCATGCCCACGTAGAGTTCCCGGTTGGCGTCGCAGGCTTCTTCCACGTAGACGCGGCTCACGGTGTCGCCGCTG
>JBFHVA010000157.1:0-8601 GCA_041589735.1 Gammaproteobacteria bacterium | reverse complement strand
GCGAGGACGTCGGGGGCGAAGTGGCCGAACCGATCCGCGCCCCGCACCAGTAATGCGGTCTCGTGCGGATTGACCAGCTGGCGCATGGACGGTGCGAGGTATTGCACGTTGAGTCCAATTCGTCGGTAGTCGGATCGATTGGGCAGCGATGCATGCAGCGTCCAGCCGTGATGAAACGAGGCTTCTCCCGGGCGCAGCGGACACGACACGGCGCGCTGCTCGTCCACATCGCGCACCGTCTGACCCCGGTGCAGCACGTTGTTCCGATCAACCGTGTCCTGGTGACGCAAACGCCCGGCTGCGTGGCTTTCCGGCACCATGCGCATGCAGCCGCTCTCCTCGTTCGCCGGCGAGAGCGCGAGCCACATGGAGACCTGATCGTCGCCGGAGAATCCCCAGTAGGTCAGATCCTGATGCCAGCTGACGAAAGCCTCGGTGTGCGGTTCCTTGACGATGTAGGTGACGTCGAACAGCAGGATGTGCGGGCCGATGAGTTGCTGCACCACGTCCAGCACCCTCGGGTCGATGGCGAGCCTGGCCGCGTCTGAAAAGACAGTGTGGATTTTCGCTTTGTAATGGAGGCGGCCGAATTCCGCTTCCGCCTCCTCCATGCGCACACGGTGCTCCGTTGCTTCGCGCTCGTACAGAAGTGACACCGGGGATAGAAAACCGTCCCGGCGGAAGCGCCCCTTCAGCGGCAGGTTGGTCGAGCCGGGCATAGTGTCGCCATGGTCAGTGGGCGTGTGCCGCGCGTTCAAAGCTCAGATTCCTGGGCAACTTGCATGGGTTGAATCGAAAGCGGTCATTCGTCGATTGGTAACCCGATCCGCGCGCAATGCCGAACGTCTTTGCCTGATCCAGATCAGAACTTATATCTCAGATATAGGCTAGTAGAAAACTATTGGCTCCTCTTGGGCGCCCGAAATAACGATACCTCATAATCACTACCGGAGATCCCACCATGAACATACGCGGAAAACCAAAGCGATCGAGAATCCCAGGACTTGTAGCCATCGCGGCGGCATCCGCTATCGTCTGCGGAGTTGCCTTTGCGGACGAGGAGGGAAAGACCGAGCATCTGAACGCGGCCGGAGACTGGATGGGAACGGTACCCATGGCGCCTACCGAGGACTGGAAGGTGGGTTTCGGCGGCAGAATGTACGACAACTGGTACAGCGCTCTCGCCCGCGCTAAACCCGAGGCCACCCATCCCAAGTACCCTTCCGCGGGCAAACAAAAGGGTGCATCCACCTGGCGCTGCAAGGAATGTCACGGCTGGGACTACAAGGGTAAGGACGGAGCCTACGCGAAGGGATCGCACTACTCGGGAATTGCCGGGCTTCGATCGATGATCGGCGCCGATCCGAAACGCATCCACAAGATCCTGATGGACGACACCCACAGGTACACCCACGAGATGATCCCGCTGGAGAACATGCAGTTCATCGCGTTGTTCGTTACCCGCGGCCAGCACGACGTGGACATGTACATTGACGCGAATACGAAGCGCGTCCGCGGTGACGCTGCCGCTGGCGAGCGCTACTACCAGAACATCTGCGCCGCATGCCACGGCTTCGACGGAAAGGCGATCAACTTCCATGACGCCGACGATCCCGAATATATCGGAACCGTCGCCAGCGCGAACCCATGGGAAACGCTGCACAAAATCCGCAACGGGCAGCCCGGCATGCCGATGCCGGCTCTGCGGGTTCTGCCTACGCAGACGCTGGTGGATATTCTCGCCTACACCCAAACGCTGCCGGCGAAATAGCCGAAGCCGTTTCGGGAAAGAAGAGACGGGGCCTGGACGTTCTGAAAGGCCCCTTCACTTCGCCGCCGGTGCCACCGTGAGGCGGCCCTGAACACCGTGTTTCTCGATCAGGCTTTTCACCAGGCCGCTGGCTTTGGCCTCCTCGACGAAGCCGCGCAGGAAATCGATGCCGGCCTTGCGATCGGGTTTAGTGCCAATGGCCTGCTGTACTGCGCTGAATTTGCCCTCGAGCAGCCGTGACCCCGGAAGCTTTTCCACGTCTTTAATCAGCCGCGGCCGCAGGCCCGCCAGCGCGTCCAGCTTTTCCTTCACGAAAAGATCGAAGGACGCATCCATACCGTCGGTCTTGACCAGCTCCGCGTTTTTTATGTTGTCCGCCAGCCACAAGCCATAGGCGGCGCGACCGTAGACCGCGATGCGCACGCCCTTTCGGTCCACCTCCTCGACGGACTGAATAGGAGAGTCCGCGGGCACCAGATAGGTGGATTCGATTTCACAGTAGGCGGCGGTGAAGGTGATGGTCTTGGCGCGCTCCGGCTCGGCGCCGATGTTGCCGATGTCCCATAGGTCCTGGGTGGCGGCGTCCGCGAGTTCGCCGGGGGTTTTGAAAGTAACGTACTTGACCGGAACGCCTAAGCGGTCTGCCACCGCGCGGGCCATGTCCGGGGATACGCCTTCGGGGTCTCCTGATGCGCTTTTGCCGGTGACCAGCAGAAAGTTGGAGAGATTGATGCCGGCGCGAAGCACGCCGGTGGGCGCCAGTTCGGCGCGCGCCTGTTCGAGCATGAAATTGAATCCCGGTATGAAGGAGCCGTTACGTTAGTGCCGAAACGGCCGGCCGTCCAGTTAGGAGTGAAGACTCTTAAGAAGCAAGATGCAGGTTTCCCCGAATCCGAGTCGTATCAGGAGCGCGCAAATCCCGCGGGCACGTTTCTTTTTTGTTGATACCTCTGGCCGGATCTCCCGTGAAGTCCTATTTTATTTCTCATGTCCTTCGCTAATTTCAGGCTCTGGAACCGGGCCGTCGACGTCGCCGCCCGAACGCCCGAGTCCCGCAACCGTTACGTGGATTTTCTGCGCGCGGTTTCGATCCTGATGGTCATCTCCGGGCACTGGCTGGTGGCGGCGCCTTACGTGGTGGATGGGCGGCTCACCCTGGGCAGCATGCTGGAGTACCAGCGCTGGACGCAGCTGCTGTCCTGGGTGTTCCAGGTGATGCCGGTGTTCTTCTTCGTCGGCGGCTACTCCAACGGCGTATCGTGGAAGGCCGCCGCGCGCGACGGTAGGAGCTATGCCGACTGGCTCAACGGTCGGCTCCAGCGGCTCGCCGGTCCGGTGCTGCCCCTGCTGGTGGTCTGGGCGCTGCTGGGGATCGGCGCGCACTTAAGCGGCGCTCAGCCCCAAACGGTGAAGTACGGCTCGCAGATATCACTCATCCCCATCTGGTTTCTCGCGGTCTACGTCGGTGTCGTTGTGCTGGTGCCGCTGACCTATGCGGCCTGGCAGCGCTTCGGTATGAAGTCTTTCTGGGTGCTGGCCGCCGCGGTGGCGATGGACGACGTGTTGTTCTTCGCCGCCGATCTGAAGGCGGTCGGCTGGTTCAACTACGCCTTCATCTGGCTGGCGGTGCACCAGCTGGGTTACGCCTGGCGGGACGGAAAGTTTCAGTCCGGGGCGAATGCGCTTTGGTGGACCGCGGCCGGGCTTATCATCCTGATCGGACTTGTTGCCCTCGGCCCCCACCCGCTGAGCATGGTGAGCGTGCCCGGCGAGGGGGTGAGCAACTCGCTGCCGCCCAAGCTTCCGATGCTGCTGCTCGGCATGATCCAGATCGGGCTCGCGCTGGCGTTCGAGGCGCCGATGCGACGCTGGCTGGAGCGTGCGCGTCCGTGGACCGCCACGGTGCTGGTGAACGGCATGATCATGACCATATTTCTATGGCATCTCACCGCCTCCACCCTGATCGTCGGGATAGCGATTCAGCTGGGGAACGTGGGACTCACCCTGGAGCCGGGATCCGGCGCGTGGTGGGGGGCGCGCCCGCTGTGGATGGGGCTCTATCTGCTCCTGCTGATACCCCTGGCGCTGGTTTTCGGGGTGTTCGAACGCGGCGGCTCCGGTATGCCGGCGGCGGCGTGGCGGCAGATCGCCGGCGCCGTTCTGGTCTGCGGCGGACTTTCCTTTCTCGCTCTAGACGGTATCGGAGGCAGCGGCTGGCTGGGCCTGCGCTGGTGGGTGGTGCTCCTGCCCATTGTGGGCGCCGCCCTCGCAGGCGTGAACCCGCTGGCACGAGTGAAGACGACCCGAGCCTAAATCCCTATTTCTGCTGGTTGACTCAAGCGCGGCGCGGCTCGCTCACCGGGGCGCGTTGAGAAAAGCGCCGGTCGGCTGGTTGAAAAACCGCGGGCGTCCCTGCGTTTCAAAAGAAAACGAAGCAGCGGGTCTCTATGCTCTGCCGGGAGGGCGCACCGGCGGGGACAGTAGGGTCCTCGAACGAGGTATGGATGGTAAAGCGGGCGCGGCCGTCGCTTTCAGAGTCGTAGGTCTTGATCAGCAGCGCTTCGTCCATGGTCATCCGGGGAAAGTAGTACCAGCGCTGGCCGGGGCTGTAGAGCGCCATCTGAATCTCGCCGATGCGGTCCCTGGCCTTTCTCGTCACCGGGACCAGATCGCCGGCCGCGACGCTTGAAGCGTCGCAAAGCGCCAGCGGTCCGGTTTGCACCGTGCCCTGGATCGAGCGCCAGACGTTGACGATGGCGAAGCGCCGCTCGAGGAGGTTTTCGGCCTCGTCCGGCGCATGGACAAAATGATCCCGCAGCCGCTTCGGCGCAGAGCGCGCGGTATAGTCGTTGTGCACGGTGGAGGCGGGCTCACGGATCATCCGCGCCTTGCGGATGTCGTCTGAGACCGCGCGGCGGGTATGGTCGAAGATCTCGACCCGGCGGGCACCGGTCATGTCTTTGACCAGCGACTTCACCTCGTCCTCGTAGACGTTGGCGATTTCCTCGTCGTCGTAGAAGTCGCTGACCTGAGTTATTTGGGGTACCAGCACGAATCCTTCCCGGTCCAAGCTGAAGGCTCTATGCCGGACGCGGCCGTTGTGAATCGGCACCGGCTGCATGACGAAGTTGCCCTCGTGCTCGGGCACCGCGCCGCCGCCGACGGAAGCGACGTAGACCGCGACGCTCTCTTTATCGGCGAGGAACTTGAGCGCTGCCCGCACGGTTTCGGGCGATGATTGTTGCTCGGTAGCTAAAGACATGGTGGGCCGAAGGTCCCGGAGTTGATTATTTGACTATCGTCTCCCGACTGAAATCGGTCCGGATTGGCCACAATATATCTAATAGTCAAATAATCAACTCCGGGACCGCTGCTCCGCTGCGCGCGGCTGAACCAGGGCGAGTCCCGCGAGCATCAGAATCAGCGCCATCCACACCCAGCCCGAATAGCTCTCGCTCAAGATGAGCGCGCTCAGGAGCACGCCCGCCAGCGTCACCACGTAAGCGACCTGGCTGGAGAAAACGGGGCCGGCCATGCTCACCAGCCAGATGTAACCGGAGTAGGCGGCGACGTGAAACAGCGAGGAGAAAAGCAGCGCCCATTCCGGCGCGCTCCACGGCGCGAACAGATCTACCCAGGTGCCGCTGGCCAGCGCCAGCGGCGCAGCGATGAAGGTGCCGAGCACCGAGGCGCCAAGCAGCGTAGTCACCGCATCCACCTCGCGCAGCGCCCGAGCGGCGATGTAGTTTCCCTCCGCGCCGTAGCAAAACGGCGCCACCAGGGCCACCAGGACGAAAATCGATTTTTCCGGTTCCGGCAGGCTGGTCTCCGGAAGGATCAGAATCGCGACCGCCGCCGCGCCCAGCAGCACGCCGGTGGAGCGAATGAGCGAAAAGCGTTCGATGCGAAGGGTGTTGGCAATTGTCAGCGAGAACATCGGCACCGAGGCAATGATGATTGCCATCACTCCGGCCGGAAGCTGCGCCGCGGCGAGATAGGAGAAGCTGTTGGGCAGAATCGTCCCGATCAGTCCGATGACGAGAAAATAAAGCAGCGAGCGGCGGTTGAGTACCGGCTTTACTCTGCGAACAATGGAAATGGCGGATAGAACGATGGAGGAGAATAGAAGCTGCCAGAAGATGAGGCCAAGCGGCTGATGCCCGGAAGACACCGCAATCTTGGTGAACGGAATGGTCGATCCCCAGATGAGCCCGATGGCGAGCAGCGCCAATGTGGAAGAGCGTCGGCTCATGTGGAGCGATCCTGATATTGGAGACAGACCTGAATGACTGGGAGGACTCGGTTGCGTTTAAAGGCCATAACACTTTCCCTGGCGGGTTACGCATAATGGCCCTTTAACTGCCGAGTGCCGGTCGGCGGAGTGACAATAGTCGGCTCCAGGGCAGAAATTCAAGAGGCAGATCCATTAATTTTCACCGCTACGTCAGGGTCTTATCGACACGAACTGAAGGGATCTGACCTAGTCAAACATTGCGTTTATGACAGCCGAACACGCGGAGGCTGGCACTGAGCTGGAAGTGACGGTGCTCGGTGAGCCGCGGACTGCCTGGGTCGTGAGCGAGCCGAAGTATGACGCCGGGAGCGAACCACCGCGCGCCTGAAAAATTCGAGGAGATTTAAATGGAGACAGCAGCGACCAAATCGGCCAGCCTTCAGGACGGACTCTATGAGCGGGCCGAGCGCGCCTTGCCCGGCGCCGGCCTCGGCGGCTATTCGCTGCCGGAGCATTTGCGATTCGTCATCGACGACGCCCGCGGCGCGCGCCTGATCTCGGCCGACGGCCGTGAATACATCGACTACGTCTGCGGCGCGGGCGCCAACATCCTTGGCGCCAACCACCCCAAGGTGGTGGAGGCGGTGCAGCACCAGGCGGCTAAAGGCCTACACTTTTTCGGCACCCTGAACTCCACCGCTATTGAGCTTGCCGATCGGTTGAGCGAACTCATCCCCTGCGCGGAAAAGCTGGTGTATACCACCACGGGCTCGGAAGCTACCGCCTATGCCATGCGTATTGCCCGCGCGTTCACCGGAAGAGAGAAGATCCTCAAATTCGAGGGCGCCTACCACGGCAATCATGACTACGCCTCCTTCAGCCAGTTTCCCACTGGCCCCGCTAATTATCCCCAGGCGTCTTCGGATTCAGGCGGCGTGCCGGCGCCGCTGAAAGAGACCATGCTGATTGCGCCCTACAACGATCTCCAGGTCGCCGAAGAGATCGTGCGCGCTCACCGCGGGGAACTCGCCGCAATTATTGTCGAGCCGGTGCAACGGGTGATTTTTCCCCGCGATGATTTTCTTGCCGGGTTGCGCCGCATTGCGGACGAGAACGGCGTGCTGCTGATTTTCGACGAGGTGGTCACCGGTTTTCGCCTGGCCCTGGGCGGTGCTCAGGAGTTCTTCGGGGTGAAGCCGGACCTCGCCTCTTACGGCAAGATAGTCGGCGGCGGCGGGCCCCTGGGCTGCGTCGCCGGGCGCGAAGCGATCATCGACCGCACCAACCCGCGCCACAAAGGCAAAACCGATTACGCCTACATCAACGGCACACTGCACGGCAACCCGGTGGCATCGGCCGCCGCACTCGCCACCTTGGAGGTGGTTGGCGAGCCTGGTTTCCACGAGGCGCTCAACGCCCGCGCCGAGAATTTCTACCGCGAGATGCAGGGCGTGCTCGATCGTCACGGCCTTCCCGCCCGGGTCACCGGACGCGCGTCCTTCTGGCAATTTCTTTTCGCGGACAAAGATCCGCGCAATCAGATGGACATGCTGGCGAGCGACCTGGAGCGCTCGAAGGCGCTGGATCTCGCCCTGCTTGAGCGCGGCGTCTACGTGCTGCCCAACGTGCGCCGCTTCGTCTCCGCGGTGCACACGGAGAACGACTTTTCCGACACGCTGGAGATTCTGGATAAAGCCTGTTCGGCAATCTGAAGCGCGCCCGAGCGATCGGCATCGAGGCGAGCGCCCGCCGAACCGCGACTCGGCGTGGAGCCGGACGCGACGGCGCTCGGCAAGCCGATGGCGATTAATAAATGACTGGCGGACTCTGTACGCCGCTGAGCATCGCCGCCAGCGTCTCGAGGACCCGCGGCTACACGCGATCGAGCCTGGGATCTTGTAGAGCTTGGGTAAGCACGCGCAAGGCGATCCCCTCGTCGATCACACCCGACTTCGGGAAAAGGGGCTTTTCATGGAATCTAAGTCTCTGATGGCAGTTACTCATGACCCATAGCCTTGTCGGGTCTGTTCCATGAAATCCGTCGGTGTTTTGGCGTAGCGGGTATGCCAAGGGCGCCGCCCGCTCATTTTTCGCGTATCTTCGTCATGCCTGCGCTTTGAAGTGGGGCTTGAGATCGAAGCCTGGAGATGATTATGAAGATATTTTTTTATGTTGGCGCTTCGTTGTTCTACCTGCTAGGTGCGTTTCCCTCGTGGGCGGATGCGGCAAAAGGCGAGGAGATTTTCAACAGCATGCAGCAAGGAGACTGCAAGAGCTGCCATCGCGTTGACGGAAGCAGGTTGGTTGGGCCGGGGCTCGCCGACGTTACCAAGCGGCACAGTAAAGAGTGGATACTGGAATTTCTGAAAGATCCGCAAGCGACCTGGGTCAGCGATCATCCGGAGACGATAGAGCTGAAAGAGCGCGTTCGAAAAACCCGGGTTCCATTTACGGCGTGCAAGAAAAATCCCATGAGAGCCGAGGAGCTGCAGAATCTTTTTGACTACTTGTCGACTCTGGAGAGGTAATCCGACTTTCTACCAATGACAACGCGACGACAGCTTGCATTATTTCATGTCATCGCGTCGGAAAGGTT